>CAYWSM010000256.1:0-2218 GCA_964460935.1 uncultured Terriglobales bacterium | reverse complement strand
TACTTTCTTCTTCAGCGATGCCATCTCCACCGCCGCCAGCCCCGCCTCGAACCCCTTATTCCCCATCTTCAATCCCGCGCGGTCGATGGCCTGCTCCAGCGTATCGCAGGTCAGAACGCCGAATGCATGCGGCACGCCTGTCTCTTGCGCCGACTGCCCCACGCCTCGCCCGACTTCGTTCACGATCACGTCGTAGTGCGCCGTATCGCCGCGCAGCAGGCACCCGATGCACACAATCGCGTTGTACTTTTTTGTTTCGGCCAGCATCCGAGATGCGCTCGGAATCTCATACGCCCCTGGCACTCTCACAATCTCTACGTTCTCGTTCTTCGCACCACTCTGCCGCAGGGCCTGAAGCGTCCCCGCCAGCAGGCGTTCCGTGATGAACGCATTGAATCGCGACACCACCACCGCAAACTTCATCGCGCTTGCATCGAGATCGCCTTCAATCGTCTTGTTGCGCCAGTTCTCGTTGTACGAAAAAACCGCCAGCTTGCCGAACCCGGCCGGCAGTTCGAGCGAGAACATCCGCGCGCCCCAATCGCAATCGCGCGGCTCATCGAGGACTTTCAGTTTGTGCCTCTGCGCCTGTGCGAACAGCATATCCGCGCTGTCGCACTCGATGACCAGGTCGGCATTCGGAAACCCTTCGCCAATCCCTAACTCGACTCCCGCTTCCGGCGCATCCAGTTTCACGCCCTTCGATCGCCGCCCGTTCCACGACTCGCCGTGCATCACGCCTAGCGCGTCAAAGAACGCAAGCAGCGCCTGGTAATCGGCCTCGCTTTTCGGCGCCAGAAGCTTGTGGATTGACTTGATCATTCCCGTCTTTTGTATCACACGATCGTCGCGAGGTCAGTGTCCGCCAACCAGAGAGTAACCAGACGGCCTTTCCGGCATAACTATGGCGGTTCAATCCGATCAACGACCGCACTTCCACTTCCGCTCGTCAGGGCAATTCACGAAGCGATTAAGACAAACCGCTAACAGGTACTAGGCCGTTCACTCGGTAGGACCATAGGCCAGTTCCCGCCAGAATGCCTCGGAGGCTTGGGTTAAGGGAGCTGCCGTACATCCCGGATGTTCCGTTTTACCTAACCCTGACTCCACAACCAGGATACGCGATGCAACGAACCGGTCTTTTCACGTCGTTCGTACTTGCAATAGTTTTTCTGAACCATGCTTTTGCCGGGACTACTGTAAGACCTACGACGACGTTAGCTGCTGAAACCAGTAACAACACCAGCGTTGCCGATAAATTTCCAGGATTACCCAACGGCAATGCTGCCGCCGGGAACGTCAGCAAGGTGGACACGCGCTCACTGCTCTATCCCGGTGCCAGCACGAGAATTTATGCCCACTACATGCCATGGTTTGGGCAGTCGTCGCACATCGACATCGGCTACTCTAGCAAAGACCCCAAGCAGGCCGCCAAAACCGTCGAGGACATGATCAGCCGCGGGATCCAGGGCGTTGTTGTGGATTGGTACGGCCAGAATGCTTCGTTTGAGGATGCAAGCACGATGGCCATGCTTAAAGCGGCCGAGCAGCACTCGGGATTCCAGTTTGCATTGATGATCGACGCGGGCAGCGTCGCCGGGAATCCGACGAACAGCGTCGTTAACTCACTAGCTTATGCGTCCGAGAAGTACATGCAGTCCGCAAATTACATGCGGCTGAATAACCAGCCGGTAGTCTTCTTTTTCGGCGTGGAATTTATGGGCGTCGATTGGAATTATGTTCGGAATCACGCTGCCGGCAATCCCCTGTTCATTTTTGAGAACTCATCGGGTTTCCACTACTCGTATTCCGACGGCGGCTTCTCATGGGTCGGCACCTTCGGCAATGTTCTCGACTGGGGTGAGGCGTACTTCAACGACTTCTATGCCAATGCCACAGCCGACTCCGGCAAACACACCGTCGGCTCCGCGGTAAAAGGTTTCAACGATACAGGTTCTCCCTGGGGTTCCCATCGCATAATCAACCAGAATTGCGGCCAGAACTGGCTGAACACGTTCAAGGAAATTGGCCAGTACTATTCCTCCGGCAATCAATTGGAATCGCTGCAACTGGTAACGTGGAACGACTATGAGGAAGGCACCGCCATCGAGTCCGGCATTGACAACTGCGTCTCGATCGAAGGTTCGAGTTCGGCTAGCGGAGTCTATTGGAACGTGAGCGGAAACGAGAACACCATTAATCATTACACGGTGTTCAT
>CAYWSM010000255.1:0-4214 GCA_964460935.1 uncultured Terriglobales bacterium | reverse complement strand
CTCTATGGCGATGAACTTCCGAAACAAGACGGCGCGCCGATTCGCCTCGTAATTCCCTGGAAATATGGATTCAAGAGCATCAAGTCGATCGTGAAGATCGAGTTCATCGAGAATCAGCCAACCACGACGTGGTCCGCGGCCGCACCGAACGAGTACGGCTTCTACTCGAATGTGAATCCGAATGTCGATCATCCGCGCTGGAGCCAGAAGAAGGAACGCCGCATCGGCGAGTTCTTCAAGCGCGATACCCTGATGTTCAACGGCTACGGCGATCAGGTCGCGAGTCTCTACTCCGGAATGGATCTGAAAAAATACTTCTAACGTGACTCCTACCAACCGGCAAATTCGAGCACTGAAAGTTGTTGCCTTCACGGCTGGTCTCGGGCCGCTGCTGAACCTGGTCTGGAAGGCCGTTCACATCCTGCCCTGGACCAGCGATATCGGCTTCATCGCCGCCGGGGCGGACCGCTGGAATCTTGGCGCCAATCCCATCGAAGTCATCACCCGTGCCACCGGCAAGGCGACCCTCATCTTTCTGCTTGTAACTTTGACGATAACCCCGGCGCGCCAACTGCTGAAGCAGCCCTGGCTGATTCGCTTCCGCCGCATGGCCGGACTATTCGCCTTCTTCTACGCCACACTGCACTTTCTCACGTATATTTGGCTCGACAAGTTTTTCGATCTGCACGACATGCTCGCCGACATTCAGAAACGCAAGTTCATCACCGTCGGCTTCACGGCGTTCGTGCTGCTCATCCCGCTGGCGATCACTTCCACCACCGGCTGGATCCGCCGCCTGGGCGGCAAACGCTGGCATCGGCTCCATCAACTGGTCTATGTCACCGCGGTACTCGGGATCTTCCACTTCCTTTGGCTGGTGAAATTCGATACCCGTCGTCCGATCAAATACGGGGCTGTTCTCGCCGTGCTGCTGGGTTATCGCCTGATGATCTGGGGAATGGAACGGCTCCGCGAATCGCGCGAGCGCAGTGCCATCGCGCAACGGCGAGAGACTGTCTCCCTGCCGTAACTATCTGAATCCATTCGATATTACCGCGGTAATTTGCCGGAGTGACGTTTAGGGTAGATGCTTGGTGCATGGCAATCATCTGGAATGACGACCGATTGACTCCTGAACGTATGGTGTCGATCCTGAAAAAGGAACGTGAACACTGGCTGGAGACTGCGGACGCATTCGACCGCCTGAAGACGTATCTCACCGGCACATTCTCTTTGCAGGATGCCGAACAGCGCGCCCGTAATTGCCGCGCCCGGGCCGAGTCTCTCAGCAAACTAATCAAAACCTTGGAAGAACAGATCAGGGCGGAACGGCCTTTGCCGAAGCTGCCGCCCGGACCAGCGCAGTTCATCATTCAGTAAGTAGAGCTTCGTTCGAAAGTTGAAAAAGGGCACGGTGTTAAGCCGTGCCCCTTTGTATTCAGAAATGAAGGTTAGAACGACTCGCCGACGAGTTCTTCACTCTTCTTCCAGAGCGCTTCCGCGTTCTTTGGATCGAGCGCATAGGCACGAACACCTTCGCTTATCGCCGTGATTACCGCGTCGTCAGAGACGACCTTGCCGACGTGGCAGTTCTCGCAATATTGGGAACCAACCTCTTCCGCCGATGCGACTACGGCAGCCCAAACCGACGTGGCCGCACCTTGAGGAACGGTCTTGAACTGGAACGGCCCCTTCCCCTCCTTCGCGAGTTGCTGGTTGATCTGGCTGACCATTTTTTCGAGTGCGCCGGGTTCCATGTAGCGGCCCAGTTCCGTTTGAATGCCTCCCGGATGCACAGCCGCCGCGCGCACGCCGCGACCACGATGCCGCCGATCGAATGCTACGGCAAAGAGAATGTTCGCCGTCTTCGATCGCCCGTACGCAACGAACGGGTCATACGGGGTCCGCTCAAAGTTGGGATCGTTGAGGTCCACATTCGAGAAGCGATGGCCCGACGAAGACAGGTTGACCAGCCTGCCGCCATCGCGAATAAGCGGCGCGATCCGGTTTACCAAAACGAAATGTCCGAGGTGATTGGTGCCGAACTGCGTTTCAAAGCCATCGGCTGTGTGGCCAAATGGCGTAGCCATCACGCCGGCGTTAGCGATGACCACGTCAAACGGTTCGCCTTTCGCCAAGAGTTTGTCGACGCAAGCGCGCACACTTTTGAGGTCAGCTAGATCTAACTCGACCACCTCGAAGCTGCCGCCGCTGGTCGCTGCGTTTTTACGCACCTGCTCTGTTGCCGCCGCAGCCTTTTTCAGATCTCGTGCGGCGCCCACGACGTGTGCACCGTGCGCCACCAGCGATCGCGATGTTTCCACTCCGAGCCCGGCCGAGACGCCGGTAACAAAAATTCGTTTGCCGCTGAGATTGATTCCAGACAAAACTTCGTCTGTAGTTGAGGTTGCTCCAAAACTGGTCGTTGTAGCTGGCATTTCTATTCTCCTCTCCTTGGCGTACTGTTCAGGCCTGGACGTAGTGCATGTTGTCGAGATCGGCGATGAGGCCTGGCCCCGTGGGGCGCCATCCCAGTTTTTCTTGTGTCTTTGTGCTGGACGCGGGCATATCCCATCCGGCAAACATTCCGAGCCAGCCGAAGTGTTTGGGGGCTTCTTCTGGTGAGATGGAGACCACGGGCACTTTCAAGCCTCGACCGATACTCTCAGCAATATCCCGGGTGGCGACTCCCCCTTCGGCCACCGCGTGATACCGGACTCCGGCTTTTCCCTTCTCCAGCGCCAGACGATACAGACGTGCGGTGTCGAGGACGTGAGCCGCAGGCCAGCGGTTTCGTCCTTCGCTGACGTACGCTGAAACGCCTTTCTCGCGGGCGACCGCAATGGAATAGCTGACCAGGCCTTGCTTCGTGGTGTCGTGGACCTGTGGAAGCCGCATAATGGCAACTCGAACGCCGCGTGCCGCAATCGAGGCCGCTGCCTCTTCTGTTGCTGCACGCGGGACTACATCCGAGCTCACCGGCGGATCGTCTTCCGTGACCGGACGGACCGCGCCTGCGCTCGACATCCCCGTTCCGGAAGTGACGATCAGAAGTTTGTCGGAGCCCTCGATGGCGGAGCCGAGAGCCTCAATCGCCTTCCGGTCGATTTCGCAATTCTCTTTGAATTTCGAAAAATCGTGGATGAAGGCGAGGTGAATGATGCCGTCCGATGCGGCCGCTCCGCGGCGGAGACTGTCGACGTCATGGAGCGAGCCGCGATGCACTTCGGCTCCCGCCGCCTTGAGCGAGGCGGCCCCCTCATCCGAGCGAGAGAGGCCAAGCACTTGATGGCCTGCATCAAGCAATTCGCGGACTAGTGCCGACCCGATGAAGCCGCTAGCACCGGTAACAAAAACGCGCATATCTCTTTCCCCCTGTTATTGAGTGTCACGATTTTCGTTTTCCCGAGAGATCGGGATAGTTCGCCTGTTGCAGGGAGTGTTACGTGTTAAATGGGTTGCAGTGCCTTGGATCGAGCCTGCATTCGGGATGCTAGCTGGGTAGAAACCTTGATCGTAATCCGCCGCCACTCACGGGCCGAAGACGGCAGGCGATCGTTTGCTGCCAATTCGTGAAGCCAGTCTTGCGCTGAGAGTTCCGCCTGTTCCGAGCCAAACAACTTCGTTACAGCATGGAAAAATGATGCCAACTCCTTGTCCGCCAACTTCATCAACTCGGTGCAGTCAGGGTCAACATGCTCTGGCGGTCTATCGATTGCGAATTGATTCATGCTCCAGACCTCCTGAAATAAAAAAGAACAAAAGAGAAAGAAACCGGCAGCTTCTTGACAGGCTGCCCTGTTCCGAATAAAACGGAGGATGTCTCCGAATTACAAACATAGGATAAACGGAGACAGTCTCCGGTTGCAAAAATTTTTTTTGATGGTCACGAAGCCTCCACAACCTACCCTCCGAAAGCCGCGCACGGATGCCCAGCGGAATCGCGAACGCATTCTGGAAGTCGCCAAGGAGACGTTTACCCATGCCGGCGCAAACGCCAGCCTGGACGACATAGCCAAAGAGGCCGGCGTAGGACCGGGAACTCTGTATCGTCACTTTCCGACGCGTGACGCTCTGATTGAGGCGGTTTACCGGAGCGAGGTAGCGAAGCTGGCGGCAGCCGAAAAGAAGTTTGCCGAGACGATGCCGCCGCTCCAGGCGCTGCGTGCCTGGATGCTGTTATTCGTGGACTACATCGCGGCCAAGCAGATTAT
>CAYWSM010000254.1:0-2772 GCA_964460935.1 uncultured Terriglobales bacterium | reverse complement strand
GCGGCTTACTTGTCGTAGACGGGCGTAACCCAGAGTGGAATGCACGGATCGGCGGCTACGAGGTAGATTTTCACGGTAGTGACAAAAAAGAGGTTCGGTTCCAGTTGCCGGGGAAAGTGGGCGAATTTCGCGGCTTCGTTTTGCAAGACCGGAAACGCATCGTGGGAAACTGGATCCAGCCCGCTGCCGCCTTTCCATATTCAGCGTCATACGCGACTCCTGTGGAACTGGTGCAGGTAGAACCGTTGGTGTGGCAGGGAAGCATCCATCCACTGGAAGAAAGAGTTTCGTTCTACCTCAACATTGAGCGCGGCAGCGACGGCAAACTGAAGGCCTTTGTACGCAATCCGGAGGCGAACCTGGCCCGCAGGCAGACATTCGGCGTCACCCTTGAAGGCACAAATGTGAAGATCGCAAATGAGGGTGGAACAATGGAGGGCACATATGATCGCGCAACGGACACGTTATCGCTTCCGGTAATCGACGGCCGGCCACCGTTGCAGTTTACGCGGCGGGATCGGAACAACGCCGTCGGGTTTTACCCGCGCACTCCGGAGCCGCAAGGTCCCTATGTGTACCGGCAGCCACTGAAACAGGAGGACGGCTGGGAAATCGGATCGCTGCAAGAAGTAGGACTGAATCCCGCCCCGATTATGGAATTCATCAATCGGATCCTCCACACTTCCCCCTCTCTCGCCAACGATGTCGACCTCCACAGTTTGCTGATTGCACGGCATGGGAAACTTGTGCTGGAAGAGTACTTCTATGGCTACGAGCAGGGACGGCCGCATGACTTGCGCTCGGCAGGCAAAACATACACGTCGCTGCTGGCCGGCATCGCCGAGGACAAGGGTTTCAAAGTCGCACCGGATACTGCCGTATATCCGCTATTCGCGCAATATAAACCGGTGTCCAACGCTGATCCGCGCAAGAGCAAGATGACGCTCCGCAATCTGCTTACGATGACGAGCGGCTACTACTGCGACGACAACGACTCCAATGCTCCCGGAAATGAAAACACGATGCAGGGCCAGTCAACCCAACCCGACTGGACGAAGTACACGCTCGATCTGCCCATGGCTAGCGATCCCGGCGGAGAAAATGCGATCTACTGCTCGGTCGATTTGAATTTAGTGATGGCGGCATTACGGCAGGTCACAGGTCAATGGATGCCGCAGTTCTTCTACGAGAATGTAGCCCGTCCTTTGCAAATGCGAGACTACGCCATGAATCTTACGCCGACCGGCGAAGCGTATGGGGCGGGAGGATTACAGATCAGGCCACGCGACGAATTGAAACTCGGACAACTCTATCTTTCTGGCGGGATTTGGAATGGCCAACGAATCGTGAGCGAGAAATGGGTGAAGGAATCCCTGGCTGTGTACACTCATTTCAAGCCGGTTATTCCGAGCGACACGGACCATGGCTACGGCTACGCGTGGCATTCTCGTCCGCACAATTACGACGGAAGGATGATTCGCGACTACTACGCATCGGGCAATGGCGGACAGTACGTCATCGTATTGCCTGATCTCGACATGGTAGTGGTGATGAACGGCGGAGACTACAGCGAAGCGAAGAAGTTTTTCCCCTTCGAATCCGAGTGGTTGCAGCGCTACATCATCGCCGCCGCTGAGAAGCCCTGAGAGCGCGATTGCTATGCCGCATCTTTGGCGGAAACTGGTTTTTCGAAGACGCATTCGCGCGGCGATTTATCCAATCGGAGACCTTCGAACACCGGAGCCCGCATCTTGATGGCCCCACTTTCCCCTTCATGCGTCCATTCGGTGAATTTGATTTCGGCGACCAGTTCAGGCTTCACCCAATGCGGGCGGCGAGGGGAATCAATCTTGACGCCGAAAGGGTTCTTGTCCGTTTCCAGTTCGTGCAGCCGCTTCCACATGTCTTTGTGCGTGGCGGAATTGAATCCGGTACCGGCATTGCCCACGTAAACCATGCGGCCTTGATCGTTGTAGAGTCCGAGCACGAGTGAACCAAAGTTTTCCCGGCTGCCCCGCGGATCGGTATATCCGGCGATTACGCACTCCTGACGCCGGGTGATCTTCATCTTCAACCAATCGCGGCTGCGCTTTTGCTCGTAACGACTGTCACGGAGCTTCGCCACAATACCTTCCAGCCCCTGTGCGCGTGCCGCTTCAAAAAGCTGCTTGCCTTCATTCACGAAATGCTCGGAGTAACGAAGGGATGAATTCTCCGTAATGATCGATTGCAAGACCTGCTTGCGTTGTTCCAGCGCCGCCTTCATCAGGTTGTAACCATCGAGATACAAAAGATCGAAGACGTAGTACAGGACCGGAATGGACGCATCCTGCCGTGTGCGCTGTACCCCAGAGCGGATGCCTGCTCGCTGTTGCATCAAGCCGAATGACGATCGCCCGTGTTCATCCAGAGCGACAACTTCGCCGTCGAGGATTGCCGTAGTCGCCTTCACATGTTTGGGAATCGTCTGCAGTTCCGGATACAGCGATGTCATCTCGTTCTGATTGCGCGAAACCAGCCGAATACGTCCATCTTCGAGGAAGCCAATCGCACGATAGCCGTCCCATTTGATCTCGTACAGCCACTCCGCGGACGAAAAGGGTTCATCGATAAGCGTTGCCAGCATGGGATGGATCACACTTGGCATCGGCGACTTGACCGCACCCTTCAAAGAGTCTGGTGATCTGACGATCTGATTATCAGATGATCTGGATATCTGATTATCTGCAGATCCGGCGGGCTGGTGATCTGACGCGTTATCCTTCTCAGATA
>CAYWSM010000253.1:0-3625 GCA_964460935.1 uncultured Terriglobales bacterium | reverse complement strand
GCCGCCGTTGATGACCTCGGTCTCGACGTCTTCGCCGTCAACTTTGGTGACCCGCAGTTCGATCAGCCCGTCGGAAAGTAGAATGCGGGCTCCCGGCTGCACATCCCGCGCGATCGGGAATGTGGTGGAAACCATGCTTGCGGTACCCGGCACACCGCGCCCGGTCAGAATGAATCTTGCTCCGGCCTTCAACGCGACAGGCGTGCGGTTCTGCAGGGTTCCGGTGCGCATCTTTGGTCCCTGCAGGTCCTGCAACAAACAGATGACCGTGTCCTCGAGTTGCGCTGCTTTGCGTACCCGCTCGATCATCCGTGCATGTTCTTCGTGGGTGCCATGCGAGAAATTCAGCCGCGCGACGTTCATTCCTTCGCGCAGCAGTTCTCGATGGATGGATTCCGTGTTTGACGAGGGACCGAGGGTGCAGACGATTTTTGCCCGTCGCACAGCTCCCGGGATAGGGGCTGGTTTGAAATCCACTGTGGCCATTTGGAATGCAGAAATTCTATCGTATGCGGCTCAATCCGCCTTGCCGTTCTTCTTCGTCGGAATCGTTGGTAATGCCGTGGTGTCGGTCAATCCAAAAGCGCGCGGATACAGAATCGCGTTGAATTCAGCACCGACAAGAATGATGAGAGAAATGATGTAGAGCCACACCAGCATGACGATGGCCGCCGCCAGCGAGCCGTAGAAAAGGCTGTACTGCGCAAAGTGCCGCACGTACCAGCCAAACAAAACCGTCGCCGGGAACCATAGGCCGGTCGCCAGCGCGGCTCCGGCCAGCACACTATGCCAGCGCTGGGTTCGGGGAACCGCATGATGGTAGATCAGCGCCATCACCGAAACGCCGGTCAGGATGGCAATGATCCAGCGCAGAACTGTCCATAGCAGGATGATGTAGGGCTCCACCATGTGCCCCAGTTCATAGGCCATCCGGTCGGCGAAGCGCTGCTCGATTTCATTTCCAAAGGCGACCAGAAAAGTGGCGAAGCTCAACGGAACTCCCGCCATGATGACCAAACCGAAGGCGATAAACCGCTCTTTGATGATGCCCCACTGCCTCTGCATGCGGTATGCGGTGCGGAAGTAGAGCATCCAGGTGGTCATAACGCCGGAGGCTGTCCAGAGCGTGATGATTGAAGCCAGCAGCAAAACCCTGCCCGAGCGTGCCTGTGTGGCTTCAAAGTAGGTTCGTACGGCAAGACCGGTTCCGGGCGGCAGGAAACGCGTGATGTCTTCCGCGAAATCCATGGCGAAATCGCGGGTGCTCTGGAACAGCAGCATGACGGATGTTCCAAGCAATAACGCCGGGAAGAACGTCAGAATCATCGAGAACGCTGAGCCCTTGGCGAATCCAAGCGCGTCGTTCTGAAACGCTCGCAACAAGGCCAGCTTCAATGTGCGAAAGAATCGGCGCATCTTCTCGCGGGTAAGCTTACAGAGTTGCTGGAGTTCCCTGCAACGCTAAACACAAAGCGGAGTCCCTCGCTTCCTAACCCGAGTTCCAGATTGGTTTTCGTGAACTGCCTGAAGGGATCTTGTCTGGGCAGAGCAGCGGGTACACTCGCGTCAATCCTGTGCAAGAGCAGCACGCAGCAACACCACCCCGCTACTCTCCAAAAGGCATCGTGGAACGATATTTGGCCGTCTAAGTTAGTAATAAACACTTAATCAGGTTGCCTGTCAGGTCCTTTGGCCACGAATCGGCAAAAACCGTTCGGTGGTAACGGGACCTGCTTTGCTGTTTTGGGGGGTGCTGAGGATGTTTGAAGACAGTCTCATCGATGAAAAAATCAAGACACACCGCGGAGCAACGTCTCTGTTCGCGTTCATTCTGCAGGCGCTCATCATTGTTGCTGTGGTGTTGATCCCACTGATCTTTACTCAGGCGTTGCCGGTGAACGTAAAGATCACAGAACTGGTCGCTCCACCGCCGCCACCTCCTCCACCGCCACCTCCACCCGCAGGTGCGCCCGCACCGCGAGTGCAGCCTAAGACTACTCCGGTGGCGGTAACGCACGAACTCACGCAGCCGCTCAAGATTCCGCAAAAGATCGCGACAGTGCGTGACATGCCCGCCAATGCGCCTCCGGCGGTGGCTCCATCGACCGGTGGAGTTGTAGGCGGAGTTCCGGGAGGCGTCGTAGGCGGACAGATTGGCGGCGTGCTCGGAGGCACCTTGGGCGGCACCGGGAACACGGTTCCGCATCTTGCAACACCAAAGCGCGTCCGAGTATCGCAGGGCGTTTCAGAAGGACTGCTGGTAAAGAAAGTTACGCCACAGTATCCGTCAATCGCTAAACAAGCACATATTCAAGGCACGGTGGTGTTGCAGGCGCAAATTGGAAAAGACGGCAAAGTGAAGAGCGTGCAGGTCGTGCAAGGACAACCTATGCTGACAGCCGCCGCAGTAGCCGCCGTGAAACAGTGGGAGTACAAGCCGTACTTCCTCAATGGTCAACCGGTGGATGTGGACACCACGATCACTGTCAACTTCCAAATGGGATAGTCTTTGAATAACCGCTGAATAACTTGGACTGACGTTGGGAGTGCAGCGTCAGTCCAAGTTGATTTTTGGAATTAACAATATCGGTAATAGGAAAGCAAATTTTACCGTCAGTTGGCTCTCAAGCCGGCACGGCTTAAGAGTTTGAGCAGTCCTTCTTCTCCTTTTCGGCCTGTGCCACGGGCCACAATTTGGCCTTGGGCATCGATCACGAGATAGCTCGGAAAACCTTTATCGGTCCTCAACTTGTCGAGCCCTGCGTCCTTTTCGAGCAAGATCGCACATGCACGTGGACTCTCTTTGAGGTATTTACGAACGGTGCTTTCGGATTCACCCACATCGACCGCAAGAACTGCGACCTGACCGGAGCGGGCAATGCGATCGACGGGCTCCTGGTCCGCCCGGCACTGTGGACACCATGTGGCCCAGTATTGCACCAGCACAGTCTTGCCATAGAGCCATTCGCTGGAGACCACGTCGCCATCAATCGTCGTTCCTTTGAAAAAGACGCCGGGTATCTTCGGGCGCACCGGCGCCTTTGGATCGGGTGGCTTGCCCGGATTATTCGTCGGTGAATCACCGACCACGTTGATGCCACCTTGAATTTGCTGGATTGACTCGTTGTCCCAGACGCGGTGAGCTTTGGGCGGCGCCTTGCCGGCTTCGGGATTCGAGGTAGTATTGTCAGCCGATTGCGCGAGAGCGGGAGTAACGAACAGGAAAGTACCTAACAATAGAGCGGCGAGCCGCATGATAGCTCCTTCGGGCCGAAGGACTTCATTGTGTGCGCGCCGACCGCAGAGCGCCAAGGTTACGTTAGGTTGCAAGTGGCGGGTAAGTTAATCCGGCTTCCCAAATTGGGAATTTCCAAAAAGAAGAACACTCCCTTTCTGCGAAACGGGGCAAAGACGCGAAGAGACAAGCTAAGCCGCTCTTGCAGCTTCGAAGCCGTCACATCCACTTATCGGAGTAACCTTCAAGTGCAATGAAGCGTGCTTGGGATGTCCGCAGTCGTCGATCAGGACTTCCGGGGCTGTACTGGTCTTTCGAATCTCGACGAGTTTGTTATCGCTTGGATGTGGCTCCCCAAAGTGCTTGCAAAGACCACATTGTCCATCATGA
>CAYWSM010000252.1:0-2725 GCA_964460935.1 uncultured Terriglobales bacterium | reverse complement strand
GAGTCGCATGCTGACGGAGATCACGCGCGTGACCGTGCAGCCGAACAAGGCAATCGTGGGACGCAACGCATTCGCGCACGAAGCCGGCATCCACCAGGACGGCGTGATCAAGAATCCGCTGACCTACGAGATCATGACGCCAAAGTCGGTGGGCGTGCCGGAGAACAAACTGGTGCTGGGCAAGCACTCGGGCCGTCATGCGCTGGGACTGCGCTGCGCTGAATTGGGCTTCGCGTTCGAACGCCGCGATCTGGACAAAATTTACCGGCGATTTGTGGCGCTAGCCGACCAGATCAAGCATGTGGAAGATCGGCACCTGCTGGCGATCATTCACGAAGAATTTCCGGCGACGGCGATTCCGGCGATTGAGTCGGAGGCGTTTGCCCGGTCGGCAGGGAGAGCTTAAAAACAGTGGCTAGTTGCCAGTGGCCGGTGATCTTGCTCCTAGCCACTAGCAACTGCTCACTAGACACTTTTCGTTATGACCCCCGCAAATACAAAATTGAATATCTGTGTTCTTCCCGGCGACGGGATCGGCCCCGAAGTCACGAAGGAAGCAGTCCGCATCCTGCGGTTTATTGCTGAAACGCATAACTACGACTTTCGATTTACGGAATGCCTGATCGGCGGCGCAGCGATCAAGAAGCACGGCACCCCGCTGCCGCAATCGACGATCGACGTCTGCCTGGCGAGCGATGCCGTGCTGCTGGGAGCGGTCGGTACGCCGGAATTCGATCATCTGCCGTCGGAGAAGCGGCCCGAAGTGGGGCTGCTCGGTATTCGTCGCGCATTAGGCGGATTTGCGAACCTGCGTCCGGCGATCGCGTATCAGTCGATCGCCGATTGCTCGCCGATTCGTTCGGAGATCGTGAAGGGCGCCGACATCATGTTCGTCCGCGAACTGCTGGGCGGACTGTATTTCGGCGAACCGCGCGGGTTCCAGGGCAAGCGCGAGGCGGCGTTCAACACCATGCGCTACTCGGTGGAAGAGATCGAGCGCGTGGCTCGCGTGGCGTTTGAACTGGCGCGGAAGCGTCGGAAGAAAGTCACCAGCGTTGACAAGGCCAACGTCCTCGAAACGTCGCAGTTGTGGCGCGAAGTGGTCAGCCTGTTGGGGAAAGATTATCCCGACGTGAAACTGGATCACATGTACGTGGACGCCTGCTCGATGAAACTGATTACCAGTCCGACGGCGTTCGATGTGGTGCTGACGGAAAACCTGTTTGGCGACATTCTGACGGATGAGGCGGCGGCGATCAGCGGATCGTTGGGAATGCTTTCGTCGGCCACGATTGGTGGCAAGGTTGGATTGTTCGAACCGGTACACGGTTCGGCTCCGGATATCGCGGGCAAGAACCGGGCGAATCCGCTGGGCGCGATTGCGTCGGCGGCGATGCTGTTGCGGCACTCCGCGAAGCTCGAGCAGGAAGCGAAGGACATTGAAGAGGCGGTCCGGGAGGTGCTGAACTCCGGATATCGCACGCACGATCTTGATAACGGCAACGCGAAGTATGTGCTGGACACGACCGAGATGGGCGGCATGGTGGAACATGCGCTCAGCGAAGTGGTGGACCGGCGCAGGGCCTATCACGCAGTTTAATCCTCTGTGTGGCACATGGCGTTCCTGCCTGTGCGCGGCTTTATACTGCTTCCTCCCGCTCCGCGGAGTATCGCGGAGCGACTTATTTCTGAATCATCATGTCTACTCCACGTACTCTTTTTGAAAAACTCTGGGATGTGCACGTAGTCTGCGAACCCACGGACCAGCCACCGCTTCTGTACATCGATCTGCACCTGGTGCACGAAGTCACGTCGCCACAGGCGTTTGATGGGCTGCGCGAAGCCGGACGCCCGGTTCGGCAAACGAAGCGGACAGTGGCGACGATCGATCACAACCTGCCAACCACGCCGAAACATCTGCCGGTGCTCGACCAGATCGCGGCCAGGCAGATGGAAGTGCTGCGCAAGAACTGCGCCGAGTTCGGAGTCGAATTGTTCGACGTCGATTCGCCGGATCAGGGAATCGTTCACGTGATCGGTCCCGAACTCGGGCTAACGCAGCCGGGGATAACCGTGGTGTGCGGCGATAGTCATACGTCGACGCATGGAGCATTCGGAGCTCTGGCGTTCGGGATTGGAACGTCGGAAGTAGAGCACGTGCTGGCTACGCAGTGCCTGCCGCAACAGAAGCCGCGAACGATGCTGATCAAGGTCAGTGGCAAACTTGCCGACGGTGTGACGGCGAAAGATCTTGCGCTGGGGATCATCGGCAAGATCGGCACAGACGGCGGTACGGGTTACGCCATCGAGTTCGGCGGCGAAACGGTGCGGGCGCTTTCGATGGAAGGGCGCATGACGCTCTGCAACATGAGCATCGAGGCGGGCGCCCGCGCGGGCATGGTGGCGCCGGACGAAACGACATTCAATTACGTGCGTGGGCGGCGGTTTGCTCCGCAGAACTTCGAGGCGGCCGTGAGTGAGTGGCGGCAGCTTCCGTCGGATGCCGGTGCGCACTACGACCGGATCGTGGACATCGATGCCTCGAAATTTGCGCCGTACGTGACGTGGGGAACGAGTCCGGGACTGGTGGTGCAGGTCACGGAGAAAGTGCCTGATCCGGCGTTTGCGCCGAGCGAGACGGACCGTAAGGCAGCCGAGCGCGCGTTGGAGTATATGGCTCTGAATGCTGGGCAGCCGATGGAAGACATCAATGTTGACAGAGTGT
>CAYWSM010000251.1:0-58298 GCA_964460935.1 uncultured Terriglobales bacterium | reverse complement strand
AACAACATCATGGCCGTAGGTGCGTTCGCGCTGGTCGGGGCAGTGGTGCTGGAGTTGTTCTCGCGGCAACTTGGCGGCGGCGCCTATGAGACGGGAGCGCAGGCGCTGAACTTCGGAGCGTTCATCGCATTTATGGGAGTGAACGCGGCTTCATTTGTGCGGTATTTCGTGCGCGAAGAGCAGCGGACGGCCAGCAATCTGCTGGTGCCAGTGATTGGTTTCGCGGTATGCGCATTCATCTGGTGGAATCTGAGTATGCCGGCGAAGATTCTTGGGACAATTTGGGTGGCGCTAGGGTTGATCTACGGGGCGGTGAAGACGCACGGGTTCCGGGACATCATGAAATTCGAGGAAGCGGCGGAATAGAAACGAAGTGAACCGCGGTTGCCGTTTCGACTGGCGCTGAGGATCTCAACACAGAGATCGCAGAGAGATAGAGAACGTAGAGTAAGAATCGTCAATCTATGCGGACCAGAAAGACGTTGCCCTCGGGGGGCTCCGTTTTGTTTGCCACCTTTTGCGCTTCCTCTTTGTCGTCGTGATCGACGCGCACGCGAACCCAGTGATCGCCCACGGGACTGCGGAATTCCAGAACCTTTGCTGTCTTGTACTTCTCGGCAAGTTTTTCCTTTAATTCCTGCGCGGTTTGCTCATCTTTAATAGCGCCGATCTGAACGCACCAGCGGCCGCCGCCATCAATAGTGGCGGGCGTGTAGAGCACATCGAGACGGACGTTGGCGGTGCCCGGGCGCCAGACATCAACGGCTTTGGCAGCGCCCATCGAGAGGTCGATAATGCGGTCGGGAACGAAAGGGCCACGATCGGTGATGCGAACCACGACAGAATGTTCGGTCTTCAGGTTAGTGACGCGGACGTAGGAGTTTAACGGAAGCGTTAGGTGAGCCGCCGTCATCTGATTCATGTCGAACACTTCGCCATTGGCGGCGCGGCGATTGTGGTACGGCGGGCCATACCAACTGGCCATCCCGGTTTCGGACCAGAGAACGGGAGCGTCATCGGGGAAAGGTGCGACCTCCACTCGTCCCGGAATGCTTTCGGCGTGTGCCTGAGACGCGGGTTTGGTAGGCTCGGGCTGAGAAATGTCCGGGGGCGGTGGAACCTGGACAGTGGCGCGTTTCTTTTCTCCGCATCCCGTGAGAAAAAGCGCGGCGACTAGCAGAACTACCCCACTCGAGCCAACAAAAGGCTTGAATGGGGCACCCACTGTACCCAGAACTCGAAAAGATCGACTCGTCAACTCTGCTCTTTCCTCTTTTTCTGGTCGTCGAGATAATCGGCGAACTGCTGTAGTTTTTCGGCGGCCTTGCGGAGGGCGCCCGTGGACTCGCCACGGATGGCGGGCACGAGTTGATCGTTAACGTATTTAATCAACCGCTCGGATTCGTGTTCCAATTGGTTACTCGCTTCGCCAATTTTGCGGCCTACTTTGGATCCGAATTCTTCCATTGACGACACCCGTCTTGTGTCCGCGCCCGGACCGGATTTCGCTTCGGCTGTGGTCTTCTTTTTCGTCGGCACGAGTCACTCTTTCTGCATTACCACGGCAAAGGCGATTATGGCGTGCGACTCTGCCGGGGTCAACGAATCGGGAACACTGATCGGCAACACCCGCCGGCAACTCGCGGCAATTAGCTTTGATGCAACAAACGTCCGTCAGCATGCCTCTTACTACCTAAGAACCAGGTAAGGTCATGCGCGGGTCCCTCATTGTCGTTGTGCTGCAGGCTTGTCTGACGGTTGGGGGTGCGGCGCAAGGCGGACCGGTGCGTGGGAGTTTGCAGGCGTTTCCGGACGCACCATCGGCGGTGATGGCTGAACCTGTTGCCGAGCAGAAAGGGCCGACGAAAGAGCTGTTGGCGGACGATCCGTATCGTCCGCTGACAAAACGTGAAAAGTGGGAACACCTGGTGAGGCGTTCTTATGCGCCCGCGACTTTTCTGGGGGCGGCGGAAGATACGGTTTACACAGGAGTGACCGGGGACTTCGTTTATTGCTGTGGCGTCGGTTCATGGGGCGAGCAATACGCCGCGACCCTGGCCGATAAAGAAGCGCGCCAGTTCTTTGGAGACTTTTTATTCCCGACATTGTTAAAGCAGGATCCGCGTTATTTCCCGAGGAGAAAAGGGAAGACGATCGGGCGGATCTGGTATGCCACAACCCGCGTGCTGATTACGCGAAATGACGATGGCCGTTCCGCATTCAACTACTCGGAAATCATGGGCGTTGCCTTCTCAAAGGCCGTATCGAATGCGTACTATCCGGACCGGCAACGGGGTGGGTGGGAAACGGCCAATCGGATGATCGGGACCTTCCAGAGTGACGCAACGTCAAACCTGATCACCGAATTCTGGCCGGAGATAACCCGGCTCGCACACAGTTGCACTCCCAAGGCACTGCAGCGAGAGGAAAAGAGACTGCCGCTGCCAAGGCCATCGTCGCAATATTAGGGCCTAGATTCAGTTCAGGGCATACACGCCTAAATTTCGAAAAACGTGGCTAACGTTTGTCCCAGGCGTCCGTCCATATGGCGTCGAGTGCTTGGATCTTATCGGGGCGGAGAAAGTTATGAACGTGCTGCAAGTTGGGACGAGCCGCTGGATGCATCAGGTCGCCGGTGTAGTGCTGGCCGGAGTGGCGATCATCGGGCTGTCGCAGCCAACCGCCAAGGCGACGATGCATTGCCTGGAAGATGCCGCGGTTTACCGGTTAGCGCCGACCATGGAGCGAAGCGAAATCGGGCGTCAAATCCTGGCTGTGTATGTAAAACGCGATGGGATGTGTCATCGGACGATCAGTACAACTGCAGGTCCCTCGGCACTGAAGGGCTTCGCGATGACAAAGGCAAAGAAGGCATAAGGAAGGGGAGTATGCGCAAATTGGCGGTAGTGGTGTTGACGGTGGCGCTCACGGCTTCGGCCGCGTGGGCCGTGGAGCAAGATGGTTGCAGCCGCGATTCCAGCAATTTTGGAGATGAGCTGAAAACCTTCACGGCGCAAGAGCAGTTCACGGTTCCCATGAGCGGGCCGATGCAGGTCACAGCCGCGAGGAATGGCGGTGTCAAGCTGATTCCCGGAAGCGGTTCGGCATACGAGGTCACGGTCTGCAAATATGCCGGAGCAGAGAACGAGACGGAAGGTGACGGGCTCCTGAAGCAGATTGCGGTGCAACATTCATCAAGCGCGATCAGCGTGCAAGGTCCGGAAGGACATCACTGGGTGGCGTCGCTGATCGTTCGGGTGCCTCAGGGCGCGAGCATGAGTGTTTCGGCGCACAATGGTCCGGTGTCGGCAAAGGACCTCTCGGGGACGTTCCGTCTGGATACGGTGAACGGGCCGATCTCCGTGAAGCGTGTATCAGGTAAGGTGATGGCGACCGCGAAGAATGGACCGATTTCGTTCCATGGCAACGCCGGTGACTACAGTCTCGAAACGCAGAACGGGCCGATTTCAATCGATCTGGAGAACCAGTCATGGGACAACGGAAAGTTGGAAGCCCGCGCAAACAATGGGCCGATCTCTCTGGCCATTCCCAAGGCCTACCGGTCGGGCATCGTGGTGTCGTCGGACGGTCACTCGCCGATGAGCTGTAACGCCGACGTTTGCAACGAGGCACGGAAGACCTGGAACGACAACGAGCGGCGGATCGAGTTTGGTTCCAATCCAGTGATTCGCATTTCGACGCATAACGGGCCAGTGTCGGTGGGGACCAGCGAGACGGAAGCGGAAATGTAAAAAGGACGAAAAAGAGATCAGCGCCGCGGAGGACTTTGTTCTCCGCGTTCGTGTTTTTTAACCGTGTATTTACACAAGGCAGCAGAAGCCGAGCTTAAGGTAACTTGGTTGTCATTGGCCTTTGGTGTGGTCATGCGTCACGGTCAAAAAGATCGGAGTGCGATAGAGTAAAGACGTCATGATATTTACGCACGAACTTAAGAAAGAAGTGTTTGGACCAGCTCGCAAGAACACGACTCTTGGAAACGCCAAGATCGTGGAACGAACATCCCTGAAAGTGCAGGCGCTGCGCACACCTACGCTGCTAAAAGCGGCCAAGCAGATTGCCCAGATACATAAAGACGAGAAGACTGAGCAGTAAGATCGGGTGCACTCATAAGTCTGGCACGCGCGCCAGATGTAGAGCGAACCAGCCCTTTTCGTCCATCCAGGTGTGTTCGGGTACGAATCCGGCCATATCAAGGATGGCGTCCAGGATCGACTGCGTGAACTTATAACTGTTCTCAGTATGAATGCGCTCACCTTTGTTGAGGTGAATGCGCGTCCCGAGCTGGCGAATCTCGACTACCTGCGGGCTCGTGCTCTCCAGGTACATCTCCATTCGGGAACATTCCGGATTCCAGAGAGCGACGTGGATGAAGTTGTCGAGGTTGAAGTTAGCGGCAAGCTCGCGGTTGATGTGCGCAAGAATGTTCTTGTTGAACGCTGCCGTCACACCCTGGGCGTCGTCGTAGGCGGGGACGAGGATCTCGGCGGGCTTCACCATGTCGGTGCCGAGAAGCAGCGCGTCGCCGGGGTGAAGGCTGGAGCGCATCATGCGGAGCATGGCTCCGGCTTGCATCGGTTCGAAGTTGCCGATGCTCGATCCGAGATAAAGCAGAAGCTTGCGACCAGGCAGTTTTGCCAGTTGACCCAGGCCTCGGGAGTAATCGTCCACGACCGGCATCACCCGCAGGCCGGGAAAATCACCATTAAGACTAGCGACGGCTTCGTCGAGCGCGGAACGGCTGACATCGATGGGATAGAAGGCCATCGTACTCTGGCGGTTCAAAGCGGCACGGATCAGCAAGCGTGTCTTCGAGGCGGTGCCAGCGCCGAGTTCAATCAAAGAGAGACCGCGGCCCGCGGCGGCGATGATGTCACCGGAATATGCCGCAAGGATCGCACGCTCGGTGCGCGTCAGGTAGTACTCGGGCAGCTCCGTGATGCGCTCGAATAGCTTGGAGCCCATGGCATCGTAGAAGAGCTTGGGGGATAGCGACTTCGGTTTCCGGGTCAGACCGTCGTAGACCTCGGCGGCTATCGGAGACGTTACAACGCTGAAATTGGGTGCGCTCATTTCGCCAGCCTGATTCCCATACATTGCCAACGTGCATGCGGCGGGAAGAAGTTGCGATAGGTGGCGCGAATGTGCGATTGCGGAGTGGCACAGGAGCCTCCGCGGAGCACGAATTGGTTACACATGAATTTACCGTTGTATTCGCCGAGGGCTCCGGCAGCCGGAGAGAAGCCCGGATACGCGTTGTAGGGACTTGAAGTCCACTCCCAGACGTCACCAAAGATCTGGCTAGCTGGATAACTGGATATCTGGCTATCTGATGATCTGGTGAACTGATGATCCGGTGAAGTCGACAGCGACTGAGGGTGAAGATGCCCGGATTCCAAGAAGTTGCCGCTGACTGAAACTTGTGAGGCCGCCACTTCCCATTCGGATTCAAGAGCGAGACGAGCGCCGGACCAGCGGGCAAACGCGTCGGCCTCGTAGTAGCTGATATGGCAGACGGGCTCGCTCATCACCACCCTTTGCATGCCGTTGACGGTGAAGACCTGCCACTCGCCATCGCATTCTTCCCAGTAAAGAGGCGAAGTCCAGCGCTCGGCGTTGATTTTGTCCCATCCGTCAGAGAGCCAGAACTCGGGACGCGAATAGCCGCCGTCGCGCATGAATTCGAGATATTCGCCATTGGTGACGAGGCGCGAGGCGAGGCTGAATCGGTTGAGAAAAACCTGGTGGCGCGGAGTTTCGTTGTCGAAAGAGAAGTCGTTAACTTCCCCACTCAAATCACAACCGATCGAGTAGATACCTTCATCGAAATCGCGCCAGGACAGTGACGTTACTTTGGCTTCTCGTGCGGGCGGCTCGTGCTTCCACGCGGGGCGAAGCGGATTCGACCAGAGCGCATGCTTGATGTCGGTGACGATCAATTCCTGGTGTTGCTGTTCGTGGTTGAGACCGAGGACGATGAGCTTCGCAATATTGTCGTCAGCAGTGTCGATCAAGTCGGCCAAGTGGCGATCAACGTAGTCGCGATAGGCGTGTACCTCTTCCAGACTGGGACGCGAGAACAAACCGCGGAATGAGCGGTTGGGATGCGATCCGACCTGCTTGTAATAGGAATTGAAGAGGTACGTGAAATTGTCATGGAATTCGCGGTAGCCGGACAGGTAAGGCTTGAGCAGGAAGGTCTCGAAAAACCAGGTGGTATGCGCGAGATGCCATTTCGTGGGACTGGCATCGGTCATCGACTGGACCATCTGGTCTTCCGGAGACAGGTCCGAACAGAGTCCTACAGTCATTTGGCGCACATTGGCATATCGCTTACCGACGGCTTCCGCAGGTGCGGACCGGGTTGTGACAAGCGTGCTCATCAGTACCTCAGACGACGCTGTTTTGGGCGCAACGTGAGTTTGGATTCGCCCCATCCATGAGGGATACAAAAGTTGCGGCTAGGCAACAGCTCGAATGCCGCGGCGTATCCCCTCGGTGGCGACCCCATAAACCAAGTGAGATGCGAGAGCTTCCGCATGTACCTTTGGCCCATATTCCGCCGGCGATTTGGAGAGCCGTAACTTGGGCACCGCGATTTCATCGGCAATGAGCCATAGTGCCGCGCCAAAGAGAATGCCGGTTCCCTTTCTTGCTGACGGTACGAGTTCTGAAACGAGGCCGTAGAAGCCGCCAGAAAATGCACCGAAGGCGTAGTGCACAACCGGTTCGGCGATCTTAACCTCGTCCGGTGTGAGATCGCGGCCAAGAATGGCATAGCCGAGGCGCTGTGCGAAGCGTGCGGTTGCAGGAGGATCGCTGGATTGCCTTTCCGGCTGTGGCTGGTGCGAGCTTTTTTGCCAGCTCTCTTCGACCTTACTGACGCCAGACTGGAATTCGTTCATCACCCAGGATGCCACCAGTCCACCCATCATTCCAGCAAGAGCTCCCTTCAGAAAACGGCGGTCGCCTCGGTTGCGCATAAATCCTCCTGACGTTTAGAAGCAGTTTTGGAAGCAGCGGTCACCTCGGCGAGTCTGGGATAGCTCGCATCTCAAGTGGGGACGGATCTGGAGAAATGCAGCGATCAAACGATGCCGATGTGCTCATCATCGGCGGCGGCACTATCTGAATTGTTGATGGTGCGAGCGGGCATCGCGCGGCCAACGAGATCCTGAAAACGCTACAACGCTAGGAGTTGGGAATGATTTCCGGGCGGGGAGGACGTTTTCCGAATGCGCTGATTGACGTTCCCAACGCAAGCTGAAGTTGCTCAACCAGGTCGACACCCTTGAAGATCACATGATCGGCGCCGGCCTTTGGACTGGGAACGCTGCGACCGTGAATGCCGGCAATCGCCACAATCGTGACCTGACGATCGTCGGTGCGATGGCGGATTTCGCGGATAAGTTCCCCGCCATTCAGCTTGGGCATCGTAAGCCCGGCGATGATGAGGCTGGGAGTTACCTCTTCAAGCCGGACAAACGCTTCGAGGCCATTGCTGGCGGTCACCACTCGATAGCCGACTGTTCTTAAAAATCTGCCGATCTCGTTACAGATGAGAGCGGAGTCATCCACCACAAGAGCCACACGATTCAAAACCCTGTTCTCCTGAGAGTTATGCCTGGGGGGCGGGACCAAATGAAAGTACCAGACTTGGTTTTCGTCAGACAACGAAATGTTACAGATACGTGAAGTTACGTAAGTCCGTGTGCAAACCGGTGCAGTTGTGTGCAAGCACTTGCAGCGACACGTATCACGTGAGAGTGCGCAGAGTTGGAGCGTTCGTCAGGCTTCTTCTGCTTCTGCCGGCGTGTTCTCTTCAATAGCCATGTCTTTGAATTCGCTGGACTCGAAGACTTCGCCACATTCCTTACATTCCACGTACTCGGCGTCGTCGTCGCGGGCCACAATTTGAACACGAGGGTGTTTGCACACGGGAGGCGTCATGCTGTTCCGAAGAGATCCGTTAGAGGGTAAGCGCGGACGGTTTTGATTCATACATCCGGTGTAGCCTTCACTCCCAAGGAAGGCACTAAATTGCCGGAATCTCCGCGTATTCTAGCGAGGCGGCGGGGGATGTCAAGTGTGCGATTTGTCAGCGACCCGGAACGGCGCTGTCCGCCGAATCGTTGCCGACCGGAAAATGCCGGACATCCTGACCGGGAAGAGGCATGGGATAGATTCCCGAAAGGCGGGCTTTCGAAATTGGGATGCGGGTGATATCGCTCTGGTGAAAGCGCGCCAGTCCGCGGGTTGCCGCTTTCACGGCGGTTTCAAACGTGGCGCGACCGGTGATGGCAGTTTCAATGTAGAGGTAGGAGTCAGAGTTGTCGGAGTAGCGTACGCCGACGTACGCGTGTCCGGGAACCAGTACGACGACGGGATCCATCCCGAGATTTTCAAAAAGGGACGCGTACATCACTACGCCATCGATGCAATTGGCCGAAAGCCGCTCAATCGAAGCGGCGGGCATGCGAACGCGTTCGGAAATATCGCTATTGCGTCCGAAGGTGAGAGAGCTTTTGACGTAGGAGAGCCCTGTTTGCTGGAGCGCGAGATAGATGGCTCGCGCCTGTTGCGTCGTGGAGATTCGCTGTTCGGCGACTGACTTGTGCGGCTCATACCCGGGGAGACGGCGGCCAGGCATGAACTCTTTGGCCTTCATCAGAATGCTCTCAACTGCCGGGTCATGCGGTGTTACCCATGATGCGATGAATGGGGCGAACCGGAAATCCTTGCCCCAATACATGTCGTCAACCGAACGGAGGCGAACGGGAATCGTTTCGGAATGCAGGATGTTGTTGCTGGAATCAGTGACTTTCACGAGCGCCGTGGCGGCTGCGATTTCGTGATTGGCGTAGAAGCGAGGGAGAAAGACCGGCGCGAAGAGCAGCTTACGGATTTCTCCTGAACCGATCGCGACGTTCTGCAGTTCAACATCACTCCATCCAGTGACTTCAACGGAGACATGAGCATTCAGAACCCTGTTGCTGGAGTTCGTAATGGTGACGGTGAATGTTCCGAAATCGCGGTCGTTGGGACGACGCAACGAAGAGTAGTTGGCGAGTGCCGGGAAGATTTCTCCGTCGATACCGGCCTGCACATTGTAGGTGGGCTGAATGAGAGTCGTTCGGCCAGAGACGGGCGGAGGCGTCTTGGTGTCCGCCAGCAGACGCATCCCGAGTTGGGGGGCAGCAGCAACGGCCGTGAGCAGCAAGGCCGTCAACGCGATCCATAGGCTTAAACGAAGGCGAGGCACAAAGGGCACAACAACAGAGTAACGAGTCGGAGTGGCACTTTGAATCGAGGGACCACCTTACTTATTCATGTAGTCGGCTCTATTCAGCTTGATTGCGGGCTTGCCGGTTGATATATCCGAACAAAGTTGTACCAGGATTAACCCATTCGGACGCAGATAGTTGCCGTTCAGAGGGGCAGCTTCCCATTCAGTGAAACACCTTGCGTGAGGCTAGGCAGGAGGACTACACTTTTATCGGCGACCAAAAAGGTCGTAGATTTTGGCGACCATTATGGTCGCATATGCATCCAGATAGAACCGCGCATGCTGAAGCTGACGAAAAAAGCCGACTACGGACTGATTGCCATGAAGTACCTGGCCGAGCAGCCGGCGACGTCCGCCAAAAGCGCGAAGGAAATCGCCGAGGCGCAGAAGATTCCGTCGGAATTGCTGGCGAAGATTCTGCAGCGGCTGGTCCGGGCGAAGTTGTTGGTTTCTCTGCAGGGCACGAATGGCGGATACAAACTGGCCCGCGACTCGCGGACCATTTCGGCTTTCGATGTCATCAAGGCCATCGAGGGTCCGCTCTTTATTACTTCCTGCGTGACGCACAAGGGCGCTTGCGAGCAGACGAGCCGGTGCACGGTAAAGGAACCGTTGCAGAAGGTGAGCCTGGCGATTGAAGAGGTATTGTCGAAGGTGACGATTTTTGAGCTGGCGCAGACAGGCGAAGGAAGTTGCGAAGGTTCGCAGCCAGGAATGGCTACGCCACAGGAATTGGTGAGTTTGAACTAACTGAACCCATGGTTCACAACGGATTGATCGAATTGAAGGAGCACGCAGGTGAGCAATAACGGCAATCATACGAAGTCGGGAATCAAGCTGCCGATTTACATGGATAATCACGCGACCACGCCGGTTGATCCTCGGGTGCTGGAAGCGATGCTGCCGTTCTTCACGGACAAGTTCGGCAACGCGGCGAGCCGCAATCACGCATTCGGATGGGCGGCGGAAGAGGGAGTAGAAACCGCTCGTGCGCAGATCGCGAATCTGATTGGCGCCAATTCGAAGGAAATCATCTTCACCTCTGGTGCGACCGAGAGCGACAACCTGGCGATTAAGGGTGTCGCGGAGATGTATCGCGAGAAGGGTAACCACATCATCACAGCCGTCACCGAGCACAAAGCTGTGCTCGATACCTGCAAGCGGCTGGAGAAGTACGGTTATCGCGTGACGTACCTGCCGGTGATGAAGGATGGGTTGATCGATCTCGACGACCTGAAACGCGCGATGGACGACAAGACGATTCTTGTCACCATCATGACCGCGAACAATGAAATCGGCGTGCTGCAGCCGATCGAAGAGATCGGGAAACTGTGTCGCGAGCGCGGCGTCATTTTTCACACCGACGCGGTGCAGGCTGTCGGCAAGGTCCCCTTCGACGTGAACAAGCAGAATGTCGATATCGCCTCGATTTCCGGGCACAAGATCTACGGACCCAAGGGTGTGGGCGCGTTGTATGTGCGCCGCAAGAATCCGCGCGTGCAGTTGGCGGCGCAAATTGATGGCGGCGGCCACGAGCGCGGCATGAGATCAGGAACGTTGAACGTCCCGGGCATCGTGGGACTGGGCGCGGCTTGCCAGATCGCCAACGACGACATGCCGGAAGAGACGAAACGCCTGAGTGAATTGCGCGATCGCTTGAAGGACCGCATTTTCGCCGGATTGGACGAGGTGTTCATCAACGGATCGATGGAGCACCGTTTGCCGGGAAATCTGAATGTCAGCTTTGCGTACGTGGAAGGCGAGTCGCTGCTGATGGGCATCAACGATGTCGCGGTATCGAGCGGCTCGGCATGCACCTCGGCGACGCTTGAGCCATCTTATGTATTAAAGGCGCTCGGCACCGGTGATGACCTCGCACATAGCTCGATTCGCTTCGGGCTGGGCCGGTTCAACACCGTCGAAGAAGTCGATTACGTGGCGGACAAGTTGGTGGAGGTGGTCAGCCGCCTGCGCGAACTGTCGCCGCTGTACGAGATGGCGAAAGAAGGCGTCGATTTGACGAAGGTCAAGTGGGCCGCGGAACCGGCGGGACACTAAGAAGAAGTGATCAGTGGCTGGCGAATTAGTGGCTAGTAACTGATCGTTAAGTTGAGAGTTTAAGTTCCGACTGAGGCTAGTCACTGATCACTGGCCACTAGTCACTGGAGAATACGGATGGCATACAGCGATAAGGTACTGGATCACTACACAAATCCGCGCAACGTGGGATCGATGGACAAGAATGCCACGGACGTGGGAACCGGTCTGGTGGGCGCACCGGAGTGCGGCGACGTGATGAAGCTGCAGATCAAGGTGAATCCGGAGACGAACGTCATCGAGGACGCGAAATTCAAGACGTTCGGCTGCGGGTCGGCCATTGCGTCGAGCTCACTGGCGACCGAGTGGGTGAAGGGCAAGACCGTCGACCAGGCACTTGCAATCAAGAATACCGACATCGTGAAGGAACTGGCGCTTCCTCCGGTGAAGATTCACTGCTCGGTTCTGGCCGAAGACGCGATTCGCGCCGCGATCAGCGACTGGAAGAAGAAGCAGGAATCGGATGTGCAGCAGCCAGTGGAAGCGAAAGCCGGAGACTGAAATCTGATGATCAGACGATCTGGTAATCGGGCGATCTGATTCCCAACGCGGGATCAGGGTGAGATTTCCGGATCAGAAGATCGGTAGATTGCGTGGGGTGAGAGATTAGGATCGTTAAATGAGCACGACAGAAACACCGGTACAACCGCAAGCCGGATCGGCTAAAGGGATCACCGTTACCCAGAAGGCCGTTGACCGCATCAAGGCCGCGATGCTGAAGGAGGGAATTTCTCCGGAGCAGGGCGGATTGCGCGTGGGCGTGCAAGGTGGTGGCTGTTCCGGGTTGAGCTACAACATCCGTTTCGACTCGCAACCGCGCGAGCGCGACCGTATTTTCCAATATGGCGATGTGCGTGTGTTCGTCGATCCCAAGTCGTTCATCTACCTTCACGGCATGACGCTCGACTATGAGGAGACGCTGATGCACCAGGGGTTCGTATTCAAGAACCCGAATGCGCAGAAGTCGTGCGGGTGCGGAACGTCGTTCACAGCGTAGAAGTAGCGGCTAGGGGATAGGGATAGGACTTGTGGTCTAAACCCATCGTCTTGAGTATTAAGTTCAGGTTCTCTTGACTCCGGCCCGGCGTAGCTGCCGGGCTGAGCTGTGTAATGGCTGACAAAAATGGCGGTCTCAGATAAAAACGGATTGCATGCAATCCAATTGAAACAGCAGAACGAAAACAAGGCAGCATGCTGGTCGTGTGGCGATATGCGCGCAGCACTGTTTTGCGAGTCGTGCGGAAAACTGCAGCCTCCGGCGCCTACCGATTACTTTTCGTTTTTCGGGCTACCGCGGAAGCTAAATATTGACGTCGCACAACTCGAGCGGGAGTTCTACCAGTTCAGCCGGAAACTCCATCCAGATGTGTTTTCGCGCGCTACGCCGCAGGAGCAGGAGTGGAGCCTGCAAAAGAGCTCGCAGATGAACGATGCGTATCGGACGCTGAAGGATCCGATCGCCCGCACCGAATACCTGCTGAAGCTGGAAGGCGTGCAGATGGAGGAGCAGTCGAAGCAGGCGACGGAAAAGGCACGACAGTCGGGCGAAACGAAGAAGCAGGGAGTTCCGCCAGACCTGCTGGAAGAAGTCTTCGAGTTGAACATGCAACTGGAAGAAGCGCGCATGAACCGGAAGATCGGCGAGGTGGATGTAAATCTCGAAGGCGAACTGAAGCAGACAAAGAAAAATCTGGAAATAAAGTACCACGCTCTCGATGACGAACTGAAGCGTTACTGGAATGAGTGGGATGCGCTGATTGAACGTACTCAGTCGGGAGATTTGGATGTCGTGCCGGATCAGGAACGCCGGTCGGTACGCGACAAGATGGTGGATCTGCTGAATCGCAGGTCGTATATACGAAATCTAGTCAGGGATGTGAATGAGGTACTGGAATAGGGGATAACAGCTAGGGGATAGGAACATCGTACGTGTGGTTTTCCTATCCTCTAATAACTCCCATCCCCTATCCCCTGAATAACGAAATGGCTGAAGAACGCGTAGTCGGAATCGATCTCGGAACCACGAACTCGCTGGTCGCCTACATGGAGGGCGATCGGCCGGTGGTTATTCCGGGAGAAGACGGGTCGAATCTGGTGCCGTCCGTGGTGGCGCTCGATCCTAACGGTCAGGTCATCGTGGGAAATCCCGCGCGCAAGAACCTGATCGAAACGCCTGATCGCGCGGTGTACTCCGTAAAGCGACTGATGGGCCGCGGCGTCGAAGACGTTTGGGAAGAGTTGAAGTTATTTCCGTTCCGGCTTTCCGACGATCTCCAACCCGGAGAAGTTCTGCGCATTAAGTTAGGCGATAAAGATTTCACTCCGCCGGAGATCAGCGCGTACATTCTTCGGCAGCTTCGCCGCAATGCCGAACGGTTCTTTGGTGCCCCGGTCAAGAAGGCAGTCATCACGGTTCCGGCTTATTTCAACGATGCGCAACGACAAGCCACAAAAGATGCTGGACGGATCGCCGGACTTGATGTGCTACGTTTGGTCAATGAACCTACGGCGGCATCGCTTGCATACGGACTCGATCAGAAGAAGAACGGCATAGTCGCTGTCTACGATCTTGGCGGCGGCACGTTCGACATCTCCATTCTCAAGCTGCACGACGGCATCTTTGAAGTCATTGCCACCAACGGCGATACCCATCTGGGCGGCGACGACATTGACAATCTACTGATCGCGATTGCGCTGGATGACATTGAAGGCGATCTGAAAATCGATCTACGCCGCAATGCCGAAGTAGTGCAGGCGATTCGCAAGTCGGTGATCGATGCGAAGATTGCGTTGTCGTCGAAGGATTCGGCTGATCTTGAACTTGAGTTGCCCGGCGGAAAGCATTATCAGCGCACGATTTCGCGTGCGTTATTCGAGCAGATGGTTGAGCCCATCCTGCAACGGACGATCGGGCCGGTGAAGCAGGCGCTCAAAGACGCGAATCTCGAACCAACCCAGATTGATGAAGTCGTGCTGGTCGGCGGATCAACGCGAATTCCGCGTGTCCGGCAGATGGTGAAGGATCTCTTCCAGCGCGAGCCGCATTGCGAACTGAATCCTGACGAGGTGGTTGCACTCGGCGCGGCGGTGCAGGCGCAGATTCTGGCAGGTGGATCGGAAGCAACGAAGGACATGCTGCTGCTGGATGTGACACCACTGTCGCTGGGGATTGAGGCGCTCGGTGGCGTGGTGGCGAAGATCATCCATCGCAATTCGACGATTCCGGCCTCGGCAACTGAACATTTCACAACTGGAGTGGAAGGGCAGACTGCGGTCGCAGTCCACGTGGTGCAGGGAGAGCGCGAACTGGCGAAGGATTGCCGCTCGCTGGCGCGGTTCGATCTGCGTGGAATTCCACCGATGCCGGCTGGCATGCCGCGCATCGAGGTGAAATTCCTGATCGATGCCAACGGCATTCTGCACGTTTCGGCGCGCGAGCAGCGCAGCGGCAAGGAAGCGGAAATCGCCGTACAGCCGAGCTATGGGCTCACGGATGAACAGGTCGAGAATATGCTGCTCGAGTCATTTGATTATGCCGAACAGGACTTTGCGCAGCGGCAGGTAATCGAAGCTCGTAATGAGGCGAACACGATCCTTACTGCTCTCGAAAAAGGTCGCAGTGGGCCAGCGTGGCAACAACTCACTTCCGAAGAGCGGACCAACATCGCCAAGCAGAAGAAAGCTCTCCACGAGGTGATGGAGAAGAACGATTACCAGGCGATCCGGCATGCGATTGACGAATTGAATCAGGGCACGATGCGATTGGCGGAACTGATGATGGATTCGGCGGTTTCGAGCGCACTCAAAGGGAAGACCTTCGACGAAGCCGATGCAGGAGAAGGACCAAGCGCTCCGCATCCGTTTGCCCCGGCGGAGATTAATAAGGAGTAGGGCAGAGATCCTTCGTCGGGCTACGCCCTCCTCAGGATGACCTGAGCGGAGTCAGTCTGACGTTATAGCGGGATCAGGCTTGGGCTTATCAGGAAAAATTTATGGCAGAAGAGAAAACACAAGGGGGAGCGACGGAGACAGTGGAAGCTCCCGGTTCGAATACAGTTCGCATTACGTTTCTCCCAGAAGGGAAGACGGTTGAATTCGAGAATGGCAAATTGCCATATCTCGATCATGGCAAGCCGCAATCGATCCTCGACGTGGCGCAAAACTTCAATATTTTCCTCGATCACGCGTGCGGGGGGAATTGTGCCTGCACGACGTGTCATGTTTGGGTTAAGAAGGGCACCGAGTGCCTCAGTGAGATGGACGATGACGAGGCCGATCGTCTCGACATGGCAGCCGATCTGCAACTGAACTCACGGCTGGGATGTCAGGCCGTGATTGAAAAGCCAGGCGAGGTCGTCGTCGAGATTCCGGCCTGGAACCGCAATTACGTGAGCGAGGAACACTAAGGCTGATTGTTTATTGATGTCGACTATCGATCCTTGGGAAATGGCGGAGTGAACGTCTGATGGCAACAGAATTTACTTGGGATAGCGCAGAAGATCTGGGGTTGATGTTGGCGGACAAATTTCCAGAACAGAATCCGCTGGAAGTTCGTTTCACAGATCTTCACAAAATCGTGACCGATCTTCCCGGCTTCGCCGATGATCCGCAGAAATCAACGGAAGGCAAGCTAGAAGCCATCCAGATGGCGTGGTATGAGGAGTGGCAGGATAGAAATCAGTAAGCGCTTCTTTTAAGAGGTGTTTCGCTCTTGTGTATCAGTAACCTCTCTCATCCCACCTGCTACAAAACTACCGATCAACGCAATTTCGTCCGCTGCTCACGATGGACTGCAACGATTTCGCGCAGGCCGGCGCAGAAGGAGCTTTCGATTTCTTCATCGGTAAAGATTCGTGATTCAATTCCAAGTTCGGCCAGCGCGATGGACCAGGCTTTCGCCAAGGGTGCGTAGCCGCTGATACCTAGCCGTCGAATTCCCTTTAATGAAGAACGAAGGCCGGTCAGTGCATCTTCGATTAGAGCGCCAGCTAATTGCCAATATGCCTGCGGAGACGTCAAGCCACGGCGTTGAGAATCCATCCGGGACAAGAAAAGCGTTCTACCCAGCCCATATTGAGAGGCGCGTTGTCTTCCTTTTGTCAGCGCTTCTTCGATCAGATCAGACGGCCGTTCTACAGGCAAATTGCTTTTGAGGATCGTTTCACGGGAAACGGCGAGCATCAGTTCGCCTCCAATGCCCGTGCGGCTCTCGATGATTTCCGAATCCGTATTGGTACGAATCAGTTTCCAGTGTGAGCCAAGGTTCAGCAGTGCATCGCCGGGAGTGAGATGCCCGCGGGCAAGCATGCCCATGACCAGAGTTTCTTCTCCGCGAATGGCGTCGCTGGCCTCACCGTCACCATCGAAACGAATGCCGGGAACCAGGAATAGCGGTATCTGCCTTCCGGCCGAGAATTGCCGGCACGCAACGTTTTCCGAAAGCCGCTTTACCCCGGCAGGGCCCTGAATATGAGAGAGCGGAAACGGACCCAATTCGGATGTCGCCATTCCCGCCGCGGAGATGAAGCCAATTCCTCCGGCAGCTCCTCCATCGATCTGTTCGAGGCATTCCGCAATCACGTTCTGAATGGCATGGATTGCCGGCATTCGATCTTCCGACGAGATGGAGCCGCGAATTCCTTCGAGGACTCTTGCGCGTGCCACGATTTCGCCGCCGGTCAACGCCCAAGCGCGCGTTTGAGTAATTCCGACATCTAGGCAGATGTGAATTCCTTCCAGGGCCGTGTTCATTTTTGTTTTCCCGCAAAAAGAACCTGCAGTTGCTTGTCTGTCCAGCCGTCTTTGCCGATAACTCCGTTCATCTCCGATCCGATGGCCACGGCCCAGGCGCCTGCGCGCCAGTACTCGACGGCTTCCGCCGGACTGACTCCCCCTGTGGGAACGAGACGTGCTTCGGGAAAAGGCGCAAGGAGGGATTGTATGTACCTAGGACCACCGATGAATGCGGGAAAGATCTTGATCGCCGTGGGACCTAAATCAAGAGCGGCGGCAATTTCCGACGGCGTGTAGCAGCCCACGATATAAGGCACATTGCGCTTCAGTACGAATTCGGTGAGGTTCTTCTCGAAATGGGGAGAGATCAGGAACTGAGCGCCGAGGTCCAGTGACTCCTCCGCGTCGCGTTGGTTGCGAACAGTCCCCATGCCAATCAAAAGCCGATCGCCCCATTTTGATAGCAGAGCGGAAAAAGCGGTGGCATACTTCTCGGCGGTTCGGGACACCTCGACGACTCTAAGGCCGGCTTCAACTAAACGGGGCAGATGACCGGCGATGAATTGATGGCAGTCCCGCCGCAAGATGGCGATGATGCCCGACGTTCCGATAACGTCAGTGAAGTCGTCCATGGCAGTACCTTGGATGTTGCGTTAAACAATGTCAAGTCTAAAATGTTAGATTGCAGACTTCAGAATTTTGAGCTAATCTGTACCGCATTATTGGAGGGCGTGCTCTCGTGAGGATCACGAAGATTCCCAAACAGAGAGTTGGGGACATTGTGTATCAAATGATCCGGCAAGGGATTCTGGATCAAACTTTCCGGCCGGGTGACCGGTTGGAACTCGAGGAGCTTGCCGGGAAACTGGACGTCAGCGTGACGCCGGTTAAGGATGCGATCAACCGCCTTGCCAACGAAGGGCTGGTCGAGATCCGAGCCCGCATTGGAACATTTGTATCCAGGATCTCCCTGGAAGATCTGGCTCAGACGCTTGAAATCCGCTGCGCCTTAGAGACTCATGCTGCAATCCGTGCCGCCGAACTTGCGAGCGAGAGCGATATTCGCAAGCTTCAGGACTTGTGCGACGAGATGTCGAAATCAGTTCAGAACAGCCAGGAGCGGATCCAGCACGAAGAGTTGAATCGCCGATTCCATCAGACCATCGTTGAGCTAAGCGGGAACTACCGGCTGATTGAGCTGTATAACGGGCTGAATGCGCACATCACCATGGCCCGCGTCCACTATGCGAGTGAGGCGTGGCGAGACCGCCTTCCACAAGAGACTTTCGAGCACAAGCGCATTGTGGATTGCTTGAAACGCCGTGATGGGTTGGCCACGGCGCAGGCGCTCCGAGAGCACATCCAGAGTGCGGCCGCATCGTTGGTAAACGATATGCGGCGGCATGGGAGCTCGGCTTGATGACATCTGCCCAGGAGCCGGCCAGCGATCTCAGAATCGACTCTGTTTCGAGCTATGTCGTTCGAATTCCTCGAAACTTCGACAGAGCGGTCGGCGGAGCCGGATCCCCCTCGGAGCTCCAGAACAGGCAGAAGCGGTATAGCAGCGCAAAGTCATATTCAACCGTTTACTCGCAAGAGATCGAATGCCTGTTGGTGAAGATCGAGGCAGGCGGATATATAGGGTGGGGAGAGGCTCAAGCACCGATCGCCCCGGAAATCTGCCATGCGATCATTGAGCATCTGGTTGGCCCGCTTATTGTCGGGCAGTCTGCGACTTCTCCTGCATCGATGTATTCACGTCTTTACGACGCAATGCGCGTGCGCGGGCATTCTGGCGGCTTCTACCTCGATGCTCTGGCGGCCATCGACATTGCTCTCTGGGATTTGCTGGGGAAGGCCAGCGGAAAACCGGTATCGGATCTGCTTGGCGGACGTGTCCGTGACTCGATTCCCTCGTATGTTTCGGGGCTTTTAGGCGCAGACGAAAAGTCGTGTGTGGCATACGCAGCCGAGCGGGTCCAACAGGGAGCGACGGCGTTCAAGGTGTATTGGATCGGCGATTTCAATCAAGAACTATCGCTGATCAGGCGGCTTCGCACGGAGCTTCCAGCCAAGACAGACATATATGTTGATGCGCTGTGGCGCATGAACCGGCATCAAGCGGCGCAATATTCCAAGTCTCTTGCCGACCTACGGGTTGGCTGGCTGGAAGCGCCCTTGATGCCGGAGGATATCGCCGGACACGCGTGGTTGTGCGATGTATCGTCTACTCCGATTGCTATCGGAGAGAGTTACCGCAGCACGTGGGATTTCGTCCGCTTGGCAGAGGGGTCAGCGGCGCACATTTTACAGCCTGATCTGGGGCGCTGCGGAATCACGACAGCACGGTTTGTGACGCAATTGTGCGCGACACACAGTCTGGGATTTGCTCCGCACGTCAGTATCAGCCTGGGGCCGCAGCTTGCTGCAGCGCTTCACCTTGCGGCGGTTGCCCCCACATTGATCCGATCGGAAAGCAATCCGGATGTGCTGGCGGTCGCGCGAAGATTCTCGGATATCGCGGTGGTTCGCGAGTTTGCGGATTTTCAGGTCCCGGCGGGACCAGGTCTTGGAATCGACGTTTCGGAAGAAGAGCTCCGGAAATTTGTCACAAAGAATGTAACAGTCAGTTAACTAGTCAATCCTCTGGAGAAGTCATGCTGCCTCTGCGCGGTGTCGTGCCCATTCTCAATACAGCCTTTCAAGATAACGGAGATATCGACCTATATAGCCAGGAGAAGCTAGTGGAATTTCTCCTGGAGAGCGGAGTTCACGGGATAGCGCTTTTCGGTACCGCAAGTGAAGGTTACACATTGAACGGCCGGGAGCGGGACACGGTATTTCAGATGGTCCGGCGGGTGGTCAACGGACGTGTGCCGATTGTCGTGAGCACCGGTGCTACCGGTACGCGCATTGCCGTGGAACAGAGCGTGGCGGCCCAGGAGGCGGGTGCAGATGTGCTCATGATCGTCCCCCCGTATTACCTGAAGCCGGACGCCAACGGCATACGGCACTACTATGAGTCCATCGCAGCGAAGGTAACCATTCCCATCATGATTCAAGACGCGCCGGCCATGACCGGTGTGACGATGGGAGTACCGCTGCTCGCGGGTTTGTGCAAGGACCTCGGCTGCATTCAGTACGTGAAAATTGAGCACCCTCCGACGGCTCCCAAAGTCACGGCATTTGTAAACGAAGTGGGGACGCATGGTTTTGCCTTTGGCGGACTCAATGGCCAGTTTCTGATTGAAGAAGTTAAGAGGGGCTCGATCGGAGTCATGCCGGGTTCGGACCTCGCCGACCGCTTCCAGAAGCTCTGGACGCTGCTTGAAGCCAAGCAATACGAGGCAGCACAGCAGTTTTTTAACATCTGCTTGCCGCTGCTTCGATATGAATTGCAGCCGGGGTTGGGGGTCTCGACAATGAAGAATAATCTTGTACGGCGCGGTATTCTTAAGTCAGCCGCGGTGAGGCACCCAACGCTTTCCGTCGATCGGCATGCGATCGAGGAGATTGCGTCGTTGTGGAATCAAATCGAACGTTATCAGGCCAGTTGAAACCGGCTCATGTCAGTAGCCGGGAAATTTTCGCTTGACAATCTAAGGTGTGTGGCTGTAAAAGTAGCGACCGTTACGTAAGATTAAAAATATCAGATATTAAACTTTAGACTCTCTGCCAAGGTCATTATGCGGCATCTTCGGGGATGGAGGTGCAGTTGGCACGGAATGACCTTTTGAGTCAGCCGTAAGAAAGCGCAACCAACAGAAGCCCCATGACGGGCGGTGGTCTGTGTATAGGGGGGTGACATGCAATCGAAACGCTGGGCAATACTTCTGGCGGTATTTCTGCTTTTGATCTTGTGTAATCAGATCCTCTGGTCACAAGCACTGCAAACAGCAATTACCGGTGAAGTTCACGATCAGAGCGGCGCCGCTGTTCCGGGCGCCAAAATTACAGTTACAAATACGGCCACCAATGTGAGCCGCGTAGTGGAATGCGACGCACAAGGAAATTATGTCGTTCCCTCATTGGTAGTAGGCACGTACACAGTCAAAGCTGAAAGCGCGACCTTCAAGACGGTCACGCAAAACGGCATTATCGTGCAGGCGAACAAGTCGACCCGCGTGGACTTCAGTCTAGTGGTCGGCAGCGTCGAGCAATCGGTAGAGGTTACGGCAACCGGAGCTGCTCCGATCACGCGCACGGAAGATGCGGCCCTCGGCTCGGTCATCAGCGAAACCCAGGTACAGAAGCTGCCGGTTCCGCAACGGGATTTCGTCGCCCTGGCGCAACTTGTACCTGGAGCCAATGGCGCTCTGAACGGCAATCAAAACGACTTGGGCCGAACGCAGGCGTTAAACCTCTCCGTTAATGGTCAGAGGCAGTTCGATAACAACTATCGCCTCGACGGAGTTAGTTTCATTGATGCTTTCGTCAACGGCAGCTCATTTGTGCCCGCGCTCGACGTGATCAGTGAGGTCAGCGTTTTGTCCGGCCAATATTCGGCGGCATACGGGGAATACTCCGGCGCTCAGGTCAACATGATCACGAAGTCGGGCGGGAATAAGATTCATGGTACAGCGTTTGAGTTCCTCAAGAATGATGCTCTAAATGCGCGCTCCTACTTCGATATCAACAAACCCCCGTTACGTTACAACCAGTTTGGGGCCACCATTGGCGGGCCGATTGTCATACCTAAACTCTACAACGGGCATGACCGGACCTTCTTCTTCTTTGGTTATCAGGGAGACCGCCTGCGGACAAGGACTACCCTGCAGGGGGCGGTCGCGACTGAGCAAATGCGCAACGGAGATTTCTCCCAGCTTTTGCCGCAGGTCGTGATCAAGAATCCGTTCACCGGGGTACCGTTCCCCAACAATGTGATTCCGTCGGATATGCTATCCCCGCAAGCCCAGAAACTTATGCAGTACATCCCTTTGCCGAACAGTCCGGGGACGGGCGTGAATTTCGTTAATACGGGAAGTAACAGCAACGACGACAATCAGTATTACGGCCGCGTCGATCACAAGATCTCGGACAAAGACACGCTATTCGTGCGCGTCGCGGTGCGCACCGACAATTTCCGTAACGTAACCATCAATCCGAATTTCGGGAGCCTGGGAACGCCCTCCAATCAGAACTACGTCATAAGTGAGAGCCACGTTTTTTCGCCGAGGTTTATCAATCAGGTAGAAGTCTCTTATGTCAGACAGTCGATTCCTACACAGACGGGAAGAGAAGGAACGGATATCGATCCCGAGCGAGACTTCGGGATTTCCGGGTTGAACTTTTCCAACCCGCTTTTGGTCGGCATCCCGACGGCGAGCATCAGCGGCTATCTGGGAACGGGTGAGAACTTCGCCAATCCCCGCCTTCTGTATTCGGCGCCTGCGGTCAGCGACAATGCGAACCTTCAGTTGTCGAAACACACGCTACAATTCGGGGCCGAATTTTTCCGGCGGCGTCAGGATTTCACCTCGGTAAACGCGAGGAATCAGGGAACTTTCGATTTCACCGGCCAATTGTCGGGAAATGCATTCGCGGATTTCGTTCTTGGCCTGCCGTTTGAAACAGAGTACCAACCGCAAATCGGACAAAGCGGGATTCACCAGCGGCACTTTTCCGCGTACGTGCAGGACGACTGGCGGATCATTCCAAATTTGACGTTAAATCTCGGGATACGATACGAGTATTCGGGTCCCTTCTCCGACGTAACCGGTCACGCGCGCAACTTTGATTGGTCCACGTTGACGTTGTTCCCCGATCCGGGAAATACGACAGATCTCACCAATCCCGCTCATCGCGTCGCGCCGCGAGTTGGTTTTGCGTATCGAGCTTCCAACAGTATGGTCATACGCGGAGGTTTCGGAATTTTCACGACCACACCGACAACCGCGAACGTAAATCTGCTGTACACCAATCCACCGGTCAACGCTACGCAAACTCTATTTACCAATCTCAATAATCCCAATCTGACTCTGGCAAGTCTTCAGACAGGACAGGCGAGCACCGCGCCGCCGGGACTGCTGACGGTTCCCAAAGATTATGGTCCGGGCTATTCGCAGCAATGGAGCCTGAACATCCAGCGTCAATTGCCTGGAGCCTGGGTCGCAGAGGTTGGCTATGTTGGATCGCATACTCTGCATCTTGACAGTGCTTATAGCTTGAACGAGCCGCTAACGCCTGGTCCAGGCACCGTGCAATCTCGGCGGCCTCTCCAGCAGTACGCTGACATTCGCGTGCTGGGGAACTCGGCAGTGGCGTACTACGAGGGGTTGAATGCACGTATTCAGAGTGCAAGCTGGCACGGTTTGAATATGCTCTCGAGCTTTACCTGGGCTCACTGTATCGACACGGGAAGCAGTGCGGCTACCAGTTTGGTCGGCACCGATCCACAGGAACCACAAAACCAGTATGACCGCCTGGCTGGCCAGCGGGGCCGGTGCGTCATCGATTTCCGGAAGCAATTTCACCTTGATGGCGTTTACGCGCTCCCGTTCGGAAACAACCTGACCGGTGTCGCCGGAAAGGTTGTGAAGGGCTGGACGCTAAGCGTTGACGGAGTCGTGCAATCAGGCGATGCCGACACAGTGACGGTTTCTGGAAATCCCGCCAACACGGGCCGGGGAACCATCCGCCCGAACCAGATCTGTGATGGAAATCTGCCGGGGTCGGAGCAGTCGTATTTGATGTTCTTCGATACGTCCTGTTTTGTCTCTGCCGGGAACTACGCTTTTGGTAACAGCGGCAGAGGCATCATTACTGGTCCGGCGACGCACATCTGGAATCTCAGCGCTATGAAGACCACCAGTATTACCGAATCGCAAAATCTGGAATTTCGCGCTGACTTCTTCAACGCATTTAACAACGCGCACTTTGGCGATCCTGGATTAGTGCTAGGGACCGCAAGCTTCGGCAGAATCACCACCGCCGGTCCAGGCCGTCAAATACAGCTTTCCTTACGTTACAGCTTCTGAGCTAACGCCCTGCTCCGATTGCGGCCTGTGGTAATACGCAGGCCGCAATTGACCTGAACCTTGTAGTGGACTCGCACGTTCGCAAATGGACTAACAATGAAGATTACGAAAATCGAGTCCTTTGTAATTCGAACGCCGCGGGACCACACGGCAGAGCAAGATTTGGTTGGTATGAATCCTGTGGGCACAACCACGGGTGGGATCGGTCTCTGGCGAAAACTGGATGTCGATTATCCCGCCTATCCCAACGGGCACACGCAGGCCACGCTGGTGAAGGTTAGCACCGACGGGAACATCACCGGTTGGGGACAGTGTCATGCCCCGATTGCTCCGCACGTTCATACGGCGATTATTTCGGACCTGCTGGCGCCTGTCCTCATTGGCGAGGATCCGAGAAATGTGGAAGTCCTGTGGGAGCGGATGTATTCGACCCAGAGACTCCGTGGCTACGACAGTGGTTTTTTCATTTCGTCCATTGCAGGAGTTGATCTTGCGCTGTGGGACGTCCTGGGAAAGTCTCTTCGGGAACCGGTTTACCGGCTTCTGGGAGGCAAGTACCAGGATCGTATTCCTACCTACCTCTGGGTGAGGGGAACTTCGGCAAGCACGTATGCCGAAAGTGCGGGGCAAGCGATCGAGAGTGGATACACCGCCGTCAAGATGAATGTTCGCAAGTACGACGAACTGGAATTTGTTTCGGCCGTGTCGAAGACGATCAAGGACAAGGGGCAGGTGTTCGTGGTCGCTACCGGGCTGAAGCTTTACGAAGCGGTAAAGTTCGGCAGGGAACTCGACCGAATGCGAAACGTGGGTTGGCTTCAAGAGCCTCTGCTGCCGGAAGATGCACTCGGCTATCACGACTTAACGAAAGCAATCGATACTCCGGTTTGTTATGGAGCTTTTCTGGCAAACCGTTTTCATTTCCGCGATGCGTTTGCCGGCGGCGCCGTGGACATTATTAATCCTGATATTTGTTATTGCGGCGGACTTTCAGAATGCAAGAAGATCGCGATCCTCGCGGACGCGTATGGGGTGTTGTGGTCTCCGCACATCAGCATGGTGAGTCCTATCTCGATGGCGGCGTCGCTCCATCTGGCGGCGGCTACACCCAACTTCGTGATTATGGAGAACGCAGACCAAAGCAAGGCGCCGTTAGGCAATGTATTGCTGAAAGATCCGCTTAAATATTTCCCCGGCTATGCAATGGTTCCGGAACAGCCAGGGCTGGGAGTGGAGTTCGACGACCGTCAACTGGCGGCTGTTGTTGTGAATTAGAACGAACGGAACCAACTATAAGGTTACGGCCAAGCTGCACAACAGGAGGAGACAGGTGGTAGATCGACGTGACTTGCTTAAACTCGGCGGCACAACGCTTGCCGCCGCATCCATCGCGCAAATACCCAGTCTGATGGCTCAGACGGTCGCGCAAGGCTCAACCGGCATGAGCCCATTAACCATCACGAAAGTTGAAGCCTTCATCGTTAGATCTCCAAAAGATCAAACGCCGGAAGATCAGATCACCAGTATGCCGCCGATTGGGGCTACCAACGAAGGCATCGGATTATGGAAACGATTGGACATGCACAGTCCATCCCGGTTCAAGCAATACACCCAATTAGTGTTCGTGAAGATCAGTACGAAGCAGGGGCTGGTGGGATGGGGAGAGGCGCACGCACCGGCAGCTCCAAGAGTTCATAAGACTGTGATCAGTGATTTGCTCGCGCCGGTCCTGGTGGGACAAGATGCTAGGAACGTCGAAGTATTGTGGGAGAGGATGTACTCCACGCAGCGACTTCGCGGATATGCCACCGGTTTCTTCCTGGAGTCCATTGCCGCTGTCGATCTGGCGCTATGGGATCTTTTGGGCAAATACCTCAATACTCCGGTGTATCGGCTATTGGGAGGCAAATACCGTGACGAGATTCCTACCTATATATGGGTGAGAGGCGACTCTATCAATGCCCTGAAAGAGGATACTGCCAAGGCATTTGAAGCCGGATACACGGTAGTGAAAATGAGCCTCGGCGTCAGTCCCGGTACGGCGCGTCTGGACCGTGTGGCCGCGGTATCGGAGGTGGCGAAAAACAAAGGACAGGTAATCACTGATTCTCTGGGAGCCTTCAAGCTCTATGAGGCCGTTAAGCTGGGCAGGGAATTGGATCAGATGGGAAATATAGGCTGGTGGGAAGATCCGCTGATGCCCGAAGACGATCAGGGATATGTAAAACTAGCCGAATCTCTCGATACCGCGATCTGCAAAGGAGAAGTGCTGTCGAATCGATTCCAGATGCGTGACTTGGCTGCATCAAGAGGCATTGACATCAGCAATATCGATGTGTGCCGTGCCGGTGGAATCTCAGAGAGCAAAAAGATGGCTTTGATCGCAGATTTGTACGGCCTGATGTGGACTCCGCACGTGAGCACGGGATCGCTTCTCTACATGTCGGCTTCGATCCATCTTGCGGCGGCGACGCCAAATTGCCTGATCATGGAGAACCAGAATCAGAGCCTTGGCCCCTTGGGAAATGTTCTCGCAAAAGAGCCGCTGGAGTATCGCCCGGGATTTGCAAAGGTACCAGAGCGCCCGGGTTTGGGAATCGAGTTCGACGAGCGCGAATTGGCCAAAGTAACGATTGGCTGATTTTTTATCCCAGGGAATTGTTGCTTGAAATTCTTAAAAATAAAGAACCTGCGTTGGATTATTGCCGGTCTGGTGTTGCTGAATACCATCATCAACTACATAGACCGGCAATCATTGTCTGTCATGGCGCCACAACTCAGGAAAGCCCTGAGCCTGGGCGATTTGGGATACGCGCACGTAGTGCAGGCTTTTCTTGTGGCGTACACCGGCTTCTATGTCATTTCTGGAATCATCATCGACCGTTGGGGAGTGAAGATTGCTTACGGCGGGGCAATGGCATGGTGGTCGGTTGCCGCCATTCTGAATGCATTTGCCCGGTCGGTATGGGAGTTGGGATTTTTCCAGTTCCTGCTGGGAATCGGGGAATCATTCAATTTCATCGCGGCGCAGAAGGTCGCAGCAGAATGGTATCCACCCAAAGAACGGGCTCTTCTGAACGGACTTTCGAATGCAGCGGCCGTGGCTGGCGCCATTATCACGCCTCCGCTGGTGGTATGGCTGCTGCGGACATGGAATTGGCAAATGGCGTTTGTGGTCACCGGTTCGTTCGGACTTCTATGGCTGATTCCGTGGCTGCTGCTCTACGATTCGCCGAACCGCCACCCCCGGATTACAAGCGAGGAACTCGCGTTTATTCAAGAATCTCAGCCCAAAACTAACGGAACTGTCGATTCACCGCATGAACCCAAGATCACTTGGCTGCAACTGCTTCGGTTCCAGGAGACTTGGGGATTACTTCTCTCCCGAACAATCTCCGATCCAGTGTGGTGGTTTTACCTGTTCTGGCTTCCTAAATATCTCACCGAATCGCGCGGCATGACCATGCAAGGCATGAGCGCGGTGATCTGGATCCCCTATCTCGCCTCAGATATCGGCTCCATTCTCGGAGGCTGGTATTCCGGATATCTAGTAAGCCGCCAGTGGAAGATTCTGCGGGCCCGCAATCTGGTTTTGTTCTGGTCGGCCATGGCAATGCCCCTTGGCATCCTGATTGTCTTTACTCGCTCGCAAGTCGCCGCGATTGCATTCATGTGTGTAGTGTTATTTGCGCACATGAGTTGGAAGACCAACTTGATGACCCTTACGATCGATATCTTCCCGAGACGTGTAGTGGGTACCATCGCCGGGATCGTCGCCATGGGAAGCGGACTGGGCGCAATCGGCTTTGCAGGCATCGTGGGATCGCTCATCAAGAATTATTCGTACACACCGATCTTTGTGGCGATGGGATTCATGCACATGGCCGCGTATCTGGTGGTTCGCTGGACGGTTCGCCGGGAAAATCCGATTTCCATGCCGGTGACGGCTCATGAATCCATCCATGCTTGATTCAACTCGCGCGACGACAGCGGAGACCGGCACCCGCAATCTTCGCTGGTACATTGCGGCGCTGTTATTTACGGCAACGGTGATTGCGTATATCGATTTGCAATCGCTGTCGGTGGTGGCGCCCGTCCTGAATAAGGACCTGCACATCAGCAACATCGAGTATGCGAATGTTCTTGAAGCATATCTGGTGGCCACGACGGTGATGTATATATTTTCCGGAATCCTGATCGACAAACTTGGGAACCGGATGGTGGTTGCCATTTTCATGGCATGGTGGTCGGTGGCCAACGCTCTCCATGCTCTGGCAAGAAACGCCATGGAACTGGAGGTGTTCCGCTTTCTGTTTGGCGTAGGTCAGGCGGGGATATGGATGGCGGACGAGAAGGCCGTATCGGAATGGTATCCACGCCAGGAACGGGCCTTCACAGCGGGCATCATTATTAATGCGGGAGCCAGCATCGGCGCCATCATCTCGGCGCCTTTGATTGCGTGGATCACATTTCGTTTTAACTGGCGAGTTTCATTCCTGGTCACCGGCTGTTGTGGCCTACTCTGGATCCCGTTCTGGTTGCGGACATACTACGTTCCAGAGAAGCACCCTCGAGTTACCAATGACGAATACCACCACATCAAGGAATTGAGCGGGAGCGCTCGGGAGCATTCTGGGCAATCGCACTCTTTGAATCGCGTCCGATGGATTGATTTGCTCAGAGTCAGGCAGACATGGGCGCTCTTTCTGGCGCGCGTTTTTTCCGATCCGGTTTGGTGGTTCTACCTGTTTTGGTTGCCGAAATATCTGCGCGATTTTCGAGGCTTCACGCTGGTTGAAATCGGAGTCGTTGCATGGCTTCCCTATTTGACTTCGAGTGTGGGATCGGTTGCTGGCGGATTGTTTTCCGGTTATCTGATCCGCAAGAGATTCCCTGTGATCCATGCCAGAAAGATCGCGATGGTTGCAGTTGTGGCGATGATGCCGTTAGGAATCCTCATCGCGTTTACCCGGTCTTCGGCTGTTGCGGTAGCGCTGGTTTGCCTGATTACTTTTTGTCACATGGCGTGGAAGACAAATCTGGTGACGATGACAAACGATGTCTATCCCACGCGCATTGTCGCTTCCGCGGGTGCCATTGTGGGAATGGGATCTGGTCTGGGCGGGATCCTGTCCACGCGCCTGGTCGGAGAAGTTGTCGAACGGTTTTCCTATACGCCGGTATTTGTGGCCATGGGACTTTTTCACGTGGTCGCGCTGGCGCTGGTTCATTGGCTGGTGAAACAGCCTTTGCCCGAAGCGAGAACCCAATTGCTAGAAGGTATCGGTTAGCGGGAAAGCACATGAAACAAAAAGCCGAACTTACGTTGGAATCGCTCCATGCGTTGGCTGAGGCAAGAGGGCTCAAATTAACGGGCGAGTTTCTTCAGAAACTGCATCCGCTGGTGCGGGACCTGTTAGCAATGGCGGACAGTCTAAAGGAGTCTGACATCTGGAATGGACAACCGGACCAGTTGCCGTTGAGCGCTGGCGAGCGACAGCAGAATTCTGGATCGTAACGAATGGGTTTGCCTGAAGAGTTTTACTTTCTTTCGCTCCAAGACGCAGCGGAGAAGATCCGGCAGCGAGAAGTGTCCTGTGTCGAAGTCGTTCAGGGGCAACTGGAGCGAATCGCAAAACTCGATTTGGACCTGGCAAGTTACATCACGGTCGCTTCCGATGCGATTGAATCTGCCGCTCACGCGGATGCCATATTGACACGCGGTGAGAAGATCGGTCTGCTGCACGGTATTCCCCTTGCTCTTAAAGACGTGATCCACTCGAAAGGGCTGCCAACGACAGCCAATTCCCGTGTCCTGAAGAACTGGTTTCCTGAAAAAGATGCTGCAATCGTGGCACGGTTGAAAGCTGCAGGCGCAATCATTATTGGCAAGCTCAATTTGAATGAATTCGCCTGGAGCATTCCTTCCGAAAACGACCTCTGCTGTCCACCACGAAACCCGTGGAATCCGTCCTATGCGGCGATCGGATCAAGCAGTGGATCTGGAGCTGCGGTGGCCGCTGGCCTCTGCTTCGGCTCATTTGGTACCGATGCCGGAGGTTCCATCCGTCTTCCGAGCGCAAGCTGTGGACTGGTCGGGATGAAGCCCACGCATGACCGCATTAGCCGAAGAGGAGTTCTCGGCGGAAAAACTCTCATGGATGTGGGACCGATGGCGAGGACGGTTCCAGACGCAAGCATCTTGTTTCAGGTTGCGGCAGACGAGACTGGGAATCCAAGTGCATCGGGTACGGATATATCGGCCATTCGCCTTGGCATTCCCTGGAAGGAAATTGAAGCTGCTGGTGTAAATCCAGAGATACAAGCCGCTCTGGATGCCGCATTACACGAATTCGAAACCATGGGCGCTTCGATTCGTCCGGTCACTCCCCGATGGATGGCAGAAGCTCGTGCCGCCAATTTCCTCATACTTAATGCAGAGGAATATTCGCTTCATGAGCGGAGCCTGCGCGAGCAACTCAATGAGTATGGGCTGAGTGCAAGTTTGTATCTGCTTCAGGGCGCGTTTCTATCCAGTGCTGACTATCTTCGGGCTTTGCAGGTCCAGTCGATTGTGACCGAGGAGATCGATCGCCTGTTCGAGAGCGTAGATATTCTGGTGATGCCCGTTTCTCCTTTTCTAACTCCCGATGCCGCTCGCGAGCCCAGTGCTCACCGGCGTGGCGTCGGCGCGGCGTTCACGGCTCCGTTCAACCTAACCGGACATCCCGCGCTATCGATGCCGTGTGGCCTAAGTTCCGTGGGGCTCCCAATGGGATTGCAGTTGGTAGGACGAAAGAGAGAGGAAGCGATGTTGCTGCACGCGGCCGACCGATTCCAGCAACAGACGGGCTGGACCTCGAAACATCCGAGTGTATCGTTTTCGTTAGCCGGCCAAAGAGGAAACATCAAGGAGGTAAATCGCGCGTGACGGCAAGTGTGCTCCAGAACGAAGCGCTGATCAAAATGGTGGCAGATCGGACCATGCAACTGGGCTTTCGGATGTGGCGATTTGGAGAAAGCATTGCATTACGCGGATTGATTCATGCCAGCCGCGTGACGGAAGATCCCGCCCCTTTGGCTTACAGCGTAGCGTTGTTGCGAGCCTATCTAGCAAACGGCGTGGCAAAGTCTCCGCTCGAACATGTGGCTCCCGCCACGGAACTCCTGATGGTTCACACACTCACCGGTGAGCGAGCTTTTCTCGAAGCCGCAAAGAAACTGGCAAAGCTGCATGATCTGTGCCCGCAGAACGCATTCGGCGCGCGATATCATCGCACCGACCTTTCCGGATGGGACCGGCAGATCTGGGTAGATTGCATGGATGTCGATCCGCCATTCCTGGCGCAACTCGCGGCTGTCACCGGCGACGAAACCTACTTTGCGCAATCGACGTCCGAAGCTATGGCCTACGCGCGATCGTTGCAGGATGAGAGCAGCGGACTTTTCTATCACGGTTTTGAAGAGCACTGTGGGCGGAACGGACAAATCTGGGCACGCGGAAATGGGTGGGCTCTGATGGGGATGGTCGAAGTGCTGAAAGTCTTGCCGAAGGAGTATCCACAATATGACGAGATCAGGCAGAGATTGCACGCGCAATGTCAGGGCCTCGCCAAATACCAGAACATCAATGGACTTTGGCACACCTTGATCACGCAGCCAGAGACCTATCTCGAATCGACGCTTGCCACCATGGCGGCGTATGCGCTGCGCGAAGCCTTTGCCGCGGGAATTATCGAGGAGCGAGAGTTTGGTGACATGGAAAGGAAAGCTAGGAAGGCAGCTTCGCTGTTGGTGACAGAAGACGGAGTTCTGGAATTGGTCAGTGACGCAACACCTGTTGGGGAAGCAAAGATGTACGCCACTCGTCCATTCGGAGTGTTTCCCTGGGGACAAGGGCCGCTGTTGTTGATGATTACCCAGACCCATCCATAACGAGAGGCTGAGCGACATGCACTCGAAGACAGTATTGCTGCAAGAGATGTCATGGCCTGACGTGCGCGAGCTAGCGGCTGCGAAGCCAATCGTGATTATTCCCACGGGTTCTATCGAGCAACACGGGCCGCATCTTCCGCTGGAAGTAGATAGTTGTATCGCCAAAGCGCTTGCAGAAGCGTCGGCTGTGAGATTGTGCGAAAAGCTTCCGGTGGCAGTGACTCCTGTATTGGATTTGGGCTTTTCCGGTGAGCACATGAGTTTCCCTGGAACCTTGTCGTTGAGTGCGAAGACTTTTATGCGAATTGTGCACGAGGTCTTGCTCGATCTGATTCGGCACGGGTTCGACCGTTTTTTCCTGCTCAATGGGCATGGCGGTAACGAGGAGGCACTAAGGCTCGTTGCGCGCACGCTTCGTGAGGAGCATGAAGTCATCATTGCGACAGCGTCTTATTGGCAGCTTGCACGAGAGGAAATTCAAGCTGTTCGCCAAAGTCCCGGAGGTGGAATGAACCACGGTGGCGAAGAGGAAACCTCTCTCATGCTTTTCCTGCGTCCGGAGTTAGTACGCATGGAGGTCGCTCAAGCCAATCCACTTCGCTGGCGGAGCGCTTATCTTTCGGGCGGCTATGAGCGGGATGCTGCTGTCGCGTATGGACGAAAACGAGCGGATATTGCGCCATTAGGCCATAACGGAGATCCGACACTGGCGACACGCGAGAAGGGAAAACTTTTGTTCGAGGGAATTGTGGAGGCGATCGTCCGATTTGGGAGGGATTTTTATACCTGGCGTCTCGATGCCATGAGTCAAGAGCGCCACTGAAGAGACAATCTCGAATCTCCTGGCAAGTTTGTTGGATCAGGGCAATACAAATAAAGAAGCGCAAACAGGAAAGGAAATCATAGCCGTGAAAATCACCAAAGTAGAGAGTTTTGCCGTCCAGGCGCCGCCTGCGGACAGCCGGGCATATTGGGGAAGCCGTGCCTGGGGTGGTGCAGAAAGCAGCGTCCGGCACGATATTTCGATGGAGTATCCCTCGCAGGCGAGGCGTCATTATATCTATTCCAAGACTATCGACACCGTTATCGTCGCAATCACCACTGACAATGGATTAGTTGGTTACGGTGAAGCGAAGGCCCCTGTTGCGCCACAGGTCACGAAAGAAATTGTTGATCGCCTGCTGGCCGACATTGTGCTCGGGGCCGATCCGAGGAACGTTACTGTTCTTTGGGAACGGATGTATGCAGGTATGCGCGTTCGCGGCCATCGTGCCGGTTTCTACCTCGAGGCGATGAGTGGCGTGGACATTGCGCTATGGGATTTGGCAGGCAAAGCCGCGGGGATACCGATCTATCAGTTGCTGGGGGGAGCGTTCCGCGAGTCGGTGCGAGTGTATGCGTCGGGCTTACCGGCCCTGGACTTCAATGCTCCGAAGGAGCACTTCGAACAATTAGCCGCGGAAGCCAAGGATCTCAAGAAGCAGGGATACACCGGACTCAAGATGGCGTTGGGTAAAGGGCTTAAAGGTGATCTGAAGAGTATCAAGGTCGTGCGGGAAGCCGTGGGAGACGACTTCATCATCTATGCCGACGCAGCCGGCGCCTACGATACGGCTCAGGCATTGCGTCTTGGCAAGGAACTCGAGGAACTTGGTGTTGGATGGTTCGAAATGCCCATCTTCCCGGAAGACATAGATGGTTACGCGGAACTTGCGCACGAACTGACAATTCCCATTGCGCTGGACTCGCTGACCTCTCGGTACGAGACAAGCGAATTCATCCGCAGAAGAGCGCTCGATGTGGTTCAGCCGGATGTCTGCCGCGCTGGAGGAATTACCGAATGCCGGCGTATCGCGGAACTGGCCGATTCTTTCGGGCTGGCTTTTGCACCTCACATCAGCATTGGCTCGGCAATTCACTTCGTTGCCAGCGCACATTTGGCGAGCGCCATGCCGAACACAATTACCAGTGAATACTGGATCGGCAAGAACCCAATCGGGAACGCAATCCTGGAAGAACCATTTGTAATGGAGAACGGATATATGCGCACACCCTCTGGGCCGGGACTCGGAGTGACGATTAATCAAAAGGCGGTTTCAGCCGTAGCGTAGTTGCGGTTGGATCCAGACGTGTCGGAAAGGAAATTTGCAACATGCTGTCTGAACTGACCAGGCGCAAGTTCATGTCGTTGCTGGCCGCTCTTCATTGGATGATGAGCGGCCAGGGCTATGCCGCTGACAACACCGAAAATCCTGGACGCCTGCCGATTCACGATTTGAATCTTCCGGCCGAAGAGCTTCGAGATCTGGAAACATTTGCCGCTCCTGTAATAGCGGCAGCACGCAGGTTAGACGATTTGAATTTGGGAAACCTGCCTATAGGCGCGGTCGAACCTGGCTTTGTATTCTATCGGGACAGAGCAGTAGTGAAAAAGCTACAGGAGATTGAACATTCAACTGAAGGCGTAATTTCGCGGATATCATGAACGAACTCTTCCATCTATCGGTCGCCGAGGCATCGAGCTTAATTCGGCAACGCAAGTTATCGCCGGTTGAACTTGTCCAAGCCCATCTGGATCGCATAGCAGCATTCGAAAGCCACCTCCGAAGCTTCATCACTCTGACAGAGGAGATAGCGCTGCGCGAAGCGAAACGCGCGACCGAAGAAATTGCTGGCAACCGAGTCGTTGGGCCACTGCATGGAATTCCGATCACCTACAAAGACCTGCTCGCAACAGCGGGCGTTCGTACCACGGCAGCGTCTAGGGTGTATGCGGATTGGGTTCCTGATAAAGACGCTAACGTGGTTAACCGACTGAAGAAGGCTGGTTCGGTAATGCTTGGAAAAGTCAATCTGCCGGAGTTTGCTTTTTCCGGAGGTGTTACCGAACAAGACTTCATTAAGCCCGCGAGAAATCCTTGGAATGCCGCTTTCGAAACCGGCGGATCAAGCAGTGGTTCCGCCGTAGGAGTTGCCTCGGGATTGGCCATGGCATCAGTGGGAAGCGACTCAGGAGGTTCAATACGCATTCCTGCCGCCCATTGCGGAGTGGTAGGACTGAAGCCGACATACGGATTGGTGGGGAGAGGTGGCGAGATTGCGTTGGCCTACTCCGTAGGCCATGTCGGGCCAATTACTCGCACCGTCGAAGATGCAGCGATCATGCTGGAATCGATGGCAGGATATGACCTTGAGGACCGAGCCAGTATTCACAAAGATGTGCCGCCTTATTCGAAGCTACTCTCTGAAAAGAAAAGTAATCTTCGCCTCGGTATTTGCCCATCCTACATGGAAGCCGTTGGAGGAGAGATCGATGTAACGTCTGCGTTTCGCTCAGCTCTCGAGGTTTTTCGTTCTCTCGGATTCAAAATCCAGGAAGTGACGATCCCTCACATCGATTATGCCTGCCTGGCCAGTTACAACAATATTCTCCGCATTGAGGGATTCTGTTCACACTTCCAGAATTTTCGCGATCCCGCAATTCGTAGTCGCTATGGACGGGCGTATCGCAATATCGTTCGCGGAGGGTTTCTCTCGACCGTCGATTATCTTCGTGCTCAGCAGGCGCGCACTCTGATTACAGCCGAACTTGCGGAAACTTTCAAAAGTATCGATGTGCTGCTGACTCCTACAACCCCGGAATCTCCTTCTCGCTTGGGGTCGGCGACGGGACTTCCCGAGCAAACTGGGAACGATTCTAAAGTGAACAAGTCCAGTCTGTTGCACGGGGCAGCTTACACCGCCCCCTTCAACTTAACAGGCAATCCTGTCCTCTCTCTGCCGTGTGGATTTAATTCGCTTGGCTTGCCGTTGGGCATGCAATTGATCGGAAGACCGTTGGAGGAAGATTCGCTGCTGAACATGGGCCACCAATACCAGATGGCGACAGAGTGGCACCGCCGCAAACCTGCATTGAACTAAGAGTCTTGAGGAGATCTGAAATGTCTATCGCCCGATCCCCGATGCTTCTTCTTTTCGCGCTGGTCTGCTCTCTATCGCTGTTTGCTGCAACCACGAAAGATGGCACATTTCAAACCAGCGATGGCATCCGACTGCACTACCTGGAGGCTGGTACCGGGGCCGCAGTTGTCTTCGTGCCAGGTTGGACAATGCCTGCAAAAATCTGGGAACCTCAACTTCAGGAACTCAGCCGAAAGTATCAAGTCATTGCTTTGGATCCGCGCTCCCAAGGCGACTCGGAAAAGACTCCGGAAGGAAATTTCTCCGAAAGGCGTGCCGCCGATGTCAAGGAACTGATCGAACACTTGCACGCCTCTCCCGCGGTTCTTGTGGGCTGGTCGCTGGGTGTACGAGAGGCCTTGGTGTATGTGCGAGTGTTTGGAACGTCATCTCTTCGAGGATTGGTTCTCGTCGATGGGAACGTATGGACCGAACCGGCTGCCCAAGGTTACGAGCAACGAGCCGCATTCCTGCATGGAGTGCAGGAGAATCGCGCGGAGTTTACCGAGAAATTCGTCCGGTCGATGTATCACAAACCTCAATCACCGGCGTACCTGAAAGAAATTGTTACCCAATCACTGAAGACTCCAACCAATACAGCCGTCGCTTTACTTGCAGAAATGTATCTCTGGAACGATCTTCGCCCCATACTGTCCACGATTCGTATTCCGTTGTTAGTTACGGTGAGAGCCGATCATCGCGATCAGGCAGAGATCGTACGTTCCCTCGTGCCCCAAGCACAAAGCGAGGTATTCGAAGATGCAGGGCATGCCCTGTTCGTGGATGATGCCGAGAGGTTCAATGCCGTTATGGAGAGATTTCTTGCGCTTCTGCCTAGGTGATTGCCTTTCTTAACTAAAGTTTTCCGACGAGCATGGACTCAGCGGTTCTGTTTTCGAATAGAGCTACTCCTGGTTCCAGAACTTGGCTCTATTTCCTTTTCTCCGCCACCGTCCAACCGTTGTGATTTGTGCTTTTTGATAATGAGTGCTCGGGTTGAAGATATTTAGCAAGCTCTTCATATTGATCGGAAGCGACATAATCCACGCCTGCTTTCGCTGCGGCAGCCCATCGCAGCTTGGCTGACGCAAGTGATCCGAAGTTATAGCTGGAAAACCAGCCGTGGCAGCTCAATTCCGGACGCTCGGCGCCATCAAGAGTGTAAAAGCGAATCCAGAGTCCTTTGGCATGGGCATGAGTTACCAATGCTCGTAAGCGCGCGTTGTCGTCAGATGTCCAGTCTCCCGCCGCTGGCTGGCCTCCACGTTCCACGACGTGCCAACTATTGTTCCACCAGCGTCTGTAGTTTGTGGCAGGGTTAGGTTCAAGCACCTCCGGTGCCGCCATCGGATCTCTCTCGTTGGTATGTACTGCGCCAAAGATGAACAACCGTTCACCCACCGGAACCTCGTCGTAGAAAGTTTTTTTCTGACGATCGGAATCGCCGGTGAGGATCAATACGGGTCGCACATCGAGCGGCTGTACCTCTGATTCGTCTGACGTTTTGACGGCCGAGGTAAGCCACTCGCGATGCTGCTGGATCAGTGACCAAATTGTCGCCAAGTGTTCCGGCTCTTCCGATTTGAAATCCAGATTCAGCGTAATCAGTGGCCAGTCGCCCTGATTGCCGTCGTGCAAAGCCTTCTCGACAATAGGACGAATGCGGGTGAAGAAGTATTGCTCGATCGTCGGCTCATGTCCGGTAACGGGACTCCCATGCGAAACCACTGACCAGGATTTCTTTGATTTCGGATCGGTGTACCACGCCAGGTCTTGTTCGATCGCAAGCGGAGTTCCGGCGGATAACGCACGATCGATCCGGTCCGCCCACCATTCAAAGTATGGATAACAGTTATGCGCATCCATCAACGTGCGGCTGCCCGGCGCATATCCCCCGCGGGTCTGAGCCGCGGAAATCAAAGGAAAAGTTAGACATACAAGAATGATTAGAAGACCTGAATTAATGCGCATTTTGCCCCTCAATTTTCGGTGTTGGACTAACCGAGCCGGATTCGTGAACTTGAGCACTCCTGGGAGAGTTCAGATAGATAGGATTACCCAGCAACTCGATTTTTTCCTCAGGGCTGACGACGTCAGCGCGAACCCAGTGACGTACGCCATCTCCATTCCATGTGTAATGAATGGTCTCGTCGGTTTCCGATATTTTCTTGGCGGGGGCTAGTGATGCTGTGTTCCCATCGATCGTCATTCTCACCGAAGACCCCTCGCAATGAGCGACGTGGACAGCGAATTCGACTGGCACACCTGCGGGCGCATCCAGTTCATCTCCCATGATTGCCGTGTGGCCATTCGCGGATACTTCCACTTCAAGCAGTCGATCCCGTGAACCGGTGAGATCAATGAAAACGTGTCCACGACGGATCGCTCCTAATATCGCTGTTGTCGACAACTCCGGAGCCCGCACTACTGTTGTGGGGCTGCCGATAGAACCTGGCTTTTCGAAAGGCGTCTCGGGACGATGATTATCGCTTCCACCGATGGCGGTCAGGCGAAATCCACGATTCAGTTGCGCCTCCCAGAATGGCAGACCATCATAAGGAGTGCCTTCGGCTCCGCCGTTAACTGCTTCCACAGCATCAATGAGTTTCAAATCGGCTGCCGGATTTGGCGTCCATCCGCATCCCATGCAAACCTCGCCCGTCGGTGCATTGGGATGGTTAATGGAAATCAGCCCGCCAGCCTGGTGGACTTCCTTTAAGAGTATATTTATATTGGGAACCGTATCGCTGCCGACCCGAAAATCCAGCGGCTCGGTTGTACCGAAGACGTTAGCGTGTCCCTGGAAGGTGGTTACCTCTCTGCCGGGAATGAAGAGCAAACGATCGAAATACGGTTGCAGTTCGCGCAAACTATCTGATTGCGATGTCGTGTTGTGATCGGTGATGGCAATGAAGTCCAGCCCTCGGCGCACAGCGGCCTCAGCGGTCACAAACACGGGGCATGGCACCTCGTGTCCAGCTTGGCTGGTGCACCGGCCATCGCTGTGCCCGGTATGCATGTGCAGATCACCCCGGTACCAGCTTTCTCCCGTGCGCAAAGCACCTTCGGCGAAACCAGCCGATAAACCGTGGTCCTGCCGGTGGGAGAAATAGATTTTCACTTCGTAGGATGAGGCGGCCTGGCGAATATTCGGCACGCCGATCAGCAAATTCCATCGTCCTGGTTCAATCCTGCCGGGGATGTAGGAAGGCGTCGCGTCACTTTCTCCAATTGTGAATGTGTCTTTGTTTCCGCCACTCCAGCCGCGGAATCCGCGGGGATCCTCAATTCCCAAATCGAGAACAACGTGTTGATCTTTCCCTGTGTAGTGGAACGCTACGGTTAACCGCTCGATGTCTTGGGGAACGTCAAACGGAACCTTTACATAGGTACGTATCTGGTTCGGGTTCACCTCGCCGCGAAGAATGAGGTCCGGATTGCGTTGCCCCAATGCAAATGCTGAAACGAAAAAGATTAGCGAGAATAGGATTGCCTTCCGTATGTGAGTCGGCACAATTCTTAATGTTCTCCAGAAAAAAGGCCGGAACTGTGGTTCCGGCCTGACAGCACGCATTACGGGCTAGAAAGAAAGTCGTAGTGCAAATTGCATCACGCGCGGATCGCCAGATAAAGTTGTTATCGTCCCAACTGCGCTGCTCGTGATGTTGTTGTTTGGCTGGCCAAACAAGGGCGTATTCGTCACATTGAATACTTCCCAGCGGAACTCCAGGTTGGTTCGCTCCGTGATTCCGAACTCGCGCAGCAACGCCGCATCGAAGACGCTGGTATGAGGACCACGCAACGTGTTTCGTCCGCTGTTGCCCACCTGACCTTTCGCAGGCGCGACATAAGGGCTGGTTAAGTTAGGTTCCTGCGCAACGCAGGCCTTGTTGTTGGACATGAAGAACCAGCAGTCAGGATCACCGACAATCACCGGAGTACCTACGACCAGCGGCGTCGCAGTGGCCTGCCCGAACGGATCGAGTGATGCGGCAAGACTGCCACCGGAGTTCACCGTGAACGGACGTCCACTATAGAAGTTATAAACACCTGTGGTACGGAATCCGCCGAAGATGTGAGAGAGGATACCCTCATTCAGCAGCGCTTTTCCCTTACCAAATGGCAACTCATACACGTAGCTCAATGACAGTCGATGTGTGAAGTCGAGATCGCTGGGCCCGTACCATGAACCGAAATCTCTTCCGTTCGGCGGCGCGCCTGAGTTGCTTTCCAGTTCCGCCGGAGCATTATCGAGAGCCTTCGAGTATGTGTACGCGGCACGCAGGCTGAAACCATTTTGCATCCTGCGCTGCAGGCTGGTTTCGAGTCCATGATAGTTTCCATATCCGTTTGGATTGCTGTACTCGATATATCCAAAATTGGGATACGGTACTACACCAGTGCTAACGCCATTATTAATAGTCGGCTGATTAAAATCCGTTAGCGTGTAGAGGTTGGTCGATCTTGTGCCGACATAGTTAGCCTCTGCCGTCCAGCCACCGGCGAACTCATGCTGCACTCCAAAGCTCCATTGCTGCACCATGGGAGTTGGATCGTTCGGATTCACCGCACGGATGTGGTACGAGGTCAGGTTCTGAAAATCGATCGTGTTCGGATCCAGGAAGTTTGCTGGGAATCCAACCTGCGGACTTAAAACAGGTGTCGTGTTGCTGGCGAGCGTCTTATTGACCAGGAACGGCGGATTCAGCGCCATTTGATCCTCGCTGCCATAGCGCTCGAACAGTGTGTAGTAGATTCCATATCCGCCACGAATCACCGTATTGCGGAAAGGCGAATACGCCACACCAATGCGAGGTCCAAAGTTCTTTGTATTCGGCTGCACCAAGGCTCGATCCCCAATCGAACCCGACTTCGCAAACACCAGTGATCCGCTTCCGCTGGGATCGAAATTGGCCATCCGGTCCTGTGCTTCGAGTGCCGGCGTCGCAAAGTCGTAGCGCAATCCGAGGTTGAGTGTGAGGTTGCGGGTGACTTTCCAATCGTCCTGCGCAAAGCCAGAGGCCATCCACAGGCGCTGATCGACAAAGAATACATTCGTAAGCTGGGTCGACTGGACAAGTCCCAGAAGTCCGTCAGCATAAGACAGGCCGGTGAAAACGCCCGTAAATCCAAGGTCGCCGCGTGTTCCGGGTTCATCCTGGAAGATGTTTCGCATCGGCGCCCAGATGTTCACGCCGAACTTCAGCGCGTGATTACCACGCGTCATCGACAAGGTGTCAACGTACTGGAATTGTTGTGGAATCTGCCGCTTCGGCAGAAAGTCGGGCGAACCGAGGAATCCAAAATTCGAAAATTGAGTTAACGGCACGCCGCCTGCCGTCGCTGGATCGTTCGGGATCCCCGGCACGTATTGATCCGCGGCATTCAAACCGAACGGATCCTGTTCGGCGTAAGAGTAATTCCGCACGAAACCAAAACGGAAATCATTCAGCATTGTGGGGGAGATCACATGAGTCCAGCCCAGCACGAGGCTGTGGGACTTCATGGTTTGACGCCCCCATGCCGAAGTGGACGTCCCATCGGCAATGCCGCCCAGATAACCAGGAATGAAACGAAAGTGATTCGAGTAGCTATACCTGCCAAAGACGGTGTCGGAAGAAGAGATTGTCCAATCCAGTCGGCCATTGTAACTATCGTTATTGTCTACTGCACCGGCATTCCGGACGTAGTTGTTAACGTCGCCTGGTCGCGTTGGCAGCGGGAACAATCCGAACAATTGGGCCATTACTGGGTCAATCCGGTTACTTGGAATCTGATTGTTGGGAAATGGGGCTTTCGTCTCCGGATCGATGATCGTCGGGTACGTGACTCCGTTCGCAGCGCCTGCTGCCGGACTGAAATCGCCTATTCTTTCGTTGGGGAGAGGGACTGTCGAAATGCGCAATACGCCTTGCTTGATGCGGGTTCCTTCATAGTTAAAGAAACCAAACAGGTGGTTCTTGATGATTGGCGCTCCAAAATTTCCGCCAAATTGATTCTGGTTGTTTTCCGGCTTCTGCAGCTTGTTGCGATTGGAAAAGAAGTCATTAGCGTCGAAGAGCTGGTTACGCACATATTCATACGCCAGTCCATGAATCTGGTTGGTTCCGCTCTTCGTATTCACCGACACGGCTGCTCCGGGGCTGCGGCCATATTCAGCCGAGTACGGATTGGTAATAACGTTGAACTCTTGAATCGTATCCACGGAAGGGTGAGCCGCTTCCGTGCTCAGTTCCTGCACGTTCTCTGAAAACGTGTTGTTGTCTATCCCGTCGAGAATGAAGTTGTTCTGGAGTGAATGGACTCCATGAACCACGAAGTCTCCGGTGCGGCCTGCGCTGGTCGCGCCACTTTGCTGGGTGAATCGGCTGATCTGTACGCCCGGCACCACACGAAGCAGGTCGTCCCAATTCCGAAGGTAAAGCGGGATTTGCTCGATTGTATGACTGTCTATGACGGTTCCAATGGAAGCGTCGTCGGGCGAGAGACTCGCCGCTTCAGCCGTTACATTCACGGTTTGTTGTTCTGTTCCTACCTGCAGGGAGACGTTTTGCCGGGCCTTCTCCGCGGTATTCAAAACGATGTCTTGTTGAACCGTGCGAAAGCCTTGTTTGGAGACGGTCAACTGGTAAGTACCAATCGGAAGCTCCTGGAAGAAGTAAGAACCGGTCTGTTCGCTGTTGACCGACCGCGAATACCCAGTGTCCTTATTAAGGACTGTGACTTGAGCATTCGGCACTGCGGCTGCGCTCGGATCCGAGATAAAGCCGCTTAAGCTTGCTGTATTGACTTGCCCCAATAGCGAAACCGCTGCTACTGCAAGAAACACCAGAGAACTGATAATTCGGCGCATCCTCACTCCATATTTTCTTTTGTTGTGGGTTGATCCTGCGGTGTGCCAGATAGCAATTGGCCGGCGAGGGCAAAGAGTATGGGGGAATTGTTTTTGTGGGATTAAGAACAGATCAACATACGATGAAATGTGGCTATGGGATGGCGATTCTACCGGAATAAGGGAATGGGCCGATTTCCGTTACGCCTTACAAGATGAGGCCAGCAGGATCGTTCGATGATCTTCGGTGGCTAATTTCAAGCGAATGAAGGACACCCGTTTGTCATCGGTGTCAATATCGTAGTACGATACGAAGTTCGAGGAGGGGTGATGCGTGCCGCCGTCACTGTCGCTGTAATTTGTCTCGCGCTTATCTCCATGGGGCAAGCCGAGGATTCCCAGGGACAAGCTCCCGAAGGAAATGCGGTTTGCACCTTTGAGGATGGTCAACAGGTAAGCGTCCGATATGTCGAGGTGCCATATGGCAAGTCGGATGCTCCGCGCGGGAAAATATGGGAGCCAGGAAAACGCCCCATGTATTTATTCTCGCAAACTGGATTGGCGTTCGGGTCCCAGACGGTGGCGCCAGGAGCCTACAGCTTATACGCTATTCCGGGCGAACACTCCTGGACTCTTGTATTAAACAGCGGGGTCGAGCAAGGAAAGCCTTACAACGCCAGCAAGGATGTTGCCAAATTGACGGCTGAGACGGGAGAGCTTTCAAACTCGTCAAACAGCCTGAAGCTTTATTTCGGGCGCATTGCGCCAACAAAATGCACGTTGAGAGTCGACTATGGCAAGCAACGTGCTTTCGCCGATTTTGAACAAAAAAAGTAGCACGAGCAGAGCAGCCTCTGAACGGGAATTCTGCATCTAACCTGATAACCATGAGGGCAACAAAGATCATTGTCGTTATTGTCGTGTTAGCTGTGGCCGTGGTCTGTGTTGCGCCCTTCGTGAATCTTGAACCGACAGTGCTCAATTCAGTCCAGGCTGTCTTTGCCTTGATTGCTGGACTGGCGAGTGTGGCTGTGTTTCGGTTCGGCGTCATGTCACTTTCTCTTCTGCGGCAGACAATCGTTCAGAGTTCGCATCCACTATCGCGTTCCTCTGATGTCCTCGATCTGATCTGCTCCAGGCTTTGTTAGCGGGTCCATCCTTCGCTTCGCCACTGACAACATAGATCGTAAGTAGGCCGAGGAGGATCCATGGCTACTCCCAGCACGGCATCATTTGAACCGTTTTTCCGGGCCATTAAGGACTACACGTCTTTAACGCTCTTGTCTGATTATGACGGGACCCTTGCTCCATTTGTCGTCGACCGAACGGCAGCCCGCCCTTATCCGAACGTACCGGAAGCGTTATTAACTCTGGCGGAGAACGGGGTCCGAGTAGTGATCGTGAGCGGGCGGGAGGCAAACGAAGTACAGAGACTACTGGGGATTAACTCGATTGAGATCTGGGGATGTCATGGAGCTGAGCGGCTCCTGGCCAATGGTGAATATCTGGGCTCAAAACTGCCCCAGGCGCTCAACCTTGACTTATTGGTGGAGACCCTGGAGGCAGAGGGATTGGGTGAATTGCTGGAGCTGAAACCTTTCGGTGTAGCGGTCCACTGGCGCGGCCTCCCCATGGATCAAGTCCCTGAGGTGAAGTTCGCGGCGACGCGAGCGTTTCACTCGATTTCCTTGCCCGGCTTGCAGCAGTTCGATTTTGATGGAGGCACCGAGTTCCGGCCACGCTCGATCTCGAAGGCAGATCCCATTAGACGTCTCAAGCAGGAACAACCGTCATCTCCCATGGTGTACTTGGGAGACGATTTCACTGACGAAGACGCTTTTGGCGCACTGCATGAATCGGACTTGCCGATCCTCGTCAGAAGCGAGTACCGGGACACGGCGGCGAAAGTCTGGCTTAAACCACCAGAGCAATTGATCGCGATGTTGCATTTTGTTTGCGCCTCCGCGGGAGGTTCACAATGAATCGACTTTTTGTTGTCTCAAATCGTCTGCCGGTCACGGTGGAACAACTTGAAGGCAAAGTCGAGGTACGTGAAAGCTCAGGCGGACTGGTGACGGCATTGAAGGCCGTGTTCAAGAATCACGAAGGCGGATGGATCGGCTGGCCGGGAGTCTCGTCCCTGGATACGGGAGTGGAACTGCCATCCACGCCGGAAATGAAATTGATACCGGTCTTCTTAACCGAGCGTGAGCGGCAGGATTTCTACTGCGGATTTTCCAACGAAATCATCTGGCCGCTGTTTCATGACCTGCAGTCGCGCTGCAGTTTCGATCCGTGTTACTGGAACGCTTACGTGGAGGTAAACCAGCGCTTTGCCGCTGCGGTTCTGGAACATGCGCGCGAAGGAGACCTGGTCTGGGTCCACGATTATCATCTCGCCCTGATGGGAGGCATGCTGCGTGGGTCACAGGTTTCGCTGAAGACCGGGTATTTCCAGCACATTCCATTTCCTTCGCTGGATATTCTTGAGAAATTGCCGTGGGCTAACCAGATCATCGAATCGATGCTTGCCTTCAAGGTGATCGGGTTTCAAACCCGGCGGGACCTGCGGAACTTTGCGACCTGCGTGAGAAGTCTCGGCCTGGGGCGCGTGCATAACTGGAATGACGAGCTGGTCGTCAATCATGAACACGGGATCAGTACGGCCAAGGCGTTTCCCGTCAGTATTGACTTCGAAAAGTTCGAAAAGGATGCGGCTTCGCATGAAGTCGAACACCTGCTGAAGGAAATGCGAACCGAGTATCGAGGACGCAAGCTGGTGCTCGGCGTCGATCGGCTCGACTATACCAAGGGAATCCCGGAGCGACTGCGCAGCTTCGCACGCGCAATGGAACTCTATCCTGAACTGCGCAAGGAAGTGAGCTTGGTCCAGGTGGTGGTGCCCAGCCGGGAGGGGATTCCGAAGTATATGGATCTCAAGATGGAAGTGGAGCGGCTCGTCAGTCAGATTAACGGCCGCTTTACAGAAGCCGGATGGGTCCCGATTCATTTTCTTTACAGGCATTTGGAGAGGGCCGAGCTTCTTGCTTACTACAGGCTGGCGGATGTGGCGCTGATAACACCGCTCAAAGACGGGATGAACCTTGTCTGCAAGGAGTACTGCGCCGCCGATATCGATGAAGACGGAATGCTCGTCCTGAGCCAATTCGCGGGGGCTGCCGCGGACCTTGCGGGCGAGGCGATTGTGGTTAATCCGAACGATTACGATCAAGTGGCACGCCAACTAAGCATCGCGCTCACCATGGGCGCGAACGAGCGAAAGGGTAGAATGAGTTGCATTCGCGCCCAGTTGCGGCGGTGCGATGTCAATCATTGGATCGAGTCATTCCTGGCGAAATGCAGAGATGCTTCCGGCGGCACCGGGTTGGCGCTGCCAATTGACCGTCATGAACGCTATTATGTTTCGCACGCTGGTGGCACGAGCAAGGCACAGGTCTGACGATGGCCGGTTGTTCAGTTCATCGTCTGGTACTGAGAAGTTTTGTGGTTGGGGGGAAGAAGTGGTGGGGAGGTCAACAGCAGCGCAGAAAGCCGCGAAGGTTCTGTATGTCGGCTATCGAAGTGCCGCTCTCGAGGAGCGAGTGAAGGCATTGCGCGAAGAAGGATTCGCAGTGGACTGGGTGGAGGATGTTGGAGCAGCGATTCTCAACCTGTGGCATGGCGGTTATGCGGCGCTTGTTCTCGGGAATTTGGTTCCACCTGCGGACCAGCGTCTGCTTCTGAGAGAAGCGCCCCGGAAGAATCCGAGTATTCGGACGCTCACGTTGCACTCAACCCGCTATGGCAATGAACCGTCGGCGGGCGCCTGGGTCACAATTGATAGCGGAGTTTCGGGCTTTGTAGCCGCGCTAAAGAGTCTGGTTGAAGTGTGAGCTTGCTTCTTTAATCTGTAATCCGTCGCATGCGGACCGCCTGGATGTAATCGGTATACGGCGGCGTTACACCGGCATCGCGCAGGACCATCGCGATCTGCCCTCGATGATAGGTCGAATGCATCGTGATATGCATGAGGATATCGGCGACGGAGTTCGTCCACCGTTGGCCCTTCGTGTTGGTGTATGTGACCGAATCGGCAAGACGGTCGGCAGTTATGGATTGCAGGTAATCGCCCATGGCCGCAGCTAATGTCTGCCGTTGCTGCGAAATTTCCTTCGTATTCCAGTCGGGCCATACTGCGGGGTCAGGCTGTCCTTTCAATCGGACAAGCCAAACAAACTCAGTGGCCACCACATGTGCCATCAGGCGCACGGCTTTGGGAGGCGCCGAGGGAAGACCTTCGAGAGCAGCGACAACTTCGCGGTTTGCCCAGTCGTCGTATTGAAACAACCGCTGCAGGTGCGAATACAGATCCACGTGCCGCCTCCCTTCCGTGATTACAGTCGAAGTTTACGCTTTGTCGGGATGCAGATGCGGCTCCCACGCGGGATCGACAATCTGCCCGTCACGCATATGAATGGATCGGTCGGCAAACTCCGCCGCCTCGGGATTATGTGTGATCATCAGGATCGTCTGCCCGAGTTCCTTATTCGAATGACGCAGCAGGTTCAGCACGGCTTCCGAGTTCTTTGTGTCGAGATTGCCGGTCGGTTCGTCGGCCAGGATCATCGCAGGCTTGTTGATGAGCGCGCGCGCCAGCGCAACACGCTGTTGTTCTCCACCCGATAGCTCAGACGGGCGATGGATCAGCCTTTTGCTGATTCCAAGCAGCTCCGTGATGCGATTGAAATACTCACGATCGATCTCGTTCCTGCTCCCTGCGATGTCTTGTGCGATCTCGATGTTGGTCTTGGCGTCGAGAGTCGGGAGCAGGTTGAATTTCTGAAAGACAAATCCAATCTTCGTTTTGCGCAGTCGAGTTCGCTCCGCGTCCGACAGCCGCGTGAAATCTTCGCCGTCGATCATCACCCGTCCGGAGTCGGCGCGGGTCAAGCCTCCGAGAACGTAGAACATGGTGGACTTGCCGCTGCCGGACGGGCCCAGGATCGCGACGAACTCGCCGCGATTGGCCGAAAAACTAACGCCACGCAACGCCGGAACGTCAACCTTCCCCACGTGATAATTCTTGTGAACGTCTATGACTTCGATGATCGGAGGCATAAACACTCAGTCTACACGAAGCTGCGCCGGCGAAATCTTCCGAGCTTATGTAGTTCCGCTATCCGTTGAGATTCAACGTCGTAAAGTGCTCTCCGAATGGATCAGCTAATCCGATTGAACGAGTTAAACCTGCTGATTGGATGACATCCAGTGCATGATCTGCATCTTCTACTCGGATCTGGCGCGCAAACTGGACCCACCGTCGACCATATTTGAACCTCAGACACGAAATCTCGTTTTCATCCTCATAACAGCCAAATTGCGTGACCTTTGACACATCGTATGTCTGCTGGCTGCCAAACAAAATGAACTTTCGGAGAGAGATTTGATCAGGAGAAAGTTCGACGACTTCAAAACCTAAGAAGCTCCGGGCGAGATCTGCGATCCCTAGGGCCGCCCCAACGATGCCAAGCGAGCAATACACCCAATCCGCGTGCTTCCAGGCATGGAAGTCCCAATAACCCCAGAACAGGATGAAAACTATGTGCGACAGAATGGACGCGAGGGAAGGATTCGGGGTGATCCGAATTCTCACTGTACCCGAAACGTATTCCGCTTCGACTGTCGGAGGATCGTATGCATAACGCGAAACGGGTAAGTGAAGATCCATGTGCAGAGATGTTACCTCAAGCGAAAGCACCCGGTCGGACGCGGCGCTTTCATGTCCATTTCAGGTCACAGGAATGCAATTTGACGAGCTAGCTCGCGACCAGCCGTTCGTCACGCACGATCATTGCCGGAGACAGAACCGCGCGCTTCGGCCCGCGCTTGCGTATGAGCAGCAAGCGGATGCGTTCGAGCAACTCGATCGGCGCGTACGAGCCTTTGGGAAGGAACAGGTCGGCGCGACACTCACGGTCATAGAACTTAACTTTGCCGGAGAAGAGAATCGCCGGCGTCTGCGGCGAAATTTGTTTGATCTCTTCGATGAGCTTCTGCCCATCTTTGCCGGGCAGCACGAAATCGCTGAGCACCAGGTCGATGCCTCCGGCTTTGAAAACTTCGATCGCCTCTTCGGCAGTGGTGGAGCACACCACGCGGTAGCCGCGCGTCTCGAGCATCACTTTGCGAATGGAGAGGGATTGTTCATTGTCATCAACGCAAAGAATAGTACGTTTCGGCTTCATTACGACCCCAAGCTGCGAATACAAGCCATTCAACGGTAGGCAGTTCCATGCAGGGAGAACGGCGGCCGTTGTGGTCCTGGTCCGCTTCTAAATTTTGTTTTCTACTTCGGCGAATCAATCAGAGCGAGTTGCATAGTAGGAGTTCCTTGCGGCTCGTGTAAAGTGCTAACGGCACCAACAAAAAATATTTATAGAGGAATACGAATTGCTTTCTTTCCTCAACACGCTGTGCAAATCGCATTCGCGCAACCACGCATTTCCATTAGAAAAATAATTCGCCTCGCGCAACTTCCACAGCCTGTCCTCCGACACGCACATTGATCACTTGATCACCATTTTTTGTCGCACGCACAAAAATTCGGCTCGGACGCTTCATCTCGATGCCCTGTTCGATGAGCACGCGTTCGTCGCTTTGTGCGACGCCGTGCTTCACCATCCACGCCGCGGTGCATCCTGAAGCCGAACCCGTCGCCGGATCTTCGCCGTTGTAGAAGATCATCCGGGAGTGCAAACGTGCCTTGGGATCAACGGTTTCGCGGCACACGAAGTAGAAGAACTTGCCGTCGGTCTTGTCGAGATACTGTTGCGCGCGGTTGAGGTCGAGCGTGAGGTTCTGCATCGTCGCCAGTCGTGCAATCGGCACGATCACAAACATCATTCCTGTGGAAACACTGTGGATCGGCACATCGGAAACAATATCTTCGAGCTTCAATCCCGTTGCGCGCGCCACGTCCTCGAATGCGTGAAGCTGTCCGAATTCCGGATTGCGTTGCTGCATTTCGCCGAATAGCTGCCCATTTTCGCTGCTGAAGCGCACATGGATTTTGCCGACATTGAGGTCAAGCACAATCTCGTCGGCTCCGCCCGTTCCGCGCAGCACCCATGCCGTTCCCAAAGTGGGATGACCGGCGAACGGTAGTTCTTCATTCACGGTGAAGATGCGCACGCGATGCCCCTGCGCCTTCGTCTCCTCGAACGAGCGGGGAACGACGAACGTGGTCTCGGAATAGTTGGTTTCTTTGGCGATCCGCTGCATCTGTTCCGTCGAAAGTGCGCCGGCGTCGGTGAATACGGCAAGCTGATTTCCTTCCAGCGGATTGGCGGTGAAGACATCAATGTTGACAAACGGCAGGCGGATCATGCGGGTTATCCTCCGATGCTGCGCTCGTTTTGACGCTCAAAAATACCGGAACGTATCTTACCGCCGACGCTAACGCCTTCGCGAGCAAACTGGAAACCCGGCGATAAGTGCCCGCTTTCAATAGCGTGGGATGGGCCGTTGATCGTCACATCCCGTGGCTATCCAGGTCGGCTAATATAAGTTCACGTTATTTGCATCCTCGGCATCTAACGCTACCATGAAGAGCACTGACGTGATTACCGCTTGGGGCCGCATCCTGACGGGCAGTACACCACTGCTTTCGATCGAAATCACGCGCGAATGTCCATTGAGCTGTCCTGGGTGCTACGCCTACAACGACACTCACCTCGGTGGTGGTGTAGTGTTGCGTGAGTTAGCGGATCTCCGTGGTGACGACCTCGTGGAAGGCGTTGTCGCGCTGGTAAAGAAGCATCGCCCGCTCCACGTATCGCTCGTCGGTGGAGAGCCGATGATTCGCCACCGCGAATTGAGCCGTATCCTGCCCCGGCTGGTAGCTATGGGTGTTTGGCCCATGGTCGTCACCAGTGCCGTGATTCCCGTTCCTCCTGAGTGGACGAACAACGAAAAGATCAGGGTCACCGTTTCCGTCGATGGCCTTCCCGAGCACCATGACGTGCGCCGCAAACCGGCGACCTACGAACGCATTCTCAAGAACATCAAGGACTGCCGTGTAAATATTCACCTTACCGTTACAAACCCCATGATGGAGCGCGACAGTTATCTGGATGAGTACTTTGAGTTCTGGAATGGCCGCCCGGAAACTCGCTCGATCTGGCTGAGCACCTACACGCCGCAAGTCGGTGAGCAATCGCCGGAAATGCTTACGGCGGAAATGAAGCAGAGGTTGAGTGCGAAGTTCCCCGAATGGCGCAAGCGTTTCCCCAAGCTGCTGATGTTCTCCAAGAGTGGCATTGCCTTCGCCAAGCCTCCGGAAGACCCAAGCAAGTGCACCTTTGCCACCATGTCCGCCAACTATTCAGCCGACTTAAAGACGCGGGTTGAGCCGTGCATTTTCGGCGGCACCCCCGATTGCCGGCAATGTGGTTGCGCCATCAGCATCGCGTTGCATTGCCTGCAGGACTACAAAATCAAAGGTCCGCTCAAGGCAGGTCACTTCGTGCGCGGTTCCATGAAAATTGGATCTTGGGTAAACCGTTTCCGCCCCGGCCACGCCACGCCCGCGCGATGGGAACGAGCCGACGCTGCCATTAAGCATCTCGACCTGGTAAACATCCAGGCAATGCCCGGCCCCAAGAGCGACATCGACGCAGCGTAGCAGTCCTATGCTTGCCCAGGTGCCGCTTCTCAGGCGCAAGACGATGAACCCGTCACGTTACAATGGGATCAACGGAAGCGCATGGGGTCCGGTGATCCTCCCGGTCTTCAAAACCGGCGGACGGCATCTTCGCGATGTCGTCGGTGTGTTCGACTCACACACGCTTCCGCCAAGCTAAAGGAGTTAGCTAGGGTGCCCACTAGCTACGAAACTGTTTCCGCCGAATCATTCCAGCGAAGCCAGCCCCGAGTAGCAGAAGAGTCGATGGTTCGGGGACGACAGGGGTGATAGTGATCCATGCAGTACGATTCCACTCTTCACTTATCCCAATTTGGCCGTAGAGAACTACGAGTGATCCCGTAGATGTGAATAACCAAGGAGTAGGACCTATATCTCCGTTTGTTGTAAATGCCACACCGAAATCGTCAAAGTATGGCGCGTCAGGGAAGAGTAGAGCATCAACGTAATGTTCGCCGTGGGGGGGACAATCGTCTGACGTAGTGAAGTTGCAATAGAATCCGGGCGAGAAGACGCCGGTTATGGTTTGAGGATTAAACCAATCAGAGTATCCGATAGTCCCGGTCATACCTGTAACTAGATAACTACCGTCGGACTGTTGGGGTGAGGTATAGAACGTGCCACTACCGATGATGTTCCCAGTGATTGTAAAATTGAATGTATCTGCGTGTGCGGCGGTGGCTGCGACTAGTACTAAGAAGATGATCAACCGTAATTTTCCCATTGCAATTCCTCCAAGGCAGCATTTGAAATTGTGGGGAAGGGGGGCCGATCATTGGGAAGGACCGATTGTCGCGAAAAATTCTAGCACAACTGTGCAAAGACGAGAAAATAATGGCTGCGGATTTTACATCTGCGAAGCAAAAGATGCTGATTTAGGCCTTGTAGCACAGCCATTCCTGGCTGTGCGGCCGTCCCACCCTCATCTACTTCTTGCGATGAAACAACCGTCTGCTCACGTCCGGCCAGAACTCCCGGGCGACGTTGAATCCTGCCGTCGTTCCGATATTGATGCCGGCGCGTTGAAACGTGAGGCCGATACCCTGCTGATCGGTTGGGTAGTATATGTTCGCCAGCCCTCCGGATGTCATTGCGCCCATCCATAACGACGCGTTCGGCGCACTGCGGCCATGGTCGGTGCGAGTCACGAAAATCCGAGTAATGGCATAGCTCAACCGTGTTCCAAAGCCGCCAGTTTCTTTCCGAAAATACCGTGGATCCTGCTGCAGAATGGTGGGGTAAAAGAAGGTTCCAAAGAAACTGGACGCTGCCGTATCGGCATACGCTGCGCCATAACGCTTGCCGTAACCCTCGGCGCCTTGTCCCCAACTCGGATAGCTGTCGTTTGCCTGGCTGATCCCAGCCGATGCCGCCGTGGCAACGAACTGGAACGGATTGACCGTGTTGAAGACGAACAGCGTGAACTTCTCCCCTGGCTTGAGCGGCTTCGCGTCATTCGCGACACTCAGAGGAGGCGAGAACGACATGAACTTGCGCTTTTGAGGTGTAGGTTGCGGTTGTGGACCATCCGGCGGAGGCGTTGTCTGAGCGCAGACAATACTGGACAGAGCCAGGCACAAAGATAGAACAAGGCCCGGTTGTCTCACGATTGTCCTCCTCAGGGCGGTTGGCATAGCCTACACGCGAGTTGCTTGGTAAGCAATTGGCATTGTGAAGCCGGCAAGCGCCGCTGGGGTTGCCGGTTAGCGCAATGCCAAGTAGAATCGAAACATAGGCATAGGCCCGTAGCTCAGTTGGTCTAGAGCGCTTCCTTGACACGGAAGAGGTCGATGGTTCGAATCCATTCGGGCCTACCATTTCCCGCCAAAAATTCCCAATTCACGATTCCCATTCTGGGAAACTCGTGTCAAGTCCCCCAAATCGTCAAAATCTCCATAACCTATTAGTTACTAAGAAAATATAAATTTTCTGAACTTGGCACAAAACCGCTCTGCACTGGCTACGATTAATAATAGAGAGGGAATTGGAGGGAATTGGAGGGAATTGGGCACAAACCTCGCTGCATTTACGGAATGCTAAACGAGCTAAGTCACCTGTTTTCAATTACGAGCCTTAACGCCTTTGTTTTGTCGAACATAGCCACAAGGGGGGAGGGGACCCTTCCAAGGGCTATAACCGCCCTGTTTTCAATTACGCCCGCTAAGGATCGCCATTTTCAACAAGTTACAAAAACCAAAAAGGATGACGGCCAAATAACCGGCGAGGGCCCCCTTGGAATTTTGAAATACTCAGGACTGATAATCTGACGAATCTGACGAACCTGATGAACTGAACGACTGAGAGACTCTATTGCCACGCCTTGCTAGCAAAACCCGCAAGCCTGCCCGCTCCGAACTCGGCATCTCACTCGGCCGCGACTGGATGCAGCGGCACGCCACCGTACCCCAGGCTCCGCCGTTGTTTCACTACACCGGGGCCGCCGCCATTCGCGGCATCCTGCAATCTGGACGTCTTTGGGCCAGCGGCGCGCAATACATGAACGACTGGATGGAAGTCGTTTACGGCTACAACATCATCATGACTAGCCTGCGCAAGTTGGTCGAGAAGAAGAAGGCTCCTGAGCGTTCCATCGTGATTTTCAAAGACGTGCTGCGGCTGATGGAGTCGCCCGACAGCCCGTTCATTGACGCCTACTTCGTCGCGTTTTGCGAGAAGGGAAACCTGTTAAGCCAATGGCGTGCCTACGCCGGAACACAGGGTTTTGCCATTGAGTTCGATCCGCTGGTCATCAAGGGCGAGCTTACGCTGACCACCGATGCTCCCGCACGCAACCTGCGACTCGCAAAAGTAGACTACGATCCCAAGCAGCAGGCGAAGAACTTCCATCAACTCATCGAGGAATTAAGCGACACTATCGAGAACGCCAAGCGCAACATTTCCGACGAATCCATCTCGCCCACGCTCGTCGAGTTTACGCGCATGGTGTTGTCGTCCTGGGCGGCGACCGTTAAGCATCCCGGATTCGAAGAAGAGCAGGAATGGCGCGTCATCTTTCAGCCGCTGATCACCGCCGAAGAAAAGTATCTGTCGACTTCAGAATTCGTCGTTCGACTCGAAGGCCCGGAGTTCGTCACTCACGTCGAGTTCATGCCCGACAAGAAGGTGCTCGGGAAGCGCAACCCCTTGCTGCCGATCAAGTCCATCATCTGCGGACCGACGGTCTCCATGCGAACCGCCTTACGCGCGCTGGAGATACTGCTGCGCAATAACGGTTACGAAGGAGTGCAGATCCAGCGTTCGGAAATCCCCGCCCGCTCCTGAAACGGGTTTGTGGCTCAAGGTTTTGAACTCGAAACCTGAAACTCGAAACTGTTTTAGTCCAGGCTCGCCAGTCCATTCGGACTGTTGAATCCCGGCGCTGAGAATGGCGACCCGTTCACTGCGCTGAGCGAACCTCCGTTGCCCACTTGGAAAGAAGAGACGTTCGCTGAACCGCGATTGGCAACAAACAGGAAATTACCGTTTACCGATGACGTTATAAACGACGGAGAGGTTCCCGCATCCCAGGGCGATCCGCTGATCGCCGTCAGGCCACCCGAACCATCAACCGTGAATCCCGACACGTTATTCGATCCCGCGTTTGCCACGTAGAGGAATTTTCCCGAAGAATCGAGATACACGTTGCTCGGCGTCGTTCCCACCACGACCGAAGTGGAAGTCGCGCTCAGCCCAGAAGAACTCGCCGAATACACGGTCACCGTGTTGGCCGTCCCGTCGGCGACATAAACGAACTTGCCGTTCGAATCCGTTGTAAGTGACGTCGTATTTGTTCCGGCCACCGCCGTGCCCGCGAGCGTTAGCGCGCCGGTGGTCGCGTCGAAAGTGTACGCAGAAATTGTGCCCGCTCCCTGGTTGGCGACAAATAGCAAGGTCCCGCCGACGGCCACGCTGACCGGAGTTGCACCCGTCGTGAACGGAGATCCGCTGACTTCCTTCAAGGCCCCCGTTGGCTGGTCAATGGAAAAGACCGAGATCGAGTTGGACGCAGAATTCGCCACAAACACAAATCTTGCGCTCGCATCGATGGTCATTGCCACTGGCACCACTCCCGTCGGCGCTGGCGAAACCGGTCCCGTGATGCCCGAAAACGGATCAGGTGCTTGGACAATAGTCAGTGTGCCTTTGCCGCGATCCACCGTGTATTGCAGGACGCCGCCTGCAATTCCAGTTCCGGCGTCGTTCAGCACGTACGCATAGCGGCGCTGCGATTCGATCGCAATCGCCCGTGGGTCTGATCCCGCAGAATAGGTGTTGGTCGTGTTCAGCGTCAGGGCGCCCGATCCATTGATATCAAGCACGCCGATGTTGGGTGTTCCGGATGAAACCATGAACAGCGTGCGGTGCGTTGAAGAGCCGCAGCCCGCAATCGCGACACAAAGCAGAACAGAGAAGAAAACTGCCCACAACCACGTACCGAACTTAATCGACATTAAACTCGCCTGGAAATAAAGCCGAGATTAGGACACATCGCCCCGAGGCTTTAGAACCCATGTAGATAGTGTAAGTTGCGCGGAATTGGATGCCACAAGCACAAAGTAAAAGGCTACCTCGAAAAGGTAGCCTGTGGAAATGAAAAGGTGACCGCTGGAAATCGGCCGTCCTACGCGGCGGCAATGCGATTGAGCAGCGCGCTTTGCAGCAATTGCTGCTGGTTTTCATCGAGCTTCGATCCGCCGAAGGTCACGTAGAACACATCGACGGCTTTCTTGCCACTCGTGGCGATCATCGCCACTTCAATGTTGCAGCCACGATTGGTCAGCTCGGAGCTGATTTCGTGCAGCAATCCTGGACGGTCTTCCGCCTCGACCTCCAGCACCGTATTGTGGCGGTTGCTGGTGTTGTTGAAGCGAATGCGCGGTTCTAAATTCACGGAAGCACCTCCTGCTCGGCCGAACGTAAAAATCGAACCCACCATTGTCGCAACGGCGTGCCATCCAACACCAATTCAGAATATCGATTACCGTAATCGAAAAACTTGTGGATTCCCAAACATTGTGGCGAACGTTGTACTACTGCGGATTTTCACGTGTGCTGCCGCATCCCGCGAACATCGAACCGTGACCGCCATCACATCCTCTTGGTCCGACCTGAATTATCCGAATACGACAAGTGGGCCCCATTTCGATCGCTGGATCTCCACCGAGGAGATTAACACTCTGTGATCAAGTTAAGGGATGCCGAACACCTTCTCCGTCTAGCGGCCGTCTTTCTCGCCGGACTGGCCATCTTTCTTGTCCTTCGCTCCGCACTCGTGCCGCAAAGCTTCGGACAGTACGGACACTACCGTGGCAATGCCCTGGCGGAAATTGCCCATCAACCGGTCAAGTTTGCCGGCCAGAAAGTCTGTGAAGACTGCCACGGCGACATTGTCGAAACTAAAAAGTCCGGCAAACACGCGGGGGTTCATTGCGAAGCCTGCCATGGTCCGCAGGCCGATCACGCCACGAATCCAGTGGACATAAAACCGCAGCTTCCGGATACGGCGGTTCTCTGTGCGCGCTGCCACGAGGCGAATCTCGCCAAGCCAGTCGCGTTCCCGCAGGTGGATACCAAAGATCACTCCAGCGGACAGCCGTGCAAGACGTGCCATCAGCCGCACAACCCGTTGCTGATGCCGGGAGAAAAGGAGAAGAAATCATGATCACCCGCCGCAGACTTCTCTATTTACTTCCGGCCGCGGCCATCGCCTGGGACCACGTTCTGGCCGGCACACCCGAGCAGTCGCCTAACTTTCAGCGGGCCAAGCACTGGTATGGCATGCTGATTGATTTAACCAAGTGCATCGGTTGCGGCAATTGTGTTCGCGCCTGCCGGACCGAGAATGACGTTCCCGAAGGCTACTTCCGTACCTGGGTCGAGCGGTATCACGTTGCCGACTGGCGCATTGAGAATCCGAAAGTCGATTCGCCCTATGGCGGCGAAAAGGGATTTCCACCCAGCCAGGAAGTCGGCGGAAAGAATTTCTTCGTCCCCAAGCTGTGCAATCACTGCGTGGATTCGCCATGCACCCAGGTATGTCCGGTAGGCGCGACATTCGATTCTCCCGAAGGAGTGGTGCTGGTCGATGAGAAGTATTGTCTCGGTTGCCGCTATTGTGTGCAGGCTTGTCCTTATGGGTGCCGGTTCCTCCACCCCACCAAGCGCGTCGCGCAAAAATGCACGCTCTGCTACCACCGCATCACGAAGGGGTTAACGACAGCGTGCTGCGAAAACTGCCCGACGGGCACGCGGCAACTGGTCGATCTGAAAGATCCGAACGACGCCATTCATGAATATCTCAAGACACATAGCGTGCAGGTGCTGAAGCCGCACCTCGCAACAGGGGCCAAGGTTTATTACAACAATCTCGACGGATCGGTCCGGTAAGGAGAGCGTATGGGCGTCGATGGATTCATGTATCCCAACGAAATCGAACTCCAGTGGAGCATTCTGATCGTCCTGTACCCATACCTGACGGGACTGGTCGCGGGCGCGTTCATCCTGGCTTCGCTCGAGCGGGTATTCCACGTGGAGGCAGTGAAGCCGACCTACCGTCTGGCGTTGCTGACCGCGTTGTCGTTTCTATTGGTAGCACCGATGCCGTTACAGTTGCACCTCGGCCGCCCAGAGCGTTCCTTCGAGATGTACCTGACCCCGCACCGATCTTCGGCGATGGCGATGTTCGGCTTCGTCTATCTCTGGTACCTGATGGCGGTTCTGGTGCTGGAGATCTGGCTCGACTACCGGCGCGAGATCGTG
>CAYWSM010000250.1:0-3012 GCA_964460935.1 uncultured Terriglobales bacterium | reverse complement strand
CACCACCGAGCAGGTGATCAAGAACTACCTGCGCAACGTGTACGACAAGATCGGTGTGTCGGACCGCCTTGAACTGGCGCTGTTCACCATCCACCATCGCATTCTCGCGGAAGCCGCCGCAGCCAGTGCCGGAACGACTGTCGTTACTCCGGCCGACGCCGGCAAAGCCGCCAACGTCAGCTAGTTCAGCAGCCAGTTTCTCAGTCAACAGTATTCAGCGGCCTCGGACGAAAGTCCGAGGTCGTTTTGTGTGTCCCGCGCAGGCTGGAACCATTAATTGATGATCTTTGCTTTCGCTTCGAATTTCCGGTACGTGATTCGATTGTAGCTTTCGAACACCGCTATGCCGCTGATGGCTCTTCCCAGCGTATGGATAACAATTGGTAGCCAATATCCACGAACGGTGTCAAATGTGACTTCAATTTCAATCGAGAAATATGCCGGGTCATTGCGAACGGTGTACAAGGCGCGAGTGACGCGCCTGCTGCGATCATCCACTTCCAACTGAGCAATGATACCGCCCCATTCACCTTTCGGGTCCTCAGCCCGTATTGAGATCGTCGTGCGTTGCCTAGAAGAGTCCTCCTTTCTACCAATAATCCTGAATGCTGAAGGAATTGTCTCGAACGGCACCGCTGTTCCGAACATCAATGTGGATAGGAAGTCGGGAGCTTGTCCGGTTTTTGCTTCTCGTCCCACGAGACGAGCAGACTCGTCAATTGGTTTTCCGTCACTTTCAACGCGCCTAACGTAAACCTTTTGATTGGCGATAACGGTTTCGAATACCTCTGAGTGTTCGTGGTCTGGATTCCGAACTGCCGATGGATCGCCCCCACCTTCGTGGTCTCTCCATCTGCTCTTGAGCGTCTGCTGAATTTCAAGGTTTTGCAGGAACTTCAAGTCGCGAACCGTATTCTGGATGGAAATTTGCAAAAAGCCTGCGTCGGCTTCGGGTGTGCTTTGCGCAACTTCAATGACACTTGCCGAGACAATCATGAGGAGTAGGAGTGTGCTCCGTCTACACCAACGGGCCTCCTCGGCATACCGCTCAATGGTCATACGTATCGATTTCAACATTGATGGCTTTGAAGAAAAGAATCGCAACTTTGTCCTGCCTGCCAGCCGCTTTTGAGCTCATTATCGCTCGCAACTACGAATCGCGACCTATCCAGCGGCACTCCGTATAGCAAATTACCAAAATGGGAAAAGGCGATATGCACGCCTTGCCTCACAGCCTAACGAGGTCAAGCAGCGATAGCCTCCATGTTGAGTAAAGGAGGTATGTGAAGAACATATTCCGGCTACTCCCTCTTGCAACGTGTGCGGTATTGCTTGTTGTATGGCAACGCACACCTGCCTATTCAAAGCCCGACTCCCCGATGCTACCCGCAATGGAGTACACCAAAGAGTTTTACTCTGATAACACTTATTCCACTCTGATAGGTCAATACGATCTCTTCTGCAATGGCCACAGAATGATCAACGGATCTTCAAGCCCTTACTTCATCGTTACGTACGCAGCATCCTGTACTGGTGGATATTCACCACCAACGCCGATTATGTGTCCTGGTTACAGTCTGTGCTATGAGTTTCCTGGACCATAAGCTGGCCGCGACGCCAGAAAGGTGGAATCCCTAGACCCCGGATTTAGATTCGGGACCGATTTGTTTTCGTGGGACAACGGAGGCCTTTGCTACACTCCTTCAATGAGCAAATCGCGGCTGCCGAAATGGATTTTAGCGCGCATATTCGCCTTACAATTGATTGCAGCGGCTTCGTTATCTCTGTTCGGTGTGGGCGCCTCCGCCGAGCATATCAAGTCCCCCAACGGCAATCTATCTCTAACGTTCACGTTGCAAAATGGCGGTGTCCCAACCTACAGCCTTACCTACAAGGGTCATCCCGTCATCAAGCCCAGCCATCTCGGATTACAGCTCAAGAATGCTCCTGACTTGATGGACGGCTTCACCGTCACGGATTCGAAGACTTCCAGCTTCGACGACACTTGGCAGCCGGTTTGGGGCGAGGTGAAGAACATCCGCAACCACTACAACGAGCTCGCGGTCACTCTCACCCAGCCCGACACTCAACGTTTTATCGTCGTACGCTTCCGTGTCTTCGATGACGGGCTCGGGTTTCGCTACGAATTTCCCCGGCAGGACAAGCTAACGTACTTCACCGTCAAGGAAGAGCGCACGCAGTTCGCGCTGACCGGCGATCACAAGGCTTTCTGGCTTCCAGGCGACTACGATACCGAAGAATACCGCACGGTCACTTCGAAGCTGTCGCAGGTCCGCGTGCTCATGCCGGGTGCGGTCTCCGAGAATGCCTCCCAGAACGTGTTCTCGCCCACCGGTGTGCAAACGCCGCTCATGCTCAAGAGCGATGATGGGCTCTACATCAACATTCACGAGGCCGCACTCATCGACTACTCCGGCATGGGCCTCGATCTCGACGATGTGAACTTCATCCTCGAGACCCATCTCACCCCCGATGCCGAGGGCGACAAAGGTCATCTTCAGACACCAACGGTGTCACCATGGCGCACCGTTATCGTAAGCGATCGCGCCGGCGACATTCTGGAATCGAAGCTAATCTACAACTTGAACGAGCCGACGAAATACAAGGACACTTCCTGGATCAAGCCCATCAAGTACGTCGGCGTCTGGTGGGAGATGATCACCGGCAAGAGCACCTGGTCATACACCGACGCCGAGAACATCAAGCTCGACACATTCGATTACTCCAAAGCGAAACCCAACGGCACACATGGCGCCACCACCGCGCACGTAAAGGAATACATCGACTTCGCCGCCAAGCATCACTTCGACGCAGTCCTGGTGGAAGGTTGGAACATCGGTTGGGAAGACTGGTTCGGCAAAAGCAAGGACTACGTCTTCGACTTCCTCACTCCCTACCCCGACTTCGATCTAAAGGAACTCAATCGCTACGCCCATAGCAAAGGGATCAAGCTCATCATGCATCACGAAACGTCGAGTTCGGTGCGCAACT
>CAYWSM010000249.1:0-3304 GCA_964460935.1 uncultured Terriglobales bacterium | reverse complement strand
TCATCCAAGTACGGCCGTCTTTTTCGAATACGCGATAGCGGACGTGCGACAGTTCATGGAAGAACTCACCGGTTACCAGTCCGTCGGAGGCTTTGCCACTGGCTTTGGCCATGTTGGTTTGCTGGTAGGAGTCGTAGATTTTCTTGTGGCAGTTGGCACAGGAGACGTCAGGAGACGATTGGGCGAACGAGGCAGAGGTGAAGAGCAGGGCCAGCCACAATGATCCTGAGATGAACCGGAACGCCATGTACGCGAGATTGTAGACCATGCCGGGCGCCTGGTAACTCCCTGCTTTGGTGTAAGCTTCTACGCGATGAATCGAAATCAGATGTTATTTGGACTCGCGGTCTTGCTGGCCTTTTGTGGTTATCTTCCCGCACAGACTTCCACTGATTCGTCATCTGCCACGCCGACGGGCAACGCGACTGGTAGCAGCCGAGCCACGATCGCCGATGCACAAGCGAAACTCGACCGTGGAGATGTGGACGAAGCATTAGGGGAGCTAAAGCAGATCCAAGCGAGCAATCCCGATGCTCACGGGCTAACGCGGGCGCTCGGGGTTGCTTTGTTCCGAAAAGCCGATTTTCCAACGGCCGCAGTGGAGTTAAAAAAGGTCGCGGATCAGAATCCAGATGATAAGGAAGCGATTCAACTCCTGGGACTCAGCTACTACTACATGGGGCGGACCCAGGATGCGATACCGCTGCTGGAACGCGTGCACTCGTGGTTCCCGGTGGCGAACGTGGATGCATCATACCTGCTCGGCATCAGCTACCTGCGAGTGACTGACTACGAGAAGGCGCGGAAGGCCTTCGCGGAAATGTACTCAGTGGCGCCGAATTCCGCGGCGAGTCATTTGATTCTGGCACGTATGCTGTTGCGGGAGGGATACGATCCAGTGGCTGAGCAGGAATTGATGAAGGCGGTGACGCTGGATCCAAAATTGCCTGGCGTGCACCTCATTCTCGGCGAGCTTTATACATATAAAGCACAGATCGACAAGGCCATTAACGAGCTAGAGACAGAGTTGGAAGTAGATCCGGCGAATGCCGAAGCGCTGTACAAACTGGCTGACGCATACACGCATGTGCAGAGGTGGGACGACGCGGAGCGGATGCTACAGCGCTCGATCTGGCTGGACTCTACGTCCACGGGACCGTTTGTGCTGATGGCGAAGGTGCTGCTGAAGAAGAATGAAGCACTACTAGGCGCTCGTGCAGCGCAGAAGGCTTTGTCGATGGATCCGAACAACTACTATGCGCACTTTCTACTCGGCCAGGCCTATCTTAAGCTCGGCAAGAAGGATGAGGCAGACACCGAGATGAGTCTATCGCAAAGGTTACAGGCGAGGCAAACGCACAGCGGAGAAGAGTTGAAGGTGAAGAAGGGGCAGTAGCCCGTTTCGACGGAGGCGCGAGTCAGCGAAGGGTTCCGGCGCCGACGTCCACCAGACGAGGATCCAGATACGGTTTGATTTGTTGCCCGGGAAGCTCGTAGATCGACCACGAGTAGAAGCGCGCGCGCAAGTTTGCTGACGACAAGTACTGCAGCGCATTGCTGTTGTCGGGGACAACAACGAAGCGCGCACCGAGAATTTTCAGAAAGCGCTCTGCCACCGCAGGAGCGAGCTCACCATGGAAGAACTTCTCACGGAACAACATATCGCCGGGGCGTGTGTCCTCGGAACTGAACAGCCAATGGCTTGCGAAGCTGTGGACCGGCGCCGTTGCGATCCAGGGCGCCGCATCTTCGGTGGCAAGCACGAGATCGTCAGGACTAGCGTTATTGCGTAGCCACGCGACTGTAGCGTGCTCATCAGCAGGGGCGATCGCAGCGGCAAACGTGGTTACGCCATTAGAGTTGGGATTAATGGCATCGTGCCAAGCACGCACGCGGAATGCAAGGTGTGGGAAAAGCGTCCACGCGAGCAGCACACCGGCGATTGCATAACTGGCAGATTTCGACAAGAACTGCCGGCCTGCCAGAACATCCTTGAGTTGCGCAACCAGCAGCAGTCCGATACAGACGAAAATCCCGTCAAGCATGTGAAGCGGAAACGGCAGTCCCGGCACATACAGGAGAACGAACGTTGCCGCAAACCACACCTTTAGGATCATCGTCTTTTCATCGGATCGGCGAGGCAGGTTCAAGAAGAGGAGAATCAGAGCGAGGACGGCCGGAATGCCAATAGCAGCGATCACTCTAGAGGGCATGACCAATGGAAGGGAGCAATTCGCCAGGCTCACCTGACGCACCCAGTCAAAACGGTTGGCTTCGACGATGTAAGGCAGGAATCCTAGTGCGGCAGGAACGATAACTAATAACACTCGCGTTAATGTTTCACGGAGCGATGTGCCCAACCGAATCAGAACGATCGTGGAAACCGTCAGCAATACGAAGATCTCGAATGGATGCACAAGCGCCGCGAGAAAGCTGACGAAAGCGAGCCTGCGTAGCCAGTGCGCTTCATGCGTAATGCAGAAGCGGGCCAGCAAGGTCATACCGAGCACAAGCAGACAGGTGCCGTACGCAATCAGCGGCCAAGTCGAGAGACCGTGAAGGAATCCATCACTGACAAGCGAGAATTCAGAGACGCCTCCCGTGGAACCAAAAACCGCTGGACCAAGAGGATGAAGACGAACAAGGCTTGCAAAGCCCGGCAACGCAGCCAAGGGAACGCAGGCGAGAGCAACAAGGAATGCCCAGAGTGCCTGGGCGCGAGTTTCACAAAACGTTCGATAGGCGAACGCCAGCACGTAAGCAGTGCAGATGTACGCCGCCAGATTGAAGATTTGAAATGAGGCTGCCACGCTCAACGGCAATATTCGAGTGAGAATGGCAACCGGATAGAGTCCGGGAACGAATAATCCGGGCGAGGTGATCCATGGCGCGTGATAGTTCGGAAGAAACCAGCCAAGCCGGAGGCCGTTTATCCATGTAAGATATTGAGCAACGTCTGAGTCGCGCAGAACTCCAAAAGGAGCATAACCAGCCGGAGCTGCGAGTTTCGCATGGATCGTTCCAAGATTGTTGATAGCGTACAGCAAGGCCCCACAGAAACCGGGAAACAACCGTGATGCAAGTGATTGGGAGAGCCGTCGGCGGTTTGAAGCCAACGGCTGCTGCGTGACTTGAGATTTAGCAACAGTGTTGCTCGCGGGGCTGGATTCGGTGCTTGGCGATACAGCTTTCTCCACTTTCCTTACACCTTCGGCAACACGATTCCGGTCTGCGCCTGATACTTGCCCGAGCGATCTTTGTAGCTGGTCTCGCAAATGTCGTCGGACTCGAAGAACAGGATCTG
>CAYWSM010000248.1:0-2537 GCA_964460935.1 uncultured Terriglobales bacterium | reverse complement strand
CTCGTTGGCGATCTCGGCAGCCTGTTTGGCCATGCGTTCGGGAATTGGCGCGGGTGTGACCGACCACGCGAGAATCCGCTGCTCGTGATAGTTCATCGCTGGAGGGAAAACTGCTGTTTCGCCCGACGGACGCCGCGCCACCATCATCGAGATTTCGTAGTCCAGATCGAGTGTCTGTTCGGCCACAACGAGCGGAGCACGCAGTGCGTCCCACGCTTCGGCGGCTTGCGCCGGCGATTCGATCTCGAACTGCCCGCGTCCGTCGTAACCCCCAAATGCAGCTTTGGCAAAGACTTTTGGGCCGATCTCGGAAATGGCGGTCGCTAGCTCTTGCACGCCGGCAGCTTTCCGATAAGGCCCAACCGGAAAGCCGCGCGACGCCAGCCAATCCTTCTGTTTCGCGCGATCCTGGATGATGCTCAACACATTGGCGCCCGGACGTACCGGAGCGAACTTCGCCGCGGCATTGAGCGCGTCAAGGCCGATCTTCTCGATCTCGAGCGTCATCACATCGCAGTGCTTGCCGAGCGCGACGGCGGCTTCCACGTCGTTAAAACTGGCGGCGATGCAATGATCGGCAACATAGGCGGCGGGACAGTTTCTGTCGGGGTCGATGACCTCAATGCGATAGCCGAACGAACGTGCGGCCATAGCGGTCATGCGCCCAAGTTGGCCGCCGCCGAAGAAACCAATGGTGGCCCCGGGAAGGATTGCCGCCATCAGGGCAGCTCCTGTCGCAGCACTTCGTCGCGCCGTGCGGCGCGCCAGGCCTTGAGTTTCTCGCGCAGTTCAGGCCGCTTGTTGGCCACGATCGATGTCGCCAGCAATCCGGCATTTGCGGCCCCTGGCTTGCCGATTGCGAGCGTGCCCACCGGTACGCCCTTCGGCATCTGCACGATCGACAGCAGCGAGTCGACGCCGTTCAGCATCGTTGCTGGCATCGGCACGCCGAGCACGGGCAGCGTGGTCTTCGCCGCCACCATGCCGGGCAGGTGCGCGGCTCCGCCGGCGGCGGCGATGATCACTTCGAGCCCACGTGACTCGGCGCTTTCGGCGTACTGAAACATCCAGTCCGGCGTGCGGTGCGCCGACACGATCTTCACTTCGTGCGGCACTCCAAATTCTTTGAGGATTTCGGCTGCGGGCGCGAGCGTCTCATAGTCGCTCTTCGAACCCATAATGATGCCGACCAATGGCTTGGCATCGGCGCTGTTTGGCATAGGTTCATTTGACCACAAACGATGCCGTGAGCGGGAACCATTCTTCACTTACGGAACAGACGGTTCAGGCTTTTCTAATAGGCGCTGCATCGTTTGCCCGAGTCCGTGTGTTCGTTGCGAAGAACTGTATAAGCTTTGTCTCGAACAGAAGCGGATTTGCGCTCTGTGCTCCTCCGTGAGCGGCGCCTGTAACCATCCATAGCTGCGCGTGACGATCGGCTTGCGCCAGTTCTTCTGAATGATGTGGGAGTATGTCCAGGTCTTTCGTACCGGCAATCAGGAGCACGGGTGCATTGCTGTGTGCGAGGCCGTTCTCTGGATTCGCCTGGCGAAAGTCCAAGCCGTATCTCCAACGTGAATAGATCATTGCCACCTGAACGACGGGCCACTCGAAGGTCTTGCCGAACCAGAAAGGCATGCGCGTGTAGCGAGCGGCACGTTCAGGAGCAACCTCCTGAAATCGAGAGAATGACGACTCAACTGCCACTGCGCAGAATCTCGATTCCGCACGCAGCGACTGCAGCAGTAATGCCGCTCCCATGGACTCGCCGAATCCATAAACACACTTCGGATGGCCGCCTTCAAGCCAATCTACCCAGCGATGGATATCGTCTGATTCCTTGAGTCCATAGGTTGCAAGTTCGCCGCCACTGATACCGTGGGCGCGGGAGTCGGGCAGCAGCACGCGGTAACCATGGTTCAGAAACATGCGAGCGTAACCCGCCACACCCTCGCGATTGTCGCCGACACCGTGAAGCAAGATAACTGCATTGCCATTGTCATCTTGCGGCTTAACGTACCACGCACGAAGAGGTGCATTGTCGATGCCCTTGATCGACACATCTTCAACGTCGGCGTGGTAAAGCGCTTGAACATTGCGGTGGAATCGATCCGAGTATCGAATCGGCATACGCGGAGGGTGCAGTTGCAGTTCGGCGAGCAGGACACCGCCGATCAGGCAGCCGATCCCGTACAAGACAACCGCTAGCGTTACGAGCTTCCGGAGTAAGCGCACAGCTAAGTATACGAGTCGGAGAGACTGCAAGTTCCCGGAACAAAGGCGCGAAGGTCCCCGCGACAGACCGTCTAGGGGACCTTTAAGCTAACCTTCGTGCAAACCGACTACTGCGCCGTTGCGTGCGGACGGATGATGTCCGTCAACGTGTCGGGCTTCTTGTTGCGCTGCAGCATTGGATACTTCTCGCCTTCGTGGTAATCGAGTTTGTACGTCTTGAAGTAATCGGCGTTCTGGATGAGCAACTCGATCGGTTGCTGCGAGTCCTTCGCTTCGCGGATAGCGGCGCGCAGGACCTCAGA
>CAYWSM010000247.1:0-3829 GCA_964460935.1 uncultured Terriglobales bacterium | reverse complement strand
GGACACGAATTTCGTGGAACACCTAATTATAACTTCGGGTGAGCTTTGAAGGCAGGCCGACAATCCCGAAATAGACCGGTCGTCGCAGAATGTTCGGTCCAGCCTGTCAGAGACACCCGGTCTGTACTTTTGTATATACCCCTATCCCCCCTCGATCAGTGTAATCAGCGACTGAGAGGTAGATTTTTGGCCATGTATAAGCGAACGAAAGAGTTAGAGGCAAGATATTGAAAAGTTTCGAGTTGCGGGTTTCGAGTTTCGAGTTAGTTCGTCAGTTTCTGAGTGCATCAGTTGGGTTGTCGGTTATCGGTGATCGGTCGTCGGTAAAACCTCTGTTAACAGCAATCGTTGTCGGCAGAACTTTTATTTGGAGCGGCGGGCAGGACTGATGGCGCACATCAAACAACTGCCCAGGCCGCTCCATCATGTTTCTAAAGCATTTGGGATGATCATCCCGGTGCGGAAGCAGTGATCGTAAGCTCACGTCCGCGGTTGAGGGTTCCAAGGGAGAAGAGAGCCTCGAGGAATCTTCTCTGTATTCCCCTCTATTGTTAATAGTACGGAGCGTGGACGGTTTTACCGCCAAAACCGAGAAATTTATATATTCCTTCTAACCAACGAGTTACAACGAAATTGTAAGTTTTACAGTGTTGACAAAATTTTCCCGGAACGGGAAAAGCTCAACGGCGGAAGGTGATGCCGGGGCCAAGAACGCCGATGAACAAGGCGGACGCGACAACGGTGACGACGATCCAGGCACGGCTGCGCGGGATGGGAGGCACAGGCTCAGGTTCGTTACGTTTCCAGCCTCGCATCATGGTGGGGAAATTCAGCAGGCCGGCGTTAGCACCGAGGGTTGCGGGCAGGGCACTTGCCACGACGTAGAACAAACCTGCCGGGTTCAGCACTCCCGCCATCGCGGAGAGGACGGCTTGAGCGATGTACGGGACCCAGGTAAGGCCGCGAACGCGATGGGATGGCTCATTGTCGGGCAGAAAGGGCCGGAGTTTCGAGGCCACGAGGAGCATGGATCCGTAGTAGCTGGCTGCTCCCACGAGGATGAGCGCCAGTCGCCATGCCCAATGCGGTTGCAGACCGGCGATTACTGCCGCCCAGTCACCGAAGTTTATTACCCCGGAAAACAAGAAGTAGCCCGTCCCGGTGAACAGATTGCCGGCCATCAGAAGGATGAGGAAATAACGAAGTGTTGGTGAGAACCGATGCGGCTTCAGCAGCACCAGCCAAACGATAGCGGCGACGATGAGATTGACCAGGGTCCCGGCGGCAGAGATGAGTCGTGACGAGTTGTCGCTCTGAAGAGCAACGGTGCTAATGGTGATCTGGTGCGCACCGGTGAGCCAAGCCGTAAGTGCGTGGCCGACGCCTTCGTGGAGAACGGTTTGACAGATGCACCCAAGAAAAGCGAGGCAGATGACGGTCACGCGGTCGTCGCGAGTGGTGGTGGACACGCGTAAGTTGTAGCACGGGAACTATGGACTGAAGAAGTTCCGTGCAGAGTACGGGGAGGAGCGAAGGCACGGTACGAGGCGCACGTCTATTCAGGTTGAACTCGCGGTTCCGGTTTACGTCGCTATTTGCATTAGGTCCGGAGAACTCCCCCACGAAGCTGTCTTTCGATAATTAATGGAATGCCAACTCCGACCTAATCTTGCCGCGGTGGGATTTGGCAGACTGAATCGATAATGTGATCGAACAATGCCGCGTCTTCAGGATTGGCATCCTTGTAGTCGACTCCTCCGCTGCCAACGATTCCGAGATGGCGCCAGTTCGACCCATCAGGCATACGTCCCCAGCTTTCCATTCCGATGCTATGACCGGACTGTTCCACGATCTCTCTCTGTTCCACAGTTGAGGACTTCAGGACTATCTCGTCACTAGGATCTAAGCTGAATGCCATAGGACCAAACCAGAGCGCCATGTAAGCTTTCCCCGATTGCGGTCTAACGACGTGTCGAACGTAATCAACGTCCCACTTACCTCTTTGTAGTCGAACGCCCTTCGACGGGAGTCGGAACTCTAGGTTGCCTTCCCTGATGATCGAATCCCCAGTGCTGGAATTTCCACACGCTGGCAATTTTCGGACATCGATCGTTGGGCTGACTGTAACGGTGATATTGGAATCCCCAGGCTTCACAATCAAGACTCTAGGTTGAAGACCCTCTCCCCAGAAGTGAACGACTTTACCAGGATGCTGTAATACGAAATGCCCGCGTTCATCTGTGGCAGTGCTCTCCCGACGGTATATCGGGCTGGCGTAAACACTTACTCCAGCAAGGGGCTTATCGTTATTGGAAATGACTATGCCGTTTAGCGGAAGGTCTTGTGCCCGGAGTGACACAGAAATCATCAGCAGAGCGACTGCTCGGAGCACGTGCATAACGCGCGCATTATATGACAGATGTGTGAACAGGAGCTGTGTCGCTCTACATGACGATGGTGCTGATCTGATGCGCGCCTGTGAGCCAGGCCACAAGTGCATGACCGACGCCCTCGTGGAGAACGGATTGAAGAATGCACGCAAGAAAAGCGAGGCAGATAACGGTCACGCGGTCGTCGTGAGTGGTGGTGGACACGCGTAAGTTGTAGCACAGTACTTAGAAAGCACGAAGTTCCGAGTGGAGTTCGCGAAGGGTATGGGTGGAGGGAATAAAGCGTGGGCGAAGTCGCCCACGCCAGTTCAATCGTCCGCTGAAGCGGACTCAGTTTGTTCTACTTCCTTGTTCCCAGCACTACTCTCAGTCAGCCGCTTCGCGGATTTAATGACAGCCAAGAATGGCTGTCCCACATCGGCCAAGAATGGCTGTCCCACATCAAGAATGGCTGTCCTACATCATCAGTGTGCCGGCGCCGTGGCGGGGTTCGTCTGCGGGACCGTGGTATTGCTGGTGCCGAAGTTTACTTTCGGAGCCTGGCGCGAGCCTTCCTGGGCGGTGAAGTAGGCGTCATTCGTTTTGAATCCGGCCCATCCGGCGAAGATGTTGTGCGGAAATACCTGGAGATAGGTATTGTAATCCTGCAAGGTGTCATTGTAACGCTTACGTTCGACGGCAATGCGGTTCTCGGTTCCGGCGAGCTCGTCCTGAAGGCGCAGGAAATTCTCGTTGGAACGCAACTGGGGATAGTTTTCGACGACCACGAGAAGGCGTCCCAGGGCGGAGTCGAGCTGGTTGTTGGCGGCGATTTTATCCTGCGGCGTTCCGGCAGACAGCAGCCTGGCGCGGGCGTTGGCGATGTCGCCGAAAACCGTTTGTTCCTGCTTGGCGAAACCTTTCACGGTTTCGACAAGGTTCGGAATCAGATCGGCGCGCCGCTGGAGAACGATATCGACTTGCGACCAAGCGGCCTTTACGGCTTCGTTCTTGGAGACCAGCGTGTTGCGCACGCCCACGTACTGACCGAAGAAGATGAGAACGAGAACTGCGATGACAGCAAGAACGATAAGAACCTTGGCCATAATCTCTCCTTAGCAGACCGCCTGGTCGATGGTGTCGATGACCTTTTCTACGGCAACCAGATACTGTGAGAACAACGTTGCAACGTCAAGTTTACGGGATTCTGTACGGTGTTCGCGGATATTGAGGGCCTGGGTGATCGCAGCAGGATCAAATCCGACCTTTTGCGCCAGCGCTTGCACGGCTTCGTGCTTGCTCATGCGAGCGCTGTTTCCGGTAACGATGAGCGCATGGCGAAAAAGCGTAACGATGGAAGAGGCCGAGTGCAAGAGCAAATCCTGGAGACGCTTTTCGTTTCCGGCAGAGAGCGTTACGTGCTGCCGCAGGAGAATGAGTTTCTCGCGGAGTTCGTATTC
>CAYWSM010000246.1:0-2674 GCA_964460935.1 uncultured Terriglobales bacterium | reverse complement strand
TGCCGATGTGATTTACGAATTCGGTGAGGAAAGGAGGTCGCGGAGAATCGCCAGAGCCATTGTTCGGGCGCGGCCGATACGGTCTACGAAACACTTAGTTGATGTTGTATCGGCCGCGGCCCGGCCAATGAAACAAGAGCGAATTCATCCAGCGACAAGAACTTTCCAGGCAATCCGAATCTTCGTAAACCGAGAGTTAGACGACGTAAAGGCGCTGCTGACCAGCGCGCCGGCCGCGCTCAGGAAACACGGACGGTTGGTGGTGATCAGTTTCCACTCGTTGGAAGACCGCATTGTGAAAGACGCGATGCGCGACGGAGCCCACCACGGCCTGTACCAGTTGCTGACAAAGAAACCAGTGACGGCCACGGAAGAAGAGATCGAACGCAATCCGCGATCGCGCTCGGCGAAGCTGAGAGCGTCGGAAAAGGTTTAGCGGCGGACAAGAGTGTCCGCCCCACACAACCGGTGGAAGTGGAAAAGGTTGTGGGAGATGTGAAGAAGTGCGGTGCGCTGGAAATTCTGAACGTGTACCGGGTTCGGTAGGCCCAGGGATCACAGCGGTAAGGTATGGAGGTGCTTATGTTTCACGGAACGACAATTGATGAGTTGCTGGAAATCGTTGAGCGTGTGGAAGAGCACGCACATGTTGAGATGAAGCCCGAGTCGAGCGAAGACCGTATGTTTCCGGGCTTCCTGGCGAGCATGAATACGAATCAGGTTTGGTTGGGAGTAGCGTAAATGGCAGCCACAGCGCTTGCAAATCCGGCGACGTCACAAGCATGGTCGCGTCCGCGGCAGGAGTTCTACGGCGGACGGCGCAGTTGGGCGGGCACGCCCGAAGTGTACTTCGCCAAGCAGATCGACAACTCGCGGCTGGTAAAAGTTGACGATCCGCAGCGCAAGCGCGAGATGCGTATGCTGTGCGTCGCGCTCTCCGTCCTGTTCGCGATGGTGATGCTCTACGCGTGGCAGCACTTCAGTGCCATCGAGTACGGTTATCGCATCGAGGCCTTGCAGACCAAGCGTGACAACGTTACTGAAGCCAATCGTTTACTGCGGCTGGAACTGGCGCAGTTGAAGGATCCGGAGCGGATCGACGCGTTGGCGAAGCAGATGGGCCTGCAGTCGCCTGATGCGGGTCAGGTGCTGCGGATGGATGCCGATCCGAATGTGAACTCCGGCGCGGTGATGGCTCGTAACGTTGATGTTATGGTGATTTCGACGCCGTAAGGTGTCCACAGTTAACCGAGTGGTCCGGGTGGTCAAACAGCCGTTCGTCTGATGCGTATCTCCCCCGAGCGCACGGATAACCGGACCATGAATTGAGGATGGCGGCTCTCGGGCCGCCATCGCTTTCAATGATTAACCACAAAGGGCATAAAATTCCACGAAGGTTTTTGGGTTTTTTCTATACCAATCCTTTGTGATCCTTCGTGTCCTTGGTGGTTAGAAATTCTTGGGGCGGATCATTGGCCGGAAATAGCTCTACTTCAAACGGCGCGACGAAGCGCCTCTATTTCCTCGGCGCCTTTCTTTTCCTCTGGCTCATCGCCATCGTCCTGCGTCTCGTCAATCTGCAGGTCATCAAGTACGGAGAGTTCGAGCAGCGTGCGCAAAAGCAGCAGCAGCGCACCATCGATGTGTCGCCGCCTCGTGGCATCATCTACGACCGCAACGGACAGCCGCTGGCGATGTCGGTCACTGTCGATTCGGTATTCGCCGTTCCCAGCGAGATTCCCGACCAGGCGAATACCGCGCATTTACTGTCGCGCATCCTGAAAGTCGATTCCGGCGAGTTGCTGGCGAAGATGAAGTCGTCGCATTCCTTCTGCTGGATTGCCCGCAAACTCGATCCCGATGTCAGCGCCCGAATCCGCGCGCTGAATCTTCGCGGCATTTACTTCCAGGACGAGTCGCGGCGGTACTACCCGAAGGGCGAGCTGGCGGCGCAGATTCTCGGCTACGTCGGCATGGACGACGAAGGTCTAGCCGGACTTGAGCACGCGTACGAAGACACACTTGCCGGAAAGCCCGGCACGATGGTCGTTTCCATGGACGCGCGCAAGCGCCGCTTCGGACGCATCGAAAAGCGGCCCGAGTCGGGCGATAACCTCGTCCTCACCATCGACGAAAAGATTCAGTGGATCGTCGAGCGCGAACTCGATCAGGCGATGGAAGACACGCATGCCGAAGCGGCGATGGCTGTCGTCCAGAACCCGCGGACGGGTGAAATTCTCGCGCTGGTCAATCGCCCGACATTCGATCCCAACAATGCCAAGCGTGTCACACCGGCAATGTTGAAGGACCATGCGATTTCCGACATCTATGAGCCCGGCTCGGTCTTCAAGACGGTCACGTATTCCGCGGCGATGAATGAAGGCCTGGTCAAGCCCAGCGATTCTGTGGACTGCCAGGGTGGCGTCATCAATGTGAACGGCCTGCGCATTCACGACCTGCACAAACTCGGTACCGTGTCGATGGTCGAGGCGTTCGCGAAATCAAGTGACGTCGCGGCGGTGAAGACCGGACTGAAGCTGGGCGATGATCGCTTCTACAAGTACATTCGCGATTTCGGATTCGGCCAGCAGACAGGCATCGAGCTTCCCGGGGAAACACGAGGTCTCTCCAAACCACCGAATCGCTGGTCGAAAGTGTCGATCGGCGCCATGTC
>CAYWSM010000245.1:0-1697 GCA_964460935.1 uncultured Terriglobales bacterium | reverse complement strand
AATCCTGAAGACGCGGCATTGTTCGATCACATTATCGATTCAGTCTGCCAAATCCCACCGCGGCAAGATTAGGTCGGAGTTGGCATTCCATTAATTATCGAAAGACAGCTTCGTGGGGGGGTTCTCCGGACCTAATGCAATAACGACGTAAACCGGAACCGCGAGTTCAACCCGAATAGACGTGCGCCTGGTGCCGTGCCCTTCGCTCCTTCCCGTACTCTGCACGGAACTTCTTCAGTCCATAGTTCGTGTGCTACAACTTACCCGTGTCCACCACCACTCGCGACGACCGCGTGACCGTCATCTGCCTCGCTTTTCTCGCGTGCATCCTTCAATCCGTCCTCCACGAGGGCGTCGGACACGCACTGACGGCTTGCCTGAGCGGTGCGCACCAGATCACCATCAGTACCGTCGCGATGCAGAGCGAAACTTCTTCGCGACTCATCGACGCCGCTGGAACACTCGTCAACCTGATCGCCGCAGTCATCCTCTGGTTGGTGCTGCTAAACGCGCGTAAGTTCTCCCCAACGACTCGGTACTTCCTCATCCTTCTCATGGCGGGCAATCTCTTTACCGGCACGGGCTACTTCTTTTTCTCCGGGATAACGAATTTTGGCGACTGGGCAGGAGTCATCGCGGGTCTGCAACCACATTGGGCGTGGCGACTGGCGCTCATTGCCGTAGGCGTGGCCTCCTACTACGCTTCCATGCTCCTTGTGGCATCGAAACTCCGGCCCTTCCTTCCGGACCACGAGTCATTCCGTCGCGTACGTCGCCTTACCTGGCTCCCGTACGCCGCTGAAGGCGTCCTCTCCGGAATCGCGGGAACGCTGAATCCCGCCGGACTGTTTTATGTCATCGCGAGCGCCTTGCCCGCAACCCTAGGCGCTAATGCCGGCCTGCTGAGTTTCCCTACCCTGATGCGAAACTGGAAGCGTAACGAGCCTGAGCCCGTCGCTCCCATCCCGCGCAGTCTTGGCTGGATCATCGCCACCGTTGTCGCGTGTGCCCTGTTCATCGGCGTCCTCGGCCCCGGTGTCACCTTCAGCCGCTAAGCCCTTCACGTTTCGGGAAAATTTCGTCAAGGCTGCAAAACCCGCAATTTCCTTGTAACTCGTTGGTTAGAAGGAATATATAAATTTCTCGAATTTGGCGGTAAAACCGTCCGGGCTCCGTACTATTAATAATTGAGGGGAATAAAGAGAAGATTCCTCGAGGCTCTCTTCTCCGTTAGAACCCTCAACTGCGGACGGCGTGAGCTTACGATCACCTCTTCCGCACCCGGGATGATCATCCCAATGATTTAGAACAAGATGTGGAGCGGACCAGGCAGCAGTTGATGTCCGTCAACGGTCCTGCCCGCGGCTCCATAGCAGAGGTCTTTTACCGATCACCGACAACCCAACTGAAGTACTGACAAACTGATGAACTGAGAAACCAACTCGAAACCCGCAACTCGAAACTTTTCAATATTTTGCTCCTAACTCTTTCGTTCGCTTGTACATCGCCAAAAATCTACATGTAAGTTGTTGATTCGACAGATCGAGGGGGGATAAGGGTATATACAAAAGTACAGACCGGGTGTCTCTGACAGGCTGGACCGAACATTCTGCGACGACCGGTCTATTTCGGGATTGTCGGCCTGCCTTCAAAGCTCACCCGAAGTTATAATTAGGTGTTCCACGAAATTCGTGTCC
>CAYWSM010000244.1:0-1527 GCA_964460935.1 uncultured Terriglobales bacterium | reverse complement strand
TAAGTAAATTTGCTTGCCCGACCGAGCAACGGCCTGCACGCTCAGCCAATTTCGTATAACACGACAGCAAAAATCAGGGGATGCAATGTACCGTGAAAGTCGCGCTCGCGCGATTCTGTACACGCTGTTCGCATTGTCCGGCTTCGCCGGTCTGATCTACGAGTCGATCTGGTCGCATTACCTCAAACTCTTTCTCGGCCACGCCGCGTACGCGCAGACGCTGGTGCTGGTGATTTTTATGGGCGGTATGGCGCTCGGTTCCTGGCTCGTCGGGCGCTGGACCTTGCGTTTCGATAGTCCTTTGCAGATTTATGCTTTCGTCGAAGGCGCACTCGGTGTGGGCGCCCTGATATTCGATCCGCTGTTTCGCGGGATGCAGTCGTGGATGTTCGACAGTGTCATTCCGAGTCTCAGCTCACCCCTGGTAATCGATATCGTCAAATGGACCGCCAGCGGTCTGATCGTGTTGCCGCAGTCGATACTTCTTGGCGCTACCTTCCCGCTCATGAGCGCGGGTGTCATCCGCATTCTCCCGCAGACCTCGGGGGGCGCATTGAGCTGGCTTTACTTCACCAACAGCCTCGGTGCGTCGGTGGGTGTTCTCGTCAGCGGCTTTTACCTCATTGCCAAGTCCGGACTGCCCGGTACCATCGCCTTCGCGGGGGTCATCAATTTCTTTCTCGCGCTCTGTGTGCTGCTCGTTTCGCGAGCAACGGAAGAGCAACCGCCAGTCGAGACCACGGCGCCGGCTACCGGTACGTCGGCGAATGATTCAGCAAGAATGCTGATTGCGGTCGCGTTTCTTACCGGGGCCGCTTCATTCTTCTACGAGATCGGTTGGATCCGGATGCTGTCGTTGGTGTTGGGATCGGCGACACATTCTTTTGAGCTGATGTTGTCCGCCTTCATCCTCGGTATCGCGCTTGGCAGTTTTTTCATTCGCGGACGTATTGAAATTGCCGAGGAACCGTTGCGTCTGCTCGGTTGGATTCAGCTCGCGATGGCGACCGCTGCTTTTCTAAGCATTCCAATTTACAACCGTAGCTTTGATTGGATGGCGTTTATTCTGCAGGGGCTTCAGAAGAGCGATGCGGGTTACACGTTTTTCAATATTCTTTCCCACGGCGTTTGCATGGTGCTCATGCTGCCCGTGACTTTTTTCGCTGGAATGACGTTGCCCCTCATTACTGCAATCCTATTGCACAAAGGATATGGCGAATCAAGCATAGGACGAGTTTATTCTGCCAATACGCTGGGTAGCATCGCTGGTGTTCTGGTGGCAGTACATGCTGTTATGCCGGCTTTCGGCTTGCGTCAGGTGGTGGTGGTCGGAGCATTCGTCGATCTTGGGCTCGCACTTTGGCTCCTGCTGCGTGCGAATGGTCTGAAATCAAGCGTTCCCCAACTGGCCGCTGCCACTTCACTTCTATTTGCCGGACTCGTCACCGTATTCGTGCCGTTCGACTTGGTCAAAATGGCTTCTGGCGTATTTCGCTACGGACGAGCACAAATCGAAGGACAGGTGAT
>CAYWSM010000243.1:0-3617 GCA_964460935.1 uncultured Terriglobales bacterium | reverse complement strand
ACGGAAAAATCCTGGTCGGCCAGAATGAGCTGTTGCGTTGGCAGCTTCTCAACGTTATTAGGCGCATCTCGTTCGATGATGGCGCCCGCCGGAACGCGTCCCACGGTTGGATGGTTGATCTGCTTGCTGTTTCCGGAAATTCCGACCGCAAATCCCCCAATAGCAATGGGACCTTGCGCCGTCGCATACACCTGGCCATCGGGGCCGCGCAACGTCGTGAGCAGAAGCATCCCGCCATCGAGGCTCTTGGCATCGCCAACCGAAGACACTGTAACATCAACGTGAGTTCCCGAGCGCGCGAATGGTGGCAGCGAAGCGGTCACAAAAACAGCGGCAACATTGTTGACACGCACAGCGGTCGCCGGCACCTGCACTCCCATGCGCAAGAGAACGCTGGCGAGCGTCTGTGTGGTGAAGAGCGTCTGACGGCGGTCGCCGGTGCCATTCAGTCCGGCGATGAGTCCATAGCCGATCAGCATGTTCTCACGTACACCTTCGACGCTGGCGACGTCACGAATCAGCACGTGAACGCTGTCCTGGGCGGCCATGCTCAACGAGCACAACAACAGTGCGAGTACACACGATTTCTTCATCGCTAGAATCCGAAGAGCCAAAACAGGGCTCGGAGCAGCCGGTTCGGCGGCCGCGTGGAATCGCTGACGATGCCCTTCCCTTTCAGCTCAATCTGCAAGTTTGCCAGCGCGGTGGAAGCAACGGAGTTGTCGGACTGCACGTCTCCGGGACGCAGCATGCCGCGAAGGAGGATGGTCTGCGTCTCGTTATTCATGTGCACGCGGCGTTGCGCCTCGACGACCATGACACCATTCGGGAGGATGGCCGCGATACGTCCGGCGACGCTGGTCTGCAATTTGGTCTGCGAGTTCGACTGTCCTTTTCCTGTCAGCGTGTTGTCGGAGTTCATGGAGAACAACGGGTTCAACGGACGGAAGGTTTGTCCGCCGATGCTGGAAATCGCCGAACTGGCCTGAAGTTTCCGTTGAGCGGACACATCGGCGCTGGCCTGCGCCAATGTCTGCTCGACGATGCGAATGATCACGAGATCGTTGACATGCTGAGCGCGATAGTCGCTGTTCATTTCGGCAAAAGTGGCTTGCGAACTCCAGAGGCTTCCGCTGGGATGCACCGGGTCTTCCGCGACAACGCTGTTGCAAGATTCCAGGTACTCCTGCAGAGGCGTTTTCTTTGTGCTGGCCTTCCCGCCAGCCTCGGCCACTATCGCAAAGAGCATCATCAGTACTGTGGTAAATGTCAGCTTCATGATTCGGCCTTTACGTGATCCTTGTCGATGACTCGCGCACTGTAGACGCGCCGCGTTTGCTCGTCCCTGACACGAATGATGTCACCCTGCGAGCCCGACTGAAGACATCTCACCTGTAAACGAACACGGACTGCTGCCGAAACAATCTCAAGGAACGCGGAAGAACCTGCTTTGACTATGCGGCAGCGAGCTTTGTTTGGAGATCGACGATACGCGGGCGGTTGAAGATCCAAGAGGGCCGAGTTGGCATCTGCGCCATCGTGGAATCGCAACTTCACATAGAACGGAACGCACGCCGACTCCGCGCACCGGAGGCGAAGTTGTATTGTTCTGCCGTTAACCTGGCGCGACATCACAATCAACTTTGACTGCGATCGTCGCGAGATGACCTTTGGAATCTCAACTTCCAGCGCGACATCGGTCAGGTGCAGTTGTGTGATGATCTGCTCTCTCGTAATGATCGTCGCTTCGTCGGCATAAAGCGGTGCGATATACAAAAGCAGGGCCAACGCGATAAACGCGAATTTTTGTCCGGTCATTATGGTCACCGCGTAATGTTGTTCAGGTCCTGAAACATTTCGTCGGAAGCTCGCACGACGCGTGAGTTCGCTTCATACGACCGTTGTGCCAGTATCATCTGGATGAATTCGTCCACCACGTTCACGTTCGACTGCTCGAGCATTCCCTGTTGCAACGTTCCCAGTCCTTCGGATCCTCCGGGAGTGCCGACAATCGGATCGCCCGAGGATGTCGTAGCCAACAGCAAGTTTTGTCCTACGCTGTTGAGTCCTCCGGGATTCGTGAAATACGCAAGCTGAATGTTGCCGACCTGTTGGGCTTCAGTCTGGCCAGGCAGCGTAGCCGTGACCGTCCCGTCCGCACCGATGCTGATGTCCGTTGCACCGGAAGGAATCGTGATCGCCGGCTCCAGCGGATTGCCGTCTGCGGTCACAACGTTGCCCTGTGAATCGAGATGAAACGCGCCGCTGCGCGTGTACCCGGTTTCACCACTCGGCAATGTGACCTGGAAAAAACCCTGGCCGTTGATCATCAGGTCAAGCGGATTTCCCGTCTGAGTGAAATCTCCCTGGGTCTGGATCACCTCCGAGGCCGCGGCACGCGAACCGAGTCCTACCTGCAATCCGGTAGCGACAGTCGTTTGCTGCGTAGCAGCCGAACCCGGCATCACCATGTTCTGATAGAGCGTGTCCTGAAACTGAAGACGGCGTCGGCGAAACCCCGCAGTGCTGGCGTTCGCGAGGTTATGCGCTACGTTGTCGAGATTGAGTTGCTGGGCGATCATGCCGCTGGCGGCTGTAAATAACGATCGGAACATTCCCTTCCTCACACTTTCGCTAAGTCGTTGGCGGCGACTCGATTCATTTCTCCATGCAGCAGGCTCAGGGCCCGTTGCAACATTTCGGCTTCTCTCTGAATCGTGATCAAGTCAACGGCGGATTCAACAGGGTTCACGTTCGATGATTCCAATGCACCCTGCCGGACTGTAGAGTTGCTCGCGGGCTTTGGTGTTGTATCCGACAAATAGATTCCCGGAGAGGCCTCGCGGAGCGATGCTTTCGAGTTGAACTCCACCACTTTCAGGGTGGCTACAATCGCACCGTTAACCGAAATTACCCCGCGAGGACTGATGGACACCGTTCCCGCCGGCAGTTCAATCGGCCCTTGATCGCCAAGCACAACATCGCCTGTTGCAGTGACAAGCTGTCCCGAAGCCGATACCTGAAGATGACCGTTACGCGTATAGCCAGTTCCTCCCGCGGTGCGAATTGACAGAAATCCCGAACCTTCGATGGCGAGGTCCAACGGATCGCCCGTTCTTTCAATCGAGCCTTGCGACAGGTCGAGAGATGGGACATCAGCAATGCCGTAGTTGTTGATTGCCTGATTCACACCAGACAGGCCGGATTCATCCGCCCTCGCGAGGAGTTCTTGAAAGCCAACCTGCTCGCCCTTAAATGCAGTTGTGCTGACATTAGCGAGGTTATGCGCGGCGGTCTCAAGCGCCCGCATCTTGCCGATCAGCCCCGTACACGCTGCATAGAATCCGCTGTCCACGAGAAACTCCACACGGCGGAGTGCAGGTTGCAGACCACCCCACATTAATATTTGCTAAGAGAGGGAGAACTTAGGCGAAAGAAGCGGAAGCACGTGTTCCTTCACCTCATCCGGAGTGAACGGCTTGCGGATATACCCGCTAGCACCGCAGGACAGCGCCTTCACCACGTGCGACTCGCTGGCTTCGGTTGTGATCATGACGACGGGGAGTCCCTTCGCTTGTGGCATCTCCTGTAGCTTCTCGACGAACTGCAACCCGTCC
>CAYWSM010000242.1:0-10983 GCA_964460935.1 uncultured Terriglobales bacterium | reverse complement strand
TGCAATGAAGCGTGCTTGGGATGTCCGCAGTCGTCGATCAGGACTTCCGGGGCTGTACTGGTCTTTCGAATCTCGACGAGTTTGTTATCGCTTGGATGTGGCTCCCCAAAGTGCTTGCAAAGACCACATTGTCCATCATGAACTGCCTGCATATGCACCTCCTATGAGGACGGTAATGATTGGCTGTTTGCTAAGTAGTGATGTACTGCAGGGATACAGGGATGTCCTTGTTGAAACTGACCAAAACAGCATCGCCTTCGGTGCAGCAGCCGAGTAAGATTCGGGCGTATGGCCAAAAACAAAGGCTCGCAACTCCTATTCGTGTTAATCGTTCTTTTCTTCCTTGCGGTTTCGGTGATGGCACAAGAACGCTCAGCGCCGGAAGCAGAGCGGACGGCCATCGACCTCCAAAGTCGGGTGATGATTGCTTCCCGGATCTACTCCTCCATACAAATGTATTTTGGACACTGGAAGGGAGTGCCGAGCTTCGATTTGGAAAAAGAGTACGCTAACTACATCCAACAGGTGCTTGTATCCGACAACCGCCGCGATTTTGATCTCGCCTCAATGGAGTTTGTGGCGGCACTGCAAAATGGGCACAGCGCATTCGGCGATCAGTGGCTGCGAGACAATTTCGGACAAATGATCGGGTTCTACGCTCGTCCGATCGATGGCGAATGGGTGATTACGCAGACGTCTCTGGCTGACCTGCCGCTCGGGGAAGTGCTTACAGCGATCGACAACGAGCCATTCGACGCCTTCTACCGGAGAAACCGCAAGTATATTTCCGCCTCGAATGAGCGCTGGAGGCAACACTCTTTATTCGAGTACACCTATTTGTTTCCACCCAGCTTTGTCGTCACACTCAAGAACGGCAAGAAGGTGAGCGTGACGCGAAAGGGAGCATTCCAGTGGTCTGGACAGCAATTCAAAACCATCGAGACCCGGCAACAAGATGGAGTTGCGATCGTCCGCATACCCATATTCGCTCCCGCGACATTCGAGGATTCAGCCGTTGAATTCATCAAGAATCTTGGACAGGTCAAAGCTTTGATTCTCGACGTGCGCGGAAATCATGGCGGTTCGACGCCCGCGAACCTTGTCGATGGGTTGATGGACCGTCCGTATCGCTGGATGTCGCAAACAACGGCGGCGAACATTGCGGTGCTGCGTGCATGGGAGATCAGCGGTCAACATGCCGAATTGTCGTTTGGCAGCGATCCGCAGCAACCCAAGAAGACGCTTTACTCCGGCCCGCTGTATATCCTGACGGACGGCGGGTGTTACTCCGCCTGTGAAGATCTCGTTGCTCCTTTCAAGGACAACCATCGTGCGGTGATCGTCGGTGAACGCACGGGCGGAAGCACAGGGCAGCCTTACGGCCAGAATTTCGGCAATGGCATGCGGGTTTCCTTAAGTACGTTACGCGAGTACTTGCCCGACGGAACTCCGTTCGAAGGTATTGGCATCGCTCCGGATATCGAGGTGCGGACCTCCGCTGCCGATCTTCAGAAAGGCAACGATCCGGTGCTTGCCAAGGCGCTGGAGGTTATTGGCCAGACATTGGATAAAAAGTAATAGGCCTGGACGATGGCCGAGCAGACGCGAAAATACCTGCTCGGCCTTATAACTTAAGGGTTTAATACTGCCGAATTGCCGAACCCACAAGCACACGGTTGGAGTCGGACTCCAGTGCAAGGAAGTTGTCTCCGTCCAGCACATAAAGAATGATGGTGCTGCCATTCAGCGCCGGAGAGGTCGAGAGCAATGTAACGACGCCACGGCCGGTGGTTGCCACCATGAACGATCCTACTTGCGATTCGGCGCCTAGCGTGGTTCCGTTTTTGTCCGCAGAGTCAAGCGTTCCAGACCAGGCTCCGGCTTGGGTAATGTCGGCACTCCCGGTAAATGCGACCGGACTCGCATCGTTGAGATCTGTTCCCTGCAACGCCAATGCGTATTGACCTGTCAGCGACGCGGTGGAAGGTGACGCCAGCGTCTGCTGCATAGCGATTCCGCCGGCAGCGTGGGCGCCATCGACTTCGAGCATGACGAAACTTCCGCCTGCTCGCGGATACAGCACGTATTGCGACGTGCTGCCGTCCGAGGAGGTCCATTTCGCAGTGGTGCGCCCAAAGGTGCTGTCGGTCAACAGGTAGACACCATTGGTGTCAAACACCGTCTCGCTGCTGCCATCGAGTATCCGGTTGGTGATCGCGGAGTTCCCATCGAGGATGAACAGGCCTCCTGCCGCATAAGTAGCGCCGGAGTCAAGTCCGCTCACTGTAAACGCGACCCGCTCGTTGAAACTGGCGGCGGTATAGTTGGCAGATCCCTGCTGGTATAGCTCACCGTAGGCAAGCTGATTTCCGTCAGTCTCAACCATTTTGACGTGTGAAGAATCGACGGCGTAGTACACAAAGCTTTGGCTTCCCGCGCCAGTCGAGATTGTCAGCGCTCCGCGCCCGGAGGATGAAGCAGTGGTATAGGCGCCAGTACCAGACAAGTTCGTCTTAACGTCGCTACCGCTCACAGCATCGAGCAAAACGCGGGTGACGGTTGCTACACCATCGAATGCCACTGCACCCGCTGTGGCCGTAAAATCCGATGAAGCAACTCCGGTGGTGTTCAGTGCAAACTTGCCAGCGAGGGGAGTTGCGGCAGAGGACTGCTGCAGGTCAAGCCGTCCTGTGAGCGCGTAGCCATCCGCCTGAAGACGAGCAATCTGCGCCGTGGAGCGGGTTCCAATCACAAACTGCCACGCGATCGGGCCATCGTCGGTTTCCAGAATCGCGGTGCCCCGGCCATCTGTGCCGATATCATATGTGCCGCCGGTGATTGTGATGGAGCCAGCGCCTGTCCCGGCCCGGTCGAACTGGCCGCCCGTTATCTTGCCTACGCCATCAAAACTGATGATGCCTGCTTCGGCGGCGAACGACGCCGTTGACCGGTTGGCAAGGCCGAACACGTAGGTTCCGGCCAGAGTCGCGTCGGAGATTTGTATCGGCACCGTTATGCTGGCCGATTGTGCACTGCCATCCGCCATCGTGGCTGTGATGGTGACAGTGCCTCCAGACGGAGGGGCCAGGGGCGCGGTGTAGATGCCATCCGATGTAAGCGTACCGCAATCGGCGGAGTTGGTGCTGTTGCAGGTGAGCGTCCATTTCGGACTGACGTTTTTCTGCAACACGGTTGCCGTGAAACCCTGTTGCGCCCCGGCGGGCAGCGTCACATCGCTGGGTGCGATCACGATTGGCGGGGGTGTGATCACCACGCTGGCGGTGGCAGTTTTCGAACTGTCGGCTTGGGAAACGGCAGTGACCGTTACACTCGACGGAGACGGAACCGATGCGGGCGCAGTATAGCTACCCGTGGTGCTAATGGTTCCGTAGGTGGAGTTCCCGCCCGTCACACCGTTCACCTGCCAAGTCACGGACGTATCACTGGAAAATGTCACCGTCGCTGAAAACTGCTGGCTCGCAGTGACGCTCACGGTTGCGGACGTAGGAGACACCTTGATGGGGTCTGCGATCGTCACCGTCGCGGTAGCGGTTTTCATCGTGTCGGCGCTCGGCACAGCGGTAATGGTCACCGTCGGGGAGGAGGGGATCACGGCCGGCGCGGTGTATAGACCGTCCGAGGTGATGGTGCCGACGGTAGTATCGCCGCCGATGATGCTATTCACTTGCCATGTAACATTTGAGTTGCCGCCGCCTCCATGCACACTAGCGGTAAACTGCTGCGTCGCACCGGGAGCTACGGTTGCACTGCCCGGCGACAGGGAGATGGAAACCCCACCGCCGCCACAACCCGCCAAAAAAGCGAGGCCTATGCTGATGATAGCCAGAGACAGTCTGTTCATCGCGCCCCTTACTGCGTCACCGTGAGGGTTGCCACTGGACTGGTAACGCCATTGGCGCTGGCTGTTATCAGTACGGTTCCCGGAGAGAGTCCCGTCGCCAGACCATGGCTGTCGATGCTGGCCACGCCTCCGAAACTGTTATGCCAACTGAATACAGCATCGCTTACCGCGTTCCCCTGCGCGTCCACTGCCGAGGCCGTGAACTGCTGCGTCGCGCCAACCTTGATTGTGGCGGTGGTCGGAGAGATGGAGACCGTAGCAATCGAAGGATTTACTGTTAGCGTTACAGCCGTGCTGGTAATGCCTGCCGTTAGCGCCGTGATCTGCGTGCTTCCAGGTGCAACGCCGGTTGCGATGCCCGAGGCATCGATTTTGGCTGCGCTGGTGTTGCTGCTCGTCCACGTAAAGGTTTGACCCGAAACGGTGGTTCCATTGGAATCAAGAGCGGTGGCGGTGAATTGTTGCTGGCCATTAACGCTTACTGAACTCGTGGCCGGAGTCACATTCACCGACACTACCGTCTGGGAACTCGACGACGAACCTCCGCAGCCAAACTGCACTACTGCGCACAGCAGGACAAAACACACTGCCAGCCGCGCGGACGATATGTGACTTGAACGTTGGGAACGAACCATCACTGCTTCTCCAGAAGAACTGCTAATTATGAATTTCACTGAAACCCGTTAGTACGCGATTGCCGTCGATCTCTATCGAAAGAAATCGCTGCGCATCGATGGGATAAAGGGCCAAGGTACCGCTACTCAGCGCCGACGCCGAATCCTGGTAGGTGACGGTGACGTACCCGCTGCCATCGACGAAGTATGAGGCAGTGAGTGCGGAAGCGGAGGTCACCGCTCCGCCGCTGATAATGTCTATCGTCCCGGTGATCGCACCGCCCCCGTTGATTACCAACTGCCCTGTTGCGCTCTCGAACTGTTGAGGGTTATCCAGGGTGTTTCCCGACAATGACGTGGCAAAACTTCCAGCCAGTGAACCTGTCGTAATCACAAAACCCTGTTGAGCAAACGCTTGCCCTGCGGCGACGGGGCCGTCGGTTTCCGCCAGGTAGAGGTCTTGTCCTGACGCGGGATAGGCCACAAAGCTGTACGTCTTCCCATTTCCATTCAGGGTTAGTTCGGTGCGACCCGTATTTGTATCGGTGACGTTATACGAGCCGCTCATCGTCACATTGCTAACGACGTTCCCATTCAGATTGCTGTCAACCTCAGCGGATACGGCTCCGACCCCATCCAGCCTGAATTGCGCACCGAAAGCCGCCGCACCGACAGAATCACTTCCGTATAGAGCGGTAGCGAATTTTCCTGTGATATTCGCGACAGTGAAAGGACCATTCGCCTGCTTCACCGCGTCGCCAGCCACTGCCCGGGCTGAGCTCTGTTCCATCAGTTTGAGGTGAGTGCTGTCGACGAGGTAATAAATCACCGTCTGCGTGCCGAATGAACTGGACAGAGTGAGCGTTCCGCGACCAGACGACGATGGCGCAGTTAAACTCCCAGTGACTGACAGGGCCGATTGCGTTTGCCCTGAAGTAATCACATCCAGAAGACCCTGCGAGATGTTGCCGGCCCCATCGGCGGTGAAAGTACCGACTTGCGCGAAAGCCTGAGCGGACGCGGGACAGCGCAAGGCAAAGGTGTAATTCCCGCTGATCACGCCAATATCGAATTGCGACGGATTCTGAAGCGCGAGCGCACCGGTCATGGTCGCACCGGAATTGTCCTGCGAGGTGATCAGCACCGTTGCATGATCGACTACCACGAATTGCCATGCCGCTGTTCCGCTGGACGTCTGAAGCGTAGCCGTCCCACGGCCATCAGTGCCGATGTGATAAGTACCTCCGCTTATTGTGGACATCGCTTCGGGCGAGTCTTCCACGCCGGCAACAATGTTCCCGGCGCCGTCGAGCGTCACACTGCCGAGTTCCGCGACTGCTGTCGAACCGTTCTCCCCGGTAAACGAAAACGCGTATTGGCCTGCGAGTGTCGCGTTCGAATACTGAATCGTGATGGTGCTGTACCCAGGATTGGTGCTTCCATCCTTTGCCGTTGCAGTCAACATGACATTGGCTCCCGGCGGTGGAGAAAGTGGAGCAGTATAGACACCGGTGGATGAGATGGTCCCGCAGTTGGCACTAACAGAGGCTTTACAGCTAAGGGTCCAGACGACATCGATGGACGTTCCAGAGGCCGTTGCCACGAAGGTTTGCTGGCTGCCGGCTGCCAGCACTGCATACGACGGCGTAACTGTCACGGAACCGGATCCGGAAGATGTACTCGGATTCAATGTGACTGTAGCCGAACCAGAGACGGTGGCGTCGGCCGACGACACTGCTGTAATGATTACCGTCTGTGTGCTGCTCACCGTTCCCGGGGCGTTGTAGAGCCCGCTGGCGCTGATCGTGCCGTACGTCGAGTTCCCACCGTCAACTCCATTGACCTTCCATGTAACTGCTGTGTTATCGGTGTTCGATACAGTGGCGACGAATGAGGCGGTCTGTCCCGCGGTAAGGGTCGTGGCCGCGGGGGAGATCGAAACTGTGACCGAACTATCGCTTGATGACGAACCTCCGGAGCAACCGGCGAGCAGCGCAAGCAAGAAAAATAAGAGGACGGCAAAGGCAAGCCGCAGCAGCGGCAGATTCTCAACAGGGTGGAATTGCGGCGAGCGTTGACACATCGACTGAGCCCCTTTAACTTCGACGATCTCTGACTACGAGCGGCAGACACACGAGGACGGCAGATCGGTACGGCATCGGCGGCTGCCACCAACCAGAACTCTCGGCTGTCCGGACTAACTATTTAGTTATGCGCCGGGAAGGCGCTGTCGAGCAACGAACGGGACGAACATGCATCTTCGCGCCGGACGCGGGTCGCGGCGCTAGAGACAACATTGATGAACACCTGCATAAATTCAGAGTTGCTAAGGAAAACCGAATACCCATAAAAATTTTCGCGTTCGTTACCCGGTCACAACCGCACACACCTATGCGCCAGCGCAGGTGAATGCCAACCTGCGCGATTGCACGCGATGTGTAGCTTCGTGCAATGATTGAGACGGGTTTCTGGAACTCGGGTTTACAGAGTAGGCAAAGAAGTTGTTGGCGCAGACCGCCTGGGTATGAGAGGACGAATCGGCATCGTTCCGGATTTGAGATACAGATCTTAGTAAGGCACTAACCCGGTGCTTGCCAAGGCGCTGGAAAATATAAGCTAAGAAGCACGGTGAAAACCCGCTTTTGAAGACCAGTTCGGCACGTGCCTAACGACGCTAGGCAAATTCTTTTCCAGCCGGTGTTCTTCGCATTACGAGCAAATCCCGTTACCAAAGTAAGTAACAGACCAAGCTTTCCGTCCATTACCGCATATAACTCAACAGGGAACTGTGGTAACGTCGCGTTTTAATATCACGATTGTAGGCTAATAGTTAATAGAGGACTAGAAGTGAGGGATCAGGACGCACCTGCCGGGCACACAAACCTAGACACTATTGACGTTGTATTGCCCGTACATAACGAAGGGGCGTCTATTGGCGCTACGCTGCGGGAATTTCATCGTGTAGTAATGATCGAAGGCGAACAGCCGATTCGCTTTGTCGTCTGTGAAGACGGATCGAATGACAACACAGTTGAGGTCCTTCAAAAGCTTGCCCGCGAGCTGCCCCTGCTGCTCATTTCCGATCCGGCACGCAAGGGTTACTCTCGCGCTGTGATTGACGGATTCAGGAAGACCAGTTCAGACTGGATCGCCTTTATAGACTCCGATGGACAATGTGATCCCGCAGATTTTGCGCATTTAGCATCGCTTCGCAACAAAGGTGACCTGATCATGGGATGGCGAAATCCACGCTCTGATCCATGGATTCGTCTTCTTATGTCCGGTGCATTTCGAACTGTTTACCGAATACTTTTCACAGTGCCAGTTCGAGATCCTTCTTGTCCTTATTTGCTGATCAAACGGTCCGCATTGCAAAAGATACTCTCGGGCAAAGTTGGCATTCTTCGTCAAGGGTTCTGGTGGGAATTTCTCGCGCGTGCTACCGCGCACCGAATTGGCATCGTGGAAACGCCCGTGAAACATCGTGTGCGCACCAGCGGCGTCACACAGGTTTATCGCGCTACCAAGGTTCCTCGCATCGCATGGGAACACCTGCTTGGACTTTGTTATCTGAAGCGAGAGCTAAATGGCCTGCCCTGATTCCATACGACTGTCGCGAGTGATGTCATTATTGTGGCTCTCTCTATCTATTCTCGCGGCGGGTTGGGTACACTTGGCACTCGCCTGGGGCGCGTTTCATGTTAATTACTTCGACAGTGCTCTCTTTCTGCTCCAGCCGATGTATGCCTCCCGCGGACTGAAACCTTATATCGATTATGGCTTTTTGTATCCTCCTGGCCCAGCGCTGCTATTCGGCAAGGTTTTGCGCCTTCGCGAGATCTCGCAAGTGCAGATTGCGGTTTCTGTGTTCAATGCTTTGGCAGTGGCTGGGTGTCTGGCGGTGCTGGTCAGGCAAGCAAAGTCTGACCGCTTGGCGTTGTCGGGAGCAGCATTATTCTGCGTTGGCGCTATTGTTCCCATGGCGTGTATGAGTATGGGGGCCGACCCGTGCCCCTTGACGCTCACATGTTTAAGCCTGCTACTTCTGTTCGCGGCATTACGGCACGGAGGCTCACGCTCGCTGTGGTTGGCAGCAGCAGCAGCTTCGTCGGTAACAACATTATGGCGCTGGGAGAGAGTTCTGCCAGCTGTGCTGGTGCTGGCGTTCGGCGCTTTCGTGCTATGGGCCGCAGCTGCGCATTTCGTTCAAGATCAACGTCGTTTGATCTTTATGGCACAGCAGTTGTGGCGGACGACACTAGCAGGATTTGTGGGCGTATCAGCCGCATTCGCATTGATGGCTGGACATGCTATCGTAACAGGATCGTGGGCGGCGGAACGCGAATTTATATTTCAGATTCCGTTACTCATATTGCCGTATCGCCAACTGCCAATCCCATATCCCAGCGGCGGGAACATGCAGTGGGTAGCAAATTGCCTGGCAATTATTCTATTGGCAATATCAGGCGGTTTTGCACTCCGAACGACAAGTTCATTTGCACACCAACTCAAGCGTGGTGTGTTGGTAGTCCCTCCACTTACGTTGTTACCATACAGTTTCAATCGTGCAGACCAGATGCACTTTTTGCCTGTCACAGCGGTGCTGCTGATTGTTCTTCTTGCAGGCGCAGCGATTTGGCATTCTAATGCGGCGCGCACAGTTTTAAGCATAGCGTTGATACTGGTACTGTGGCCAATGACTCCTCTCCTCCGCGCGCAAGCAAATTTGCAGGGCCTGCCGGTCAATCGAGGAATTTATGCCTCCGAACTCGAACATTTGACGAGTGGGTGTTCATCATTAATTCCATCCGATGCTAGATCACTATTTGTCGGTGAGGAGTCATACCAGCGATATCTAACCAATGTTCCGATTCTGTATGTCGCGAATCCTGACCTTCGTCCTGCTACTCCGTTTATCAGCGATGAACCAGGCGTGCAGAATACATGCAGTTATGGCAAGCGCATAGCTGAAGACTTAGGTCATTCGCCACGACCGACGGCGGTTGCTCTCGACTTCTCGGCAAATAGCACGGAACCAAATCTCAGCACAAAGATGCACACCTGCGGAAAGATCGAAACCGAGTTATCGTCGCAGAACATTAAGCCCATTGGCACGTGTGTAATGATTGGCCACGTTTTCCAGGTGGCTGTGATTCGGTGAAAGAAATGAGGACACAATGAGATGTGCACTGGTTTGTGGCGCAGGCGGATTTATCGGTAGCCACCTGGTTCGGCGGCTGAGGAAGGAAGGGTTCTGGGTACGAGGTGTTGATCTTAAAGCCCCCGAGTTTTCTCGCACAGCAGCCAATGAGTTCATCATCGGCGACCTGCGGGATATAGGTGTAGTAGCAAGGGCGGTCGACTGTATTGACGAGGTATATCAACTCGCGGCTGACATGGGAGGGGCCGGCTATCTCTTCACTGGCGACAACGACGCGTGTGTTATGCATAACTCGGCATTAATCAATTTAAATGTCCTCGAGGCCGGACGTAAGGCTGGAGTGAGGAAGTTTTTTTACTCATCATCAGCTTGTGTTTATCCAGAGCACAATCAAGAAGATCCTGAGAATCCGATCTGCTCCGAGGATTCCGTTTATCCCGCCTCACCCGACAGCGAATATGGCTGGGAAAAACTCTTTAGCGAGCGAGTATATCTAGCATTCGCCCGTAACTATGGGATTGAGGTTCGCATCGCTCGGTTCCACAACATCTTCGGCCCCGAAGGCACATGGCAAGGTGGCCGCGAAAAAGCTCCGGCAGCAATCTGCCGAAAAGTTGCTGAAGTGTCTGACAGGGGAGTTATCGAGATCTGGGGCGACGGAATGCAAACACGCTCTTTTCTTTATGTCGATGAATGCGTGGAGGGAGTTCGCCGATTGATGGAATCGAGCTTCACGGGCCCAGTAAACATCGGCTCAGAAGAGATGGTGACGATCAACGAACTAGCCGAATTGGTGATGAAGATTGGGAACAAGAACTTGCACATAACACATATTCCGGGACCACTTGGTGTTCGCGGAAGAAACTCGGATAATCATTTGATTGCCGAAACTCTGGGGTGGGCTCCTTCTTACTCACTCGAAGATGGCTTACGGAAGACCTATGAGTGGATTAACGCCCAAGTCAAAGCTAGCCAGGTTTCCGCAAAAGAAATCGAGATCGCCCGTCCAACAGCAGCAGGCGTCTAATCACTCCTCCATTGCAGCAAGTTTCTTGTAAATAAAAGGCCGGACACTCGCGTGTCCGGCCCTAACATTTTTGTTAGGCACAGCCAGGAATGGCTGCGCTACATCTGATTGTTACTCGGCGGCCATCTCTTCGGCTTCGCCTTCCTGGCGCATCATCTCCAGCGCGCGCTCGGCTTCCTCGAACTCGCGGCTCACTTCTTCCTGGACCTGCTGAGCCTGCTGTTCGAGTTCCGGAGCTAACCGGATGTTCCGGTAGTACTCCATGCCGGTGCCGGCCGGGATGAGGCGTCCGACGATGACGTTTTCCTTCAGGCCGCGG
>CAYWSM010000241.1:0-7626 GCA_964460935.1 uncultured Terriglobales bacterium | reverse complement strand
GCTCGACGGATGTTCCGGCTGCCACATGTCCCTGCTCGACATGGATGCGCTGATTATTCAGCTCGAAAAGAAGATCGACATCGTGTACGGCCCGCTGGTGGACGCGCAGGAGTTTCCCGAAGACGTGGACGTCACGCTCGTCGAAGGCGCGGTGAGTTCGCAGGACGATCTCGCGAAGGTCCAGACGATCCGGCAGCGCACGCGCTTGCTGATCTCTGTTGGCGACTGCGCCGTTACCGGCAACGTGCCAGCCATGCGGAACTCTATTCCCGTAAACAAGCTGCTGCAGCGGGTTTACGTCGAAGGTGCGCAAGTGAACAAGAGCATACCCACGGATCGTGTGCCGGCTCTGCTCAAACTTGTGCGTCCCGTCAGTGAATACGTGAAGGTTGATTACTGCCTGCCAGGGTGCCCGCCACCGTCGAAGAACATCACCTGCATGATCACAAACCTGCTGGAAGGCCGCAAGCCGGAAGCGAATTTGACCGTCAAGTTCGGATAGGAGAAGCGATGAAGCGCATCACCATCGAACCAGTGAGCCGCATCGAAGGCCACGCGAAAATAACGATCCAGTTAAATGACGCGGGCCATGTGGACAACGCCGAACTGCACGTCACGCAGGTGCGCGGATTCGAGAAACTCACCGAGGGACGCCCGTATTACGAAATGCCCGGGATCACGGCTCGCATTTGCGGGATCTGCCCGATCAGTCACTCGCTGGCGTCGGCGAAAGCCTGCGATGCAATTATGGCCGTGCGCATTCCGCCGGCTGCACACCGCCTTCGCGAATTGATCCACTGTGCGCAATACGTGCAGTCGCACGCCCTGAGCTTCTTCTATCTGTCATCGCCCGACCTGATTCTCGGCATGGATTCCTACCCAGCGACGCGCAACGTGCTTGGCATTATCCAGAGCCATCCGGAACTGGCGCGCGACGGCATCGAACTGCGCAAATTTGGTTTACAGATCATCGAAACACTTGGCCAGGAGCGCGTGCACTCATCGTGGATCGTGCCCGGCGGAGTGCGATCGCCGATGACCGTTGTTATGCGCGACAAAATCCTGGCGGAGCTTCCGCACGCCAAGCAGATCGCGCACCGCACGCTGGAGTTCTTCAAGTCCGCGTCCGACAGCTTCAAGGAGGACATCGACAAATTCGGCAGCTTCCCCACCATGTACGCCGGGTTGGTGAACGCAAAAGGCGACTTGCAGTTGTACGACGGCAACCTGCGTTTCCGCGGTGAAAAAGACGACATCGTTGCCGACCAGATTCCGGCGGAACAGTACGCTGATTACATCTCCGAAGCTACGCTCCGCAATTCGTACCTCAAAGCCCCGTTCTATAAACCATCGGGAATCGAGGGCGTGTATCGCGTCGGCCCATTGGCGCGGTTGAATGTCGCGGACCGCTTTGGCACTGCCCGTGCCGACCTCGAACTGGAAGACTTCCGCCAGCGTTACGGGAAGCCAGCGCACTCAGCTTTTCTCTACCACCACGCGCGGCTGATCGAAATCATCTACGCCCTCGAACGTATCGAGGCGCTGCTGGTGGACGAGCACATCTTGGACCCGCACGTGCGAGCGACGGCGGGAGTGAACTCGCTGGAAGGTGTGGGGATGATCGAAGCGCCGCGCGGCGTGTTGATCCACCATTACCAGGTGAACGAGGAAGGCGCCATCACATGGGCGAACCTTATCGTCGCGACCGGGCACAACAATCTCGCCATGGGCAGAAGCGTGAAGCAGGTGGCAACCGAGTATATTCACGGCGAAAAGATCGAAGAGGGCATGCTGAATCGCGTATCGGCCGTTGTGCGCGCGTACGATCCATGCCTGAGCTGCTCGACGCACGCCGACGGCACCATCGCCATGCGGGTGCAATTGTTATCACCAGATGGCAAAATGCTCGACGAACTCTGCCGTTAAATCTTACGGCAGGGGGCCCCATCCTCGCCTTCCGTTGGCGAGGGTGGAATGGTTTTATCTTCCATACTTCTTCATTAACTCTTTTACTTGATCGTGCGGCAGCCCGATCACCGTATGGCCGTCGATGCCGGTCATCGTCTTGGCTCCAACCATTGCGTTTATGATCGCTTCCTCCGTCGCTTGCACGGTTGCCTCGAAGAGCGGATTCATCCGGTCATTAGCAACAACATCGACCTTGTTAGGACCCGGCAAATTATCAGCGCCTTCGTTTGCCGTGGAGAAGGCAATGAAGATGTCGCCGGAGCCGTTGCCGGACGTTGAACCGGTGCGCGCCAAGCCCATCGTTGCTCGACGCGCCAACCGCTTGATTTGGTGCGGCAGCAGTGGTGCATCCGTGGCGACAACAATAATGATGGACCCAACATCGCCGCGCTTCTCGCTTCCCGGCATATCGTTGCTGGCGTAAGGCTCGTTGCCTGAAATCTCTTTGCCGACGGGCACGCCCGCAATCATCAACTGCTTGCGGCGACCACAGTTGCATTGCACCAGCACGCCGACGGTGTACCCGCCATCTTCTTTGGTCAGCACGCGCGACGATGTGCCAATACCGCCCTTGAACCCGTAGCAGATCATCCCGGTTCCGCCGCCGACGGCGCCTTCCGGTACCGATCCTGAGTGGGCCGAGTCGAGGGCACTGAACACATGCTCCGGCTTCACGTGGAAGCCATTCAAGTCGTTCAGCCAACCGTCCCAGGTTTCGGCGACCACCGGAAGCGACCATTCGTCGTTCTTCACACGATCGTGCTGCACACCCCAGGCGATGACCGCATCGCGAACCACACCAACGCTATGCGTGTTGGTGATCGCGATGGGCGTCTCCAGAAATCCCGACTCTTCGACCCACGTCGTGCCGGTCATCTCGCCATTGCCATTCTGCGAGAACCAGCCTGCATACACCTTGTCACCATTCGCTTTCCCGCGCGGCAGGATCACCGTTACACCCGTGCGAACCGGTCCTACCCCAACATTCAGCGGACCATCGCCGGAGATCAGCGTCGTGTGCCCTATTTCGACTCCCTTCACGTCGGTGATCGCGTTGTTCGGCCCTGGCGTTCCGTCGAACGGAACGCCGAGGTCGCGTGCGCGCTCGCTCGCGGCCGGTGTGGATTGGGCATTCACAATCGTCGTCATGGCTATCGTCAGAAAAAAGAAAATACTGAACTTGAAAGTATTCATCGGTGGCCGTTGTATGTTGGCTTGGCCAACAAGCATACGCCATAAAGCGATGAGTGCCCCGTTCAAGCCTTCCGTTGGCTTGGTGGATTGTTGAACGCCAGATCTGTTACATCAGCACAATGTCAGGTCAGCCAGATCAACGGTCTTGCCGTCGTTCTCCTCAGCCTGAACTCCCGCGACAACACGCGACTTCGCGGCGTTGAAAGCACGGTCGAGATCCTCGATGAGATCCTCCTCATCTTCGATTCCGACGGAGATTCTTACCAGGTCCCTGGGCAGATCGCGTTGCGCAAGTAACTCCGCTGGAACGCTGGCGTGAGACATGTTTCCGGGAAGACTAATCGACGAGTTGATGCTGCCGAAACTCACCGTAATGCGGAAGATGTTCGTCAGTTGAGCAAGAGCTTTCGACACTTCGAATGAACCAGTAGTAAAGCTCAGCACGGCTCCCGCTCCCCGTGCCTGCGAACGCTGCAGTTCATAGCTTGCGCTGTCTTTCAGTCCGGGATAGTAAACGTGTTTGACGTCTTTATGCTCCTGGAGAAACTGCGCTACTGCCTTGGCGTTACGCTCCTGGCAATCGAGCCGAAGTTTCAGGGTCTTGATGCCTCGCAGCAGGAGAAAACAATCGAACGGCCCGAGTGCATTGCCTTCTGCATTCTGCAAAAAATAGAGTTGTTCGGCGAGGGCCTCATCTTTGACAACAATCGCGCCGGCGGTCACATCGTGATGTCCGCACAAATACTTGGTTGCAGAGTGGAGCACAATGTTCGCGCCCAGATCCAACGGGTTCTGCAGATAAGGCGACATGGTGCTGTTGTCAACGCAAAGCAGCAGTCCGTGAGCATGAGCGAGAGCGGCAATCCTTCGCAGATCGATCACTCGCAATAGCGGATTAGTTGGGGACTCAACGTAGATGAGCTTGGTCCGCGGAGTAATTTGCTGCGCGAAACGCTCCGTGTCGCATGCGTCGGCGTAGCGGACCGTAATACCAGTTCGATCCAGCACTTTCGAGAATAGCCGGCAAGTGCCGCCGTACAGATCGCAGTCGGCAAGAATCTCATCGCCGGCGCGCAACAGCCGTGTCACCGTGCTGATCGCCGCCATTCCACTGGAGAAGCAGAACCCTCGTTGGCCGTTCTCCAGGGCGGCCAGGTGTTTCTCCAACACCGAACGTGTCGGGTTGCCGCTTCGTGAATAGTCGTATTCACCAAAGCTGTCTGCGCACTCCTGCTCGAACGTAGCGGTCTGGTAAATCGGAGTGGCGATCGGATGGAAGCGGTCTCCCGGCGCAGGATCGAACACCACTAAGCGGCTAGCAAACTTCATCGGAAACCTCCTCCGTTTCGTCACAACAACCGGCGGCCTCGAAAGCCTGCGCAAGGTCGGAAATGATGTCTTCCGCAGCCTCAAGCCCAACCGACAGGCGAACGAGCCCTTCCGATATGCCAAGCCCGTGGCGAAGTTCGGGGTCGATATCCGCATGAGTCGTCGAGGAAGGATGGGTAATCAACGTCTCCAGCCCTCCGAGGCTTTCAGCTCGCGAACAGAGTTTCACGCTGTTCAGCGCGCGAATGGTCGCATCGTAACCGGCCTTCAGTTCGAAGGAGATCATTCCACCCGCAGCCGACTGTTGCCGGTCGGCGAGCGCCTTCTGTGGACACGAGTCCAGGCCGGGGTAGTAAACCCGCTCGACTGCCGGATGACTTTCCAACCATTGCGCGATGAGCAGAGCATTCTCGCAATGGAGTTTTAGCCGGGCAGGCAGCGTCTTGATTCCTTGCAGTACCAGCCAGGCATCGAAGGGCGCCTGCGTCGTGCCGAGTGTTTTGCGAATCAGGCGGAATCGCTCAAGGAGCGCCTCATCATGAGTCGCCAGCGAGCCGCCCAGTGTCGCATTGTGTCCATCGATGTACTTGGTGGTCGAGAGCAGCGAAATATCGGCACCGAACTCAAAGGGATTTTGCAGGACCGGCGTAAGAAACGTGTTATCGACCACGAGCAGAATCGAATGCCGCTTAGCAATGTGCGAGATCGCTTCGATATCGGCCAATTTCAACGTAGGATTGCCCGGCGTCTCAATGAAGATGATGCGCGTCGCCGCGGTGATCGCCGCTTCCACATTCGCAGGATCGGAAGTGTCCACGAATGAGGCTGAAATCCCAAGGTGATCAAGCACCTCGCGGAAGAGCCGCATTGTGCCCCCATAAACAACGTCGGAGAGCACGACGTGGTCGCCGGATTTCAGCAGCGACAGAAACAACGTAGTGACGGCAGCCATCCCCGTTCGAAAGCAAACGGCTGGCGGCGTTCCTTCGAGAGCTCCAATCGCTTTCTCGAGCGCGTCGACCGTTGGATTCGAGACCCGCGAATAGCTGAATCCTTTGTCGACGCCAACCGCATCGTGAACAAAGGTGCTGGTCTGGTACAGCGGAAAAAGAATCGAGCTGGCATGAGAATCCAGTGAACGCCCGCCGTGAATTGCGACGGTAGAGACTTTAAGATCTTCGGTAGGCAATGCAATCTCCCTGGTTGCAGATGAAATCAGTCCAAAAACAACTTCGCCGCTTGGAGTGTCCCAGGCGGCTACCAGAGAGAAGCGATGAGAGATGGTCTCAGACTTCCGACGCTGGCCTACTGCCGCCTGGGCGACGCATGGCCATGTACATTCGCGAAGTGAGATTCATCGTCATGGGCGGCCAGTATAGCACGACAGGAGCGATATTCCGCAATCGTTAATGTAGTGCAGGAAGATGTGAAACGGTGAGTCGATTGAATCAGTACTTGTATAAATTTGGAGGCGCGGGGCGGAATCGAACCGCCGAATAAAGGTTTTGCAGACCTCTGCCTTACCACTTGGCTACCGCGCCCTTTTGGGCTTTCCGTTGGCTTGCAGAATGGGGTGACACGGAAAGCCCCTCGCCGGGCGAGGGGCTCTCGAATCTCTGGAGCGGGAGACGGGATTTGAACCCGCGACTTCGACCTTGGCAAGGTCGCACTCTACCGCTGAGTTACTCCCGCTCGACAGTAATGATTCTACAACAGTCACGCGCGCCAAGCCAACCTCAGCCGCAAACCGCGCGTTCTCCGCTCCTACAGCAGCTTTTGAGCGATCTGGCAAACCAAATCGGCGTCGGTCATCTGAAAGCGGTCTTCCGCTGGATGCAACGCGCCGCCGAAGGTGACATGGGGATGATGGCGGGTGGACGAGTCCGCTACAGTCTTGAACGCCGTGAGATGAACCTGCCTGCAGCCGGTTCGGGCGATCACATCTGCGAGGTTGTAGGGCTTAATGCCTCCGCCGGGAAGTACCTCGATGCGTCCGGCGGAATATTCAATCAGGCGGCGGATCAGGTCAGCACCTTCGGGAACGGTGTCCTGTTGGCCACTGGTGAGAACGCGGGTGATGCCAAGATCGACAAGTTCGTCGAGGGCGCGGAATGGATCGGAAGTGACATCGAATGCGCGATGAAAGACCGACTGTCTGCTCCCGGCGATCTCGCGCAGTCGGCGCGTACGCGCAAGATCGATGGCGCCGTCCTGGTTCAAGATCCCGAAGACAATCCCGTCAGCGCCGTTGGCGATCAGCGCTTCTGCATCGCGCTCCATGGCCGCGAACTCGGCGTCGGTGTAGCAGAAGCCGCCGCCGCGCGGACGAACCATTGCCATGATGGGAATTGTCAGGTGCTGGCGAGCGTGCTGCACGGTACCGATTGAAGGCGTGAGTCCGCCGAGGAACAGCGCCGCACAGAGTTCGACGCGTTGCGCGCCGCCGGCTTGTGCTTGCAGTGCGTCGTCGATGGAACCGCAACAGATCTCGAGGAAGATAGGCATGGTTGATCTCAGGTAGTGCGCTCAGGTTGAGTTGGGTACAACTTCCCTTGCTTCAGCCGGAACTTCAGTCCGCGCCAATGGATGGTGTGTCCGGCGAAACTGGCGATCCAGACCACTAGCGCTGCAAGGTCGCGAACTGGAATCAGCAGGTAATCGAGCAACGATAGCGACTGGTGCAGGACTTGGGTGGTCATCGCGGCGGCCATCGCAAAGCGAAGCACAACCGCAACGGCCAGTAACGCCAGCGACCATATTCGCACCTGTGCGAAAGCTACCGTCAGCAACGCCCAAGGGACTCCGAAGGTAGCGGCCAGGCCGATGTAGTCGAGTTTGCGCGAATCGCGGATGGCGCGGGCCCAGCGCGTCTGGTGATCGAAGAACTCGGACAGCGAGTAGTCCGGCAGGTGATGGCCGACAACGAGATCGGAGATGACGACTTGCTTGCCTAACGCAGCAATGCGCGCCCCGAGCTGGTAGTCATCGGCGAGGTAGTCCACGAGGGACTCGAAGCCGCCGATCCGTCCGAGATCATCGCGGCGGAACACCTGGGTGGACCCGAACCCGAACTTTACTCCCTGCACAATGCGCGCCGCGAGCACGCTGGCGGTGAAGTCGGTGTCGATACCGACG
>CAYWSM010000240.1:0-3395 GCA_964460935.1 uncultured Terriglobales bacterium | reverse complement strand
TGTGCTGCACTCGGTGGAGAAAATCGAAGAGCAACGCAAGAACGACAAAGATCTCAACCGGTTGCTGAATAAGCTCGGCGAGATGTTGAGCAGTTAGCACTCATATGTAGTGTAGAGACCGGCGCTGCGGCGCCGGTTTTGTTTTTTCGTTCAGCCTACACGCCTCACCGTTAGTTCCAATTCAACACGACCGGAAGAAGCAGACTTCACCCTCAAGTTGAGTTGATCTTCCCCGGTTGCTTTAATCGTGAGAGGCAAGTGCAGTTGAACGGGCCGTGGTGCTGGTGCACGTTTTATCGTGCCCTGCAAAACTGAAATTCCGGCATAAGGCACATCGATATTGTGATTTTTCCTCGCCATCGCGACTGTACGCAAACAAGGAACAGCTGTACCTCTGAGATATCTCTTCAATTGAGGTCGCATGACTCCGATAGAATCGGCAAATTCTTCATCCGTCGTACCAGATTTTTTGGCTGCGTCATAGACAACCGTCAGCTCAGCACCAAACTTGATGGCAAACTCATCGTCTTCTGGAGTTCGTTTCATTCTCAGACTTGACGTAATTTAAGTTACATGTAATATAAGTTACAAGCCACTAAATACCCGGGAATGGCATCTCCTGCCACCATTAGTGGCTCTTAGTTAGCCGGATGGTTATCTTGTAGTTGCCTGCCGATACTGGGAGGTGTGAAATGTCGGAGATGCCTGCAGCGACCCAGAAGTTTCATGTAGAGGAGCAGCTCTATGAAGCTCACAAGCGTGAGTGGCTCCGACATAATGCTGGCAAGTTCGCACTCATAAAAGGCGACCACTTGGTGGGCTTCTATGACGACTATGAAAGTGCCTTCCGCCACGGCTTGAAGCATTTTGGTCTCGGGGTGGCGTTCTTCATAAAGCAGGTCTGCTTCCAAGAACCTGTATTTACGATCTATTGATCGGCTCAATGACCGAAATCGAACTGCGTTTCACCGATGAAGAACTTCGAAGTGGCGGGCCTCGCATCCAAGTAGCGCTCGGTCCTTCTGCAGCAGAATATGAACTTGCTGAACTGCAAGGCTCACCGTTACCCCCGCCGCTTAAGATATCTGCCCTGATAGATACCGGCGCATCAATCACCGTGATTAACCCCAAACTTGCTGAAACTAGAAAGCTTCAGCAAACAGGCTCAGTGCAATTGTCAGCGGCTGGGAACCAGGGTAAATATCCGGTCTACGTCGCATCTCTCTCTTTTCCAGGACAAGAATTGCGGAGCTTTGAAATTATTCAGGTTGTCGGGTGTCAACTACCTCAGCAACCAATCTCGTGTCTGATCGGAAGAGATGTTTTGCGCAGATGGCTACTCACGTATAACGGACGAAGTGCCACAATCAAAATCAGCGATTAACCACGTTCTTATCTGACGCTCGCTTATGTGATCCACAATGTGTCTTTCGCGTAAGTACATCCAGTCTTGATTTCTTTCCACCTTTCCACATTCGGTCCTGTGAACATTTCCGGGAAAACTGTGCGTAGGTTGTGGACGCCGTGGAAGCTTTGTACCTGGCTTCCCAATTCGGCCTGGCGATCAGAACCCGAACACATATCCGGCCCTGTCTTCCGACTCGCCCTCGTGTGTGTTTGTGGCCTACAATTGCGGTTTCGGACGTGGTTTCCACATTTCCAGAGGAATCCACTACTGTTTCTATAGGTCTGATATTTCTTCTGCTATCTATTTGATATATAAGTAAAGCCATTCATAAGTAGTGTTGGCAGCCGCGCGAAACCGACTGGCCACATCGGGAGACGGACATGGAGATCACAGTCACCAAGAACGATCTGCTCAAAGAGCTAACCGCCACACAAGGCGTTGTTGAACGCAAGACGACCATTCCGATCCTTTCGCACTTCCTCTTCGAAGCCTCCGGAGACAAACTCGCTATTACGGCCACCGATCTCGATCTTGGCCTGCGTACCTCTTGTCCGGCGAAGGTGAAGAAAGAAGGTTCGTGCACCATTCCGGCCCGCAAGCTGTATGACTACGTGAAGCTGTTGCCCGATGGCGAGATCACCATCAAGTTGCTCGAGAATCACTGGGTGAACATTCGCAGCGGCCGATCGAATACGAAGATGGTCGGCATGGCGCGATCGAATTTTCCTGCGCTGCCGGTGTTTCCGACGGCGGGAACGATCAAGATCAACGGCCAGGTGCTGCGGACGATGATCGCCAAAACGATCTTCGCCATCTCGAGTGAAGAGTCGCGCTATACACTGAACGGCGCTCTGATGGTGCTGAAGCCGGAATCGATCACCATGGTGGCTACCGATGGCCATCGACTGGCGCATATCGAAAAGCCGCACGAGACATTTCCGGATGTCAGTGAACTGAAAACGCTGGTTCCGAAGAAAGCGATGGCGGAACTGAATTCACTGCTCAACCAGAATGATGAAGAATCTGTTGAGTTCGGCAAAGACGAATCGACACTGTTCTTCCGCATCGGCGGACGCATTCTTACCTCGCGCCAGTTGACTGGACAGTTCCCGAACTACGAAGCTGTGCTGCCCCGCGACAACAACAAGTTCGTCACCGTCCGCTGCGACGACATCTCCTCGGCGATTCAGCGCGTGGCCCAGTTCGCCGACGAGCGCTCGGGCGCTATCAAGTTGCGGCTGGAAAAGGGGGCACTCACCGTTTCCTCTTCCTCGGCCGAGACTGGCGAGTCGGAAGATTCGATTGAAACGACCTACCAGGCTGATCCGATCGTTATCGGCTTCAACTCGCAATATCTGCTCGACTTCCTGAAAGCTGCCACAGGTGGCGACGTTCGCTTCGAGTTCAAGGACTCACAAAGCGCCGGCCAGTTGCGTCCGGACGAGAACGGCGACGCGGAGTTCAAGTACCGCTACATCGTGATGCCGATGAGGATTTGAAGATCGTGGATAGTGAACGGTTAACAGTGGACATAAGGCCGGTGGAAACCGGCCTTTTGCTTGAGCACTACTTAAGCAATCCTCGAGCGGCTCAGGTAAAAGCCAACGAATCACGACACCTGCTTCGCTTCCAAATTCCGCATAGATTCCCGCGCATCGGTGATTTCTGCACGCGTTCTCGGTAGGCTCTCTGGATATTTCGACTGCAGGAACGCAATCATTTTTTCGCGCACGAGGCAGCGCAGGTCGAATGCCAGAGATGCGTTCGAGGCGCTCATCAAGGCCCGCAGTTCCATCGTTCTTTCTGTCGAATCGGTTACCTGCAGGCCCCACACTTTGCCGTCCCACATCGCAGTGCCTTTGAGAATGCGGTGCAGTTCTTCGCGGACCGCATCCACGGGAACGGTGTAGTCCGTATGGAGGAAGACAGTGCCCAGCAGGTTAGAGGTCTCAAGCGTCCAATTCTCGAAAGGCTCTTCGATGAATTT
>CAYWSM010000239.1:0-2147 GCA_964460935.1 uncultured Terriglobales bacterium | reverse complement strand
GAAGGATTGGCTGGCGTCGCGCGGCTTTCCGGTTGGGCCTTATCGGAAAGCTGCCGGCGTGCAAGAGCTAGCGACCGCCATTTCCGAGATCGGCCCAAAAATATTTGCCAAAGCTGCATTTGGCGGGTACGACGGACGTGGGCAGTTCGAGATCGAATCGCCGGCGCAAGCCGCCGAAGCGTGGGACGCACTACGCGCTCCGCTCGTGGTCGCCGAACAAACGCTCGAACTCGACTACGAAATCTCGATGATGGTGGCGCGGCGTCCGTCGGGCGAAACAGCAGTTTTCCCTCCAGCGATGAACTATCACGAGCAGCGGATTCTCGCGTGGTCGGTCACACCCGCGCCAATTCCCGAACGCGTGGCCAAACAGGCTGCCGAGATCGCCAACGAGATCGCGATCAAGATGCAGATCGAGGGCCTGATCGCGGTCGAGATGTTTGTCACCAAAGATGACAAACTACTGGTGAACGAACTGGCGCCGCGTCCGCATAACAGCTTCCATGCGACTGAACGCGCCTGCGCGACCAGCCAGTTCGAGCAACTGGTGCGCGCCGTCTGCGATCTTCCGCTTGGATCGGTGGAGTTAATCCGCCCGGCGGCCATCGCCAACCTGCTTGGCGATTTGTGGGTGGACGGCAAAACGCCGGACTTTGTTTCGTCGCTCTCGGTTCCGGGGACACGGCTTCATCTTTACGAGAAGCACTCCGCGCGGCCAGGGAGAAAGATGGGACACCTGTCGGCGATTGGCTCGACTGTGGACGAAGCGCTCGAGCGCGTGAAGAGGGCATATCACTGCCTCGAATCGCGGTGCTGAACTACAGTTCAGCACTGCTCCTCGATAATCTGTAACGCCTGCGATTGAATTTCCGGAGCATCGCCAAATCCGGCCAGCCACTTTACATTCGGTTCGCGGCGGAACCACGTTAGTTGACGCTTTGCGTAGTTGCGATGTCCTTGCTGGGCAGCCCAAACGGCGAGTTTGCGATTGATCTCTCCGCGCAGAAACTGCGCCGCTTGTTTGTACCCGAGTGAGGCCAGCGCGGGCACGTTCGGATACTGCTTCATCAGGCGTTCGGTTTCGTCGATCAGGCCGACTTCGAACATCTGTTCACAGCGCCGATTGATACGCGTGTATAAGGCGTTGCGTTCGGGATTGAGTCCGATGCGGAGGATGCGAAAGCCGGTCAGCGGGTCGCGTCCCTGTTCCCATAGTTCCGTCATCGGCCGTCGCGCCTGCAAGCACACTTCGATGGCGCGAATGACTTTCGGAACATCGTTGGCATGAATGCGAGCGGCGGCCTCACGATCTAACCGGTGGAGAATCCGGTGTACGTATTCCGCGCCACGGCGCTGCTCGACTTCACGCAGCCGTGTGCGTAGTTCGTCCGAACGTTCCGGTCCCTCGAAGAGCCCTTCGAGCAGCGCTCGCAAGTAGAAACCCGTTCCACCGACCACGATCGGCATCTTGCCGCGCTGCTTGATCTGCTCCAGCACGTCTCTCCCGAGACGAGCGTACTCGCCGGCGGTCATCTGCTGCTCGGGATCGAGAATGTCGATGAGGTGATGCGGAGCGCGAGCGCGCTCCTCGCGGGAGGGCTTGGCAGTGCCGATCTCGAATTCGCGGTAGATTGCGACCGAGTCGCAGTTTACGATCTCGCCTCCCAATCGGTCGGCCAGCGCCAACGACAATGCCGTTTTTCCGCTTCCAGTGGGACCGACAATCGCGACCAGCAACGGATCGCCGACACTTTTCGTTTCGCCCTTTATCGTGGCCACGAAAACCTCGGGTCCAATGCCAATCTGTTAGCGAACGTGCCAGTCGATGAATCGGCCATAGCGTGCGAGAACGAAGATGAAGCCGAGCACCAGGAAGATGAGTATCCCGATGGCTTCGGCGCGCAGCACTGCCCGCTTGGCTTCTTCGGGTGTGCGCCGCGGCATGATCATCGTTTCATTGTATCGCTGCGGGGTGAGATGGCTGCACAGCGCTGCCGCGGCACGAAGTAGTAAACTACGCCCCGGATGGGAACCAGCTCGAATCCAGCCGCAACGAACGGGGTCCGCTACAGATTCGGCATTTACGAAGTGGATGTTCGTGCAGGCGAACTGCTTCGCGATGGGGTGAAGATCAAGCTACAGGAACA
>CAYWSM010000238.1:0-2827 GCA_964460935.1 uncultured Terriglobales bacterium | reverse complement strand
AGACTTGTGGGTGTATTCGCCGGCAACTCGACGGTCCAAACAGGTTACGCACTCCATGTCGGCAGCCATCAATCCTAACGACATGGTTACCCCTTACCTGGTGCACTATCCCAGCCGTGATGGGAAATTTACGATTTCGGCATGGGCTTACATGCCATACAACATCGGCCGGAACGACAAGTACCCGGCGATCATTTACATCCATGGCGGTCCGGCATCGCAGCAACGCAATGATTTCAATCCGTTCCTGCAATACATGATGAATCAGGGTTACGTTGTCATCGCGCCGAACTATCGCGGGTCGAGCGGATACGGAGAGGCATTCGAGCGCGCGAACCTGATGGACATGGGCGGTGGCGATCTGCAGGATGTGCTGGCGGCGGCCGATTTTATCCGGAAGACAGGATACGTCGATCCGAAAAAGCTGATCGTGATGGGGCGCAGCTACGGCGGATACATGACGATGATGGCGGTTACCAAGGATCCGGAAAAGTGGGCGGCAGGAGCAGCGGTTGTGCCCTTCGTGAACTGGTTTACAGAATATCAGAACGAAGACGCCACGCTGCAAGCCAGCGATAAAGCGACGATGGGCGATCCGGTGAAGGACAAAGCGCTTTGGGAAGATCGCTCGCCGATTAACTTCGTCGACAAGATCAAAGCGCCGTTGCTGCTGATCGCGGGTGCGAATGATCCTCGCTGTCCGAAATCGGAAGCGGAACAGGTCGCGGCTGGGATCAAGAAGAATGGTGGGACTGTTCAGTTGAAGATTTACGAGGATGAAGGACACGCGTTCGGGAAACGTGAGGACGTCATCGATCACTTCAAGCGGATTTCGGACTTCCTGAAAGTGCAGGTGCCGTCACCGGGGTGCGGGTGCGAATTGATGGAGTAAATGGAAGGGCGAGGGTCGAAGGGCGAAGTAAGATCGGTCCGGCAGGTGAAGGGCAGAGATGCATTCCGCGGAGCTTTGCTCCGTTTGGACGGCGAAGGCGCCCGTCCCCACAACAAATGTCAATTTACTTTGACTTGGCGATGGCTTCGACGAGGCCTGGGATCGTGTATTCTCTGGCTTCGATGTCCACGCGGAGATTGTTTTGTCTCAGGGTCGCGGATGTTACAGGCCCAATCGAGCACAACTTAACGTCGTCAAGCAACGAAGAATGGACACGATCTTCTCCCACTAATTCGACAAAGTTCTTGACCGTGGACGAACTCGTGAAGGTGATTGCGTAAGGTTTCGGCGAACTGTTGAGCGCTTCGAGAATCGCGGTGCGCGAAGACTCGGGAACCACTGTCTCGTAGGCTTCGACCACGTGCACCTTCGCTCCAAGCTCACGCAGTGAATTGGGGATGACATCGCGCGCGACTTTTGCACGCACCAGAAGTACGCGATCTCCAACCACCTGGTTGCGCAGGGCTGCCACTACGGCTTCAGCGACATATTCCTTCGGCATCACGTCAACCGGCAGTCCACGCTTCTCGATGGCCTTGCGGGTGGCGGGGCCAATGGCGGCGATCTTCAGGTGCAGGAGATCAGCTTCCGACTTGCCTAACGTTTCAAGGCGCGCGAACAGCGCGTTGACGCCGTTCACGCTGGTCAGGATCAGCCAGTCGTAAGCGAGAAGGTTGCCGATGATCTTGTCGAGAGCGTCGAACGACTGCGGCGGGTGAATCTCGATGAAGGGGATTTCCAGTACTTCCGCACCGCACTCGCGCAACAACTGCGATAGCGTGTTTGCCTGCTCTTTCGCGCGACTGACGATGATGCGCTTTCCATGAAGGTCCATATTGTCTGTCCGTGCAATGAAAAGCGGAGGGTTGAGACCCTCCGCTTAGAAACAGCATAAATCAGAATACAACCTCAACCAAGCTAAACCGTCACGGCTGTGCCGGAGCGACGGTAGTTTCGCCGTAAACTTCTTTGAGGATCTCGCGGCCACCGTGTTCGAGCAGGGATTTACCCAGTTCTTCGCCTAGTTTTACCGGATCTTTGCCGTGCCGTACTTCTCGAATGACCGTCGAGCCATCGGGGCGAGCCACGACGCCTATCAGTTTGACCTCGCCGGCTGTAACTTCAGCGTGAGCGCCGATGGGCACCTGGCATCCGCCGCCGAGTTCGTTGAGCAATGCGCGCTCGGCGAGAACGGCGGTACACGTGGGCTGGTGATTCAGAAACTCGAGATGCTTGAGTGTCTCTGTGTCGCCGCGACGAATTTCGATTCCGAGCGCTCCTTGCCCTGCCGCGGGACACATCGTTTCAGCGGGAAGGATTTCGCGAATCCAGCGCGTCAGGCCCAAACGATTCAAGCCGGCGGAGGCGAGGATGATCGCGTCGTACTGTCCCTCTTCCATCTTGCGCAGGCGAGTGTCAACGTTGCCGCGAAGAGGTTCGATGATCAAATCCGGACGCATTGCCTTCAACTGTGCCTGGCGGCGAAGACTGCTGGTACCGACGTGAGCTTTTTGCGGAAGATCGTTGATGGAGTCGAAGTGGCGGCTCAGGAACGCATCGCACGGGTTTTCGCGAACGGTGATGGCCGCAACCTCAAACTCGGGAGCCAGTTCCGTGGGCAGATCTTTCAGGCTGTGAACGGCGAGATCGATGCGGTTTTCGAGCAGCGCCTCTTCGATCTCCTTGGTGAACATGCCCTTGGTGCCGACTTTCGCGAGGGCGACGTCGAGGATTTTGTCGCCGGTGGTCTTGATGATCTCGATTTCGACTTCGTGGCCGCGTTCACGCAACAGGGCGGCAATGTGATTGGCCTGCCAGAGCGCCAGTTGTGATCCGCGGGAACCGATGCGTAGTCGCGCCATTAAGAATCCGCTC
>CAYWSM010000237.1:0-3412 GCA_964460935.1 uncultured Terriglobales bacterium | reverse complement strand
AGTAACGTATCCATGCGCTACGGCGCCAAAGTTCTGTTTGAAGAAGTATCGACGGCTTTCACCGACGGTAAGCGCTATGGCCTGACCGGGCCGAACGGCGCGGGCAAATCGACGTTCATGAAGCTGCTGACCGGCGAACTGGAGCCGCAGAAGGGCTCCGTGGTGCGGCCGAAGAAGTTTGGCGTCATCAGCCAGGACCAGTTCGCGTTCGACCAATACCGCGTGATCGACACCGTCATCATGGGCAACCGCCGCCTGTGGAAGGCGATGGAAGAGCGCGAGCACATCTACGCCAAGCACGACATGACCAACGAAGACGGCATGCGGTTGGGCGAGCTGGAAGGCATCGTCGGCGAGGAAGACGGCTACACGGCGGAGACCGATGCCGCGCTGTTGCTGCAAGGGCTGGACATTCCCGACGAACTGCATGAGCGCCGCATGGGCGAGATGCAGGGAGGGCAGAAGGTCCGCGTGCTGCTGGCGCAGGCGCTGTTCGGGCATCCGCAGGCGTTGCTGCTTGACGAGCCGACGAACCACCTCGACTTGGACTCGATCCACTGGCTGCAGGAGTTCCTGAACAACTATGACGGCGTGCTGATCGTGATCTCGCACGACCGCCATTTCCTGAACAGCGTGTGCACGCACGTCGCCGACATCGATTACGAGACGATCATCACCTACACCGGCACGTACGACGAAATGGTGCTGCAGAAGACGCAAATCCGGTCGCAGATTGAATCGCAGAACGCGCAGCGCGAAAAGAAGATCGCGCAGTTGAACGAATTCATTGCGCGCTTCGCGGCCGGAACGCGGTCGAGCCAAGTGCAGTCGCGTCGCAAGGAAGTGGAGCGCCTGCAACTTACGGAACTGGCAAAGTCGAACATTCAGCGTCCGTACATACGCTTCGATCAGAAGCGGCCTTCGGGCAAGCACATCCTGGAACTCGAAGGTGTTGCGAAGGCCTACGGCGACAATGAAGTGATCCGCGGCTTTACCGCCAGTGTTACGCGCGGCGAGAAGATAGCGCTGATGGGCCGCAATGGCGCTGGCAAGACCACGCTTGTTAATGCGTTGCTGGCGAATTCGCCGACGACGCCGGAATCCGAATTGCGCGCTACCTCTGGCTATAACGGATCATTCATCGACGGCGGCAAGGTGATCTGGGGACACGAGGCCGCGGTGGGATACTTCCCGCAGGACCATCGGGCGCTGATCGAGAATGGACTGACCGCGTTGGAATGGCTGCACCGGTGGGATCCTTCGGCGTCAACGGAAGAAATTCGCGGACTGCTGGGCCAGATGCTCTTCGCGCGCGATGAAGGACAAAAGAAGACCGACGTTCTCTCCGGTGGCGAAGCAGCGCGCCTGCTGTTCTGCAAACTCATGCTGCAGAAGCCGAACGTCCTTGTGTTCGACGAGCCGACCAACCACCTAGATCTGGAATCGATCAATGCGTTGAACATCGCGTTACAGCGCTTTCAAGGCACGGTGCTGCTGGTCACGCACGATCACGACCTGATTGATGAAGTTGCGACGCGCATCTGGCATTTCGAAAGCGACCACCAGATCACGGATGTCAAAGGAACCTACGAGGAGTACCAGCAGCAAGCGGTTGCGGTGTAGCCGCGGAGATGACTGACCGGGTTAGCGCAGAATCCAACTGTTATATGCCGGGCGGGCAGTCTCGGCTTCAGGCGCCGGCTTTGGCTTGGCCGGCTTAGGCGTGCTGGAAACGAATGCATCGCAGAGACACTGGCAGCATGGGCCTCGTCCGGAGGCGGCGATAACCTGGTGATCTTGCTTTGCGTGGGAACACTTGCAGATATTTGCCATTAGTCTCCTGAATTCGTAGTCCGATTGTACGCTGCCGGACAGCAATCGCAGCATCAATTACACCTTACATCGTTTCTTTTTTCACCCGCGCGGAAACTGCCTTTCACGGCCTCGACACGCCCTTTTTCGCGCTATCATCGACCTCCCGCAAGGAGGGCATGATGCGATACGACTTCCTCGTCGATACCTATGCGACTGAGCGAATCAAAGTTCTCAGCGTGTGGAGCGAATTCCGCGACAACGAATTGCCTCTACGTCCTCATCCGGAAGATCAGCGGGGACGCAGCGTGCACGAGCAGATGGTGCATCAGTGCGTGAGCGAGAACCTGTGGTTCATCAACATGCTGGGAATCGATGTGGGTGCGCCTCCGCTGCCGGAGCCGGAGACGCGGCTGAATTTCATCAAGCAGTATGCGGAAGATAGTGGCAGGCGACTAACGGCGCTCAAGACCAAAGATGAAGCCTGGTGGGAGGGAACGACAAAGTTCTTCGACGTCGAGCGCTCTCGTGCCTGGGTCATGGTGCGCCGCCTGACGCATACTTCGCATCATCGCGGGCAGCAGATGGCGATGCTGCGCATGCTACGGCACGACATCCACTCGAACTACGGACCAACGGCAGATACGGGCGGATTGATGCAGAATCACGCACCCACGATTTACGCCTACGGCAGAGTCGAGGCACTCATCGAAGGCGAGGCGCGAGGCGGGAACAAGACCTCGCTGCCTGGGGCAGAGGGGAAGCAAGTCACCGAGAGGCCGTAGATTCCTGCATCGATTTCGTGCAATTTCTGCCTAGCCGCGGGCCGATGGGTCCTCGTCCGTTCGTTTCCAAGATGAAGGGTAACGTGCACGTTCGTGAGGTACGGGCGCTTAATCTGCGGTGCTACCGTTTTGTGGCGGAGGAAGTATCCATGAACAAGGTGGCACCGAAATCGACGCGGGAGGCGGTCGCGTCGCAAGGGAAGATTCTGTATTCGGAAAACGATGCGAACGTAATGGCAACACAGGTGAAAGCTTTCGAGCGCGCCGGGTATGCCGTGGAGAGGGTGCTAGGACGGGCGGCAACCGAGCAGGCGCTTCGGCAGGGACAGTATGATGCGGTTGTACTGGGACACACGTTGACCAAAGATGACCGGCATCATCTGCCTTATATGGCGAAGAAGTTCGGAGATGCGGCAGTGCTGGTGCTGCATGCGAGCGGTAAGCATCCGGCGGTGGACTTTGCCATGGATTCGCGCGAAGGCGATGAGGCGGTCATCAAGGCGTTGCAGCAACTGGTCCGGGAAAAGGCGCTGGCGGCGGTGTCGTAGCCATTAGCGGTAGGGCACTGTTTCCCATCTTGGTGTTCCGTTTTTGGAAATCGAGGCAGTTCTTTGTTTACAGGGAGAATCTCCGATTAACATAGGCGCATTGAGATTCTCCCGAATCTCCTCAATGGTCGGCTGAAGATTGCCGACCTATTCTTGTTTAGGGCATCTGATTTCACGGGCGTAAAAAGCAGATTTGGAAATTGAAAAGGGCCGTCCCGAGGGACGGCCTGATTAGCTTCTAACAGTACCAGTTAGCGAGCGAGGCGC
>CAYWSM010000236.1:0-4888 GCA_964460935.1 uncultured Terriglobales bacterium | reverse complement strand
ATGCCGCCGTTCGGCAATCTTTACGGCATGCCGGTCTATGTGGATGAAATGCTGACCTACGACCAGGAGATCGCGTTCAACGCCGGCTCGCACCACGAGCTGGTACGGATGTCGTATCAGGATTTCGAGCGCGTGGTGAATCCGATCGTCGGGCGGTTTGCCCTGGCGGCGATCCGGACCAGCGCGTAGTCAATCAATGTAGTTGGGCCCAGGGCCATTGGGTAAAGGGCCTCCTGCTGGTTCGCGTCTCTTCATCGCGAACTTCTGATGGAGCACGTTAACCCCAGAAAGCGGCGGACAGCCATGCCCGCCGTTTTCGGTTTGCTCAACTATTCGTCCGCCGAGGCGTCTTCCGTCTTGGGCAAAGGTTTGTTCGGAACAATGGCCGTATAGGAGCCGTGACAGTTGTCGCGAGGCTCGACCACGACGGCGGTGGCGCGGCCCTGGTAGTCAACGGTGAAAGAAAGAGGGCCGCGGCTCTTGCGTGGCAGTCCTTCGAAGCGCGCCTTGCCGTCGGAGTTGGTGTAGATCTCGAGCGTGGATTTGTGCAGGCCCGCGAAACCGTATTTAATCTCGACGCCAACCTTGGCGTTATATACGGGCTTGTTCTTGACGTCGGTGACAAGCAGGTCGGCGGTACATTCGCCGAGATCGCCGGTGATGACAGGGACTTTGTTCTCCTGACCTGCCGCGGGTTTTGGCTGGTCTTGGGCCGCGACCATGGCTCCCAAGGCGAAGAAAATCACAAGTGAAAAAGCAAAGCTACTGCGGAGCATGGAAATATCGTAATGCGTTTCGCGCATCTTTGCATTTAAGTTGGGTGAAATTGCCTGCATTAAAACCACGCTTCACGGGCTTGAGGCCGTTGTGCTCCACGTCCTTGCGCGAAAGCCTCCGATCCTAGAACAATTCCAAATAGCGCAATCACAGCTTGTTTTGGAGAGTGATATGGAACCGTTCCGCTTTCATCTTTTCGTTTGCACGCAGCAGAAGCCGGAGGGGGTAACGTCTTGTCCGGCAAGTGGCTCGATGGCGGTGCTGCAGCGGCTGAGTCAGGAAATCGCGCAGCGTGGCCTGCTTGCCGACGTGCAGGTCACGACGTGCGGCTGCATGGGATTGTGCGAAGAAGGGCCGATGATGGTCGCGTATCCGGAAGGGATCTGGTACCGGCGTGTGCAGGCGGCGGATGTTCCGGAGATCATTGAATCCCACGTGCAACATGGAAAGCCCGTACAACGGCTAGTTTGGAACGACGCACCGGCGATGAAGGCGATGTCGGTTGAGCACGGCGAGAAGTTCCGCGCCATGATGGCGGCGCGCGACAAAGCGGGCACGCTGCCGGATGCCCTGGAGCAGACGATCCGCGCCTTTATGCCGAGCCGCTGTCTGCTGACCGCGCTGGAACTGGATGTGTTCACGGCCGTAGGTGAAGGCGCCACCGCCGAACAAGTTGGCAAGAAGATCAATGCTAGTGGGCGGGGCATCAGCATGTTATTGAACGCGCTGGTTTCGATGGGGATTCTGAGCAAGAGCGATAACGTGTACAAGAACACGGCGGACTCTGCACGCTATTTCGTGCAAGGGTCGAAGGACAATCACCGCAACGGTCTGCTGCATACGGCGAACATCTGGCGCACCTGGAGCACCCTTACGGAAGCAGTTCGGCGCGGAACTCGTGTTCCCATTGAGCAGGCGGGAAATCCGCAGTGGACTTCCAACTTCATTGCCGGCATGCAGCGCAATGCCAAGGACCGGGCTCCGCTGATTGTGAAGGCATTGGGAACGGCTGGAGTGAAACGCGTGCTCGATCTCGGCGGCGGTTCGGGCGCCTACTCGATCGCATTCGCCAAAGCATCGCCCGACGTGAAGTGCGAAATCGTTGATCTTGCCGAAGTCGTTCCGCTAACTAAGGAATACGTCGAGAAGGCCGGTGTTGCGTCACAAGTCAGCGTTCGCGCAGGCAATATGCTGGAGGGGAACTTCGGCTCCGGCTACGACGTCGTCATGCTGAATGCGATCTGCCACATGTTCTCGGAAGATCAGAATCGCGAGCTTTTCCGCCACGCGCGTCGGGCGCTCGCACCAGGCGGGAGACTGATGGTTCAGGATTTCATCCTGAATCCGGGAAAGACCGGTCCGCAGCAGGCGGCATTGTTTTCCTTGAACATGTTGGTGGCTACCGAAGCGGGAGCGAGTTACAGCGAGCGCGAATACAGCGACTGGATGATCGCCGCGGGTTTCGCCGAGGTGAATCGAATCAATCTGCCCGGGCCAAGTGACCTGATCGTGGGAGTGGCGAAATAGCTAGAGCCGGTTAGGCGTATCTCAGCCACTTCACAATTTCGGGCAGCGTTGGCCGTTTGCCGTACATGAGGATGCCGACGCGGTAGATACGCGACGCGATCATCACGATGAAATAGGTGGTGAGCAGCATCAACGCGATCGAGAGCCCGACCTGCCACCACGGCGGCGTGCTCGCCACCACGCGGACATACATCAGGATGGGAGCAAAGAACGGCACCATCGAGAGCCACACGGACATGGCGCTATCAGGAGCGGCGATGATCCTGGTCACCAGGATGATTGGGATGATCAACGGAAATGTTACAAACCATTGCCACTGCTGGGCTTCCTGCTCGGAGTTCACGGTTGCGCCGAGCGCGGCGTACATGCTGCTGTAGAGCATGAATCCGAGCACAAAGAAGACAGGCAGGAAGATGAACAGCAGCGGCTGACCGCTGAACAGTTCGCGCAATTCGGGCGAGGAGGCGGCGCCGATTCCCAGGTACGCCATGAAGAGCGCCCACACTGCCACCTGCGTCAGGCCGACGGCGCCCACTCCCAGCAACTTGCCGGCCATCAGCTCTTTCGGTTTGATCGCCGAGAGCAGTACTTCCATGACGCGGGACGACTTCTCCTCGAGCACCGAACGCATCACCGACATGCCGTACATGATCAGCGTGATGTAGATCATCATGGCGACGAGGAAGCTGGCAAAGAACTGCGCCACTTCACCGCCCTTCTTGCCCGCGAGAGCGACCGTCTCGACATGGACGGGCTTCAGCAGCGTATCGACTTCGCTTGCCGCCACCCCATGCTGCGCCAGCCGCGCGTGCGTGACACCTTTGCTCGCCGCTTCGCGAATGTTCTGGTTCAAGGCGAAGTCGGAGGTGGACAGCGCGGAGAACGCAGCTTTGTTGTCGGCGATCGACTCATCGGTAAGCCAGAGATAACCGTCGATCTTCTTGGCCTTCACTTCCGCAGCGAGTTTTTCCCGATTGGTGTTGTCGTCGGTGATCAACTCGTCGATCTGGTACTTACGATCGCTGTCGGTGGATTGCAGTTGCGCCTTGACGGCATCGGCTACAGGCTTCGTCGATGTGACGACCATGAGATGGAAGACGTTATTGCTCTTCATCATCATTAGCTTTGTGGGCAGTACGGTGATGGCGAACACAAACGCCGGCAACAGAATGGTGCTGACGATGAAAGATTTCGAGCGAACGCGCTCCAGGTATTCACGACGGATGACCAGCCATGTGTTACGCATGTTGCACCTTCTCTGTCTGCCCGTTGACGGTGTCGATGAAAATCTTTTCCAGCGATGGCTCGGCAAGTTCAAACCGGTTCACCCGCGCCCGGGCTGCAACCGCCTTGAGCAATTCCTGCGGATCGGCGCCGGGGGCAAGCTCGACCTCGGTGTAGTTGCCGAAGTTGTGGAATGACTGCACCAATGGAGTGGTCTGGAGGAAGTCGCCGTCCCCCTCGTATTCGATCTGCACATGGTTGCGACCGAAACGCGCCTTCACCTCTCGCAATTCACCCTGCAAGACGGCGCGGCCGTGATCGACCAGGCAGATGGCATCGCAAAGTTTCTCGACCTGGTCCATGCGGTGCGTCGAGAAGAGGATTGTCTTCCCTGCCTTGCGTAGTTCGTGCAGGATGTTCTTCAGTTCGTCGGCGTTGGCAGGATCGAGCCCGGAAAATGGTTCGTCGAGGATGATGAACTCGGGATCGTGCAGAATGCACGCGATGAACTGCACCTTCTGTTGCATGCCCTTGGAGAGCTCTTCTACTTTCTTATTCGTCCACTCCATCAAATGCAGTCGATCAAACCATTGCGTGGCGCGGCGGCGGGCCTCGGGCTCCGGCACTCCTTTGAGCTGCGCGAGGAAGATGATCTGGTCCAGGAGCTTCATCTTTCGGTATAAGCCGCGCTCTTCGGGGAGGTAGCCGATGCGATCGAGATGCTCGCGGCGGAACTTCTCGCCGAAAACGACGACCTCGCCGGAATCGGGCATGGTGACGCCGATCATCATGCGCAGAGAGCTGGTCTTGCCGGCGCCGTTCGGACCCAGAAGTCCGAAGACTTTGCCTTGTTCAATGGCCAATGACAGGTTGTCGACGGCGACGAACTTGTCATAGACCTTGCTGACATTGCGGAGTTCGAGCGTATTAGGCATGGCGAATGGAGAGACGTTATCAGAAATAGCACGGAAGGCGCGCTGAATTCGGCTATTGTACTCGGCTTACCGGCGAATGGCGGCTGGGGACAGGCGAAGCCACGGTTATTTCTTGTCGGAACTGGAAGGCTTCGATTCTGTCTTGGTCTCGTTCTTTGACTCGGACTTCGCTTCGGAAGAAGAGCCGTTCTTTCCGCTGCCCGGAGATCCGCTCTTCTTGGCGTAATCGTTCACATACCAGCCGGCGCCCTTGAACTGGATGGCGGGGGCAGAAAGAAGCTGCTCCACTTTTCCGCCGCACTTCGGACACTCAGTGACCGGCGGGTCTGAGAACTTCTGGATCTTTTCAAACGTGTGTTTACACTTCGTGCACTGATATTCGTACAGCGGCAAGGCAGTAACGCTCCATTGTTAACAATTTTTCA
>CAYWSM010000235.1:0-39897 GCA_964460935.1 uncultured Terriglobales bacterium | reverse complement strand
GTTTGACTCCCGCCTCCGCTTACGCGAAAATAGAACTCGGCAATTCACTGTCCTACCCCACGTGGGCCTGTGGCGCAGCTGGGAGCGCGCTTCCATGGCATGGAAGAGGTCGTCGGTTCGATCCCGACCAGGTCCACCAATTCTTTTCTGCAACTTAGATGGCCTGATCGCTCTCGTCTCTAACTCTTCCAACCCAAGTTTCAACCCAAGATTCAATTTGCAGTCCCTGTTTTGGCGACTTTGATCGCCTCCAGGAACTTCGACTGAACCTTGAAAGGCGACTCGACACGGGTCAAGAGCACTTGTTCCTTTGTAAGAAAATGATCTTCTTGGGTGACGTCCGCCCGGACAAGAACTTGGCTAAGCGGGTGAGCGCGGAGGCCTCCGCCTCCAACTGGGCAGAGGCAATCCGGCCGATAAAGAAATGATAGGAATCCTCTATTCTTCTCAGATCCACCGTGGTTGGTTCCGGAATGAGCGTCCTTCTGATATTACGTTCTCTAACCGCGGCATCAAGCATCGCTGTTACCGATTCAGGTCTTGCTTGTGCAGTAGCAAGCGCTACCGCTCGAAGCAGGGACTCAATGTCGGTTGGTGGCCGCTCGATATATTCCGCGAGCAGCACAGGCAATTGTGTTGAGAGATATCGTTTGCCCTTCGTTGTGAGTAAGTACCGCTGCTTGTTTCTCCCCTCTTTCTTTTGTCGCGCGATCAGTCCCTTTTCCTCCATCCTCTGTAGCGCGGGTATTGTAGCGCCGATGGACAGGTTCGCACGTTCACGGAACATGTATGGAGTGTCAATGCCCGTCAATATGAGCTGAAGCAGGAACAGGTCGAGACTCGAGAGCGCTTCGTTCGGCATAAAAATGTCGTAGCTACGATACGTCGACGGAAACTCGGGCGCAAGCTAACAGAAACTTAGTTCTGCGTGGCAGCGTTAAATTGGGCAGTCACCGGAACCAGATAACAGCAAGACCGAGTACCTGCTGTTCAGAACGGCTGATTTAATCGGGTTCGACTAGGTACAAGCGGGGCGGGACCAGACGGCGTCTTTCGCCGGGTAAACTTCATTTGTTCGAGGACTCCTATGCGCTCGTGATTGCGCCTCATTTGTTCGACGCTTTGGTTCTGAGCAACGAGAACTGCGCACGTTTCGGTCACGGCCGCGTTAATCAAGGCTTGGTCTGGCTCAATCCGAGCCAGGGCAGTGCCGATCCACCGCTGCAAACGACGCAGTTCTCGGCGGCCATCAGGAGGGGGCTCCGAAGCGTTGAATTCTTTTTCAAAGGATTTAACCGCCTTGGGGAGCCGTATGGGACCAAGCCGCTTCGATTCAATCTCCACGAACTCCAGAACTGGTCTTTGCAGGTGCTGGTACATACGGGGAGAAATCTCCAACCTTTGAACTGCATATCCGAAGAAGCTGATCAATTCATCGATACGTTTCTTCCGTTGCTCCGGACGTGAGAATCGCGCGGACAATGCTGCATTGATCCGGGCAACATCCATTTGTTTCAGAATTGTTTTTGCACTTGCACCTCCTTTGATCGCGTTTCGATGCTCTTCTGGAAGATGTGCGATCTGGACACGCCGACGGATCGTGGTAGCGGCAACTCCGAGTTCATATGCCAGACCACGTTGGGTACATCCAAGACAAAGAAGGGAATTGACCTCATCGGCTTGTTCAATCAGGTCGAGATACTTCCAATTGCGTTTAAGGGCAAGCAAGAGGTCGCGATTGGGAGGTTGAGCTAGAACGAGCTGCTGTTGTTTTCTATGAGGTGCCAGTGGTCGCTTTTTGGAGGTTTTCATTACTCGACCGATACGAAGACGTTTAGTTGGTCTGGGCTGATCAGACGGTTCGGTCGCATCGATTTTTATTGTCTCCTCTGTATGACTTCGGTCGAGCCCTGACGGACTTCGGATTACCTCCAAGCGTTTTGGATGACAGCGGCGAATGGCAAATTCAGCGAGCAACTCCTGTGCAGAGGCGGTCGGCCTCTTCAGGTCAATTGCGGAAGTGCTTAGCCGACCTCGCCGTGCCGCTCGTAATGCGGCACGCGTTAGCGCTCTCAGTTTGTCCGTCTCAGGAGGAACCCTCCCCAAGCGTTCCAGCCCCAGTTTCATGTTATTGGCCACTTCCTTTACAAGAATTCGTCGCAGTCGCGCTGGATGTGGGAGGCGCGGAGATCGGCGGAAGTGAACCAAGTAGATCCTGAGCCAGAGCAAGTGCCCAGTCCACTGCCTGATCACACTTTCGTATTCTTCGCGACCGACGTGCTTGATCAGAAGTCGATTGGCTCGCTTTAAGTACTTCTCAAGAAACTTGCTGGTCTCTGTTGCCGCATTTTGGGCAAATTCAATGTCGTGCTTCCTTACAGGAGGAAGTTCGCGGGGAGAGGAAAGCAACCGGATTCGCAGGCCAACTCTTTATCATTTTGGTAGTGGGTCAGTTTGAAATTGTCCCACTACCGTTATTTTGTGGGTGTTTGACAATCGCTTCCAATGAGGCTAGGGTAAGCAGTGAGCGAGTAATCCTATCCTCTTTCAGATCCTCTGAGCTAAGTCAGCCCATCTGAAGTTTCTCCTCTTAGCTACCATTCATAAATGCATTAACAGTTTAGGAGTTCCCGCGTGTTTGGTCCCTCCAAACCCAAGCCGAATAAGACCGAAGTGATCAGGTCGCAAGCTAGCATACGGAGTGCACCGACAACATATCAGCCGATGCCATCGCACGAGCAGATCAGTCTTCGTGCCTATGAGATTTATCAAAGTGGCGGGTATGCAGACGGACGTGACCAGCAAGACTGGCTTCAGGCCGAACGAGAGATGTTTAGCACGCGAAAGTAGTTGCTTAGGAAGCTATATGACCTGCTTGATATGTAAAGACCTGACGCAAGTTCTGGAATCAGCCAACGCCAATTCAGGGTGGCTCGGTCCGCGCTCTTTTACTCGGTAAGTACGGAACTCGCAGCGAGGATACAAGTGGATATGGAACGGGCGAAGACGGCATTAAGCGAGCATCAGTCGTGTTGTGAATCAGCGGAGATGCTGGTAACACACTGAACTTCGGTCCTCTGAATCTCCAGATTCCCAGCAGTTCGAAAGAAGGCGGAAAATGAGATTAACTTTGGTGTCTACCATATGGCGCGTTACCGTCATATGTATGCTGTCTTCCCTCGCTGTCGCCCAAGCTTTTGATCACAGTCGCAACGTAGGCGATTGCTTGCAGCTCGCTGAATCCTGTGATCACAGTAAGCTTAACGCGCGCCAAGCGGCCGATGTTGCGGTTGCCGAACACGAACGCGATTTGCGGGACTGCAAGAACGGATGGTCTTGTGATGAATCGAAACTCAACACGAATGAAGCCAAATCGGTTGCGGCATCATTACGTGAACGCAACGTCTCTGACTGTTTGGCAGGTAATATCCATTGCGACAAAACGAAATTGACTTCCACGGAGTTGGCCGCGACGAGCGATGCTGCCAAGAAGCGCAATTTCCTCCATTGCAAGGAAGGATGGGATTGTGATCCGACGAAGCTCACGCCGTTAGAACGAGTCGCTGTGGATGCTGCCACCCATGAGCAAATGGTATTTGCCTGTACGGCGGGCTGGGAATGTGACCTTGCTAAGCTCAATGGTGCCGAGATCAAAGCGGTTGCCGCCGCCGCTCTGGAGCGCAACCTGATTGACTGCATGAGCGGCTGGGGAGGAAGAGATCATTCCAGTTGCGATCACTCAAGACTGACTGAGCGGGAAGTCGTCGCCGTCGAGCGTGCAGAATACGACCTCAATTTAAGCGACTGCAAACATGGATGGGAATCCTGCGATGAATCGAAATTGAAGCAGCAGGACACCATCGAGGTTTCGCGCTTCCGCCATCAGGCGAACTACAATGCCTGCCTGCAGGGAGACACAGTCTGCGATCCAGCAAACCTCACGCCGGCTGAAGCGAAACGTGTTCCGGCCATTCCCAAAGCCTCTCCCTTAAACACCAAAGGCGAGCAGTAATCAGGCATCCAGGAGTCCTGCACTTTGAAAACAATCTTCATTGGAAATCTGAGTGTGGATGTAACCCCGGAGAGATTGCAAACACTATTCGAGCCGCACGGAAAAATTCTCGGAATTGATCTGGCTGCCGGCCAGGATTTCGGATACGTCCGGATGGCCGATGATTCGGATGCTTACCGTGCCGTCACCGCACTGAATGGAGAATCGTGTGGCGGTCGAATCCTGAGTATCACGGTTGCGCAAGCGTACAGTTCTCGCAAGAGGACAGTTGAAGCGAAAGCGCCTGTACCGTGCCAAGAAAGTGCTCCGTTCAGTTAGCGTATTTTTCTAATACAGCAAACTGTACAGTGGCGATAAAACGGTTTCGCGGATCTACTCTGTTTTTCGGTTGGTGGATACACTTGAACCAGACCGTCCGTTGATTCCGCACCATTCTTAAAGATCGATTGATTGTCTAGAACATAACTCAACGCCATCTCTGGCATTAAGCTCCTCCAATTAACCTCAGCGGTCGGTCCTATTTCCACTCACCAGGCTCAAGGAGAAATCGGATTCGCGTGTCGCAGTGAACGCAGCTTAATTCACCGGAACCTTTTTCCGCATCATCTTCGGCTATTGCAAAGGACCGCAGACATTCGGGACACGTGAGTACGACATAGTCTCCATTCCGCGGAATCCAAACGGGCGCCCTACTGACTTTGACGAAGTAAGGCCGAATGGGAGATTGCTCCAACAGAGATTGGATCTTCTTGAAGAGTTCGTCAGGCTCGTATTGCCCTTTTTCAAAGATCGCGTCTGCCAACAGTCCGTCAGGAGCCGGTGTGCCACGAAACTCACCTGTGATAGCGATCACTGGGATTTGGGGGAATCGGCGGCGAACCACCGATAGAAGCTCGAAACCGGACATGTTGGGCATTTTGAGATCGGAAATGATTATGTTCGGCAGCGCCTTGCGCATAAGCGCTAGAGCCTCGAACCCGTCTTTCGCAGTACGGACCTCATAGCCACAGCCGGACAGAACAGCCTCGGAAGAGCGTCGGATGGCCTCGTTGTCGTCGACGACCAAAATGCGATATGGAAAATTGGCCACAAGTGCCTCTCTGGACCTGTCGAGTCTCCAAAGTATATTCCACCTTCATCGAACGCAGCGGTTGGCGGGCTTTAGAAAGTCTACTATCGGTTTCGTCTATGGGCGCAGAGTGTCGCCCGCCGACTAGTGGAGGAGAATGCTCTGTTCGACTGCCACTCAACCTGTGCGAGTAAGCGCTGTAGTAGATTCCTGCATTGTTCTCGTTCGGCCCGAACGATTGCCTTCATCGCTGAGGAGCGTTGCGAGTATGGTTGGGAGTACCTCTGGCCCACTAATTTGACACACGCAGTGCATCAGCCTAATCTAATGTTTTAGGGTGAATTTCCTGTCCCTCCTTCAGATCCTCTGAACTAAGTCAGCAGTCTGAATTTCTACTCTCCTTAGACCATATCATCCTGGAGTTCTGTCAGATCAATTCGCGGCTGTTGAGACAACTGATCAGTTCCTCGGAACCGAATCAGCCACAGAGAGTCGCGAGAACCTACTATGAACACACAGGCGAGGAACACAATGAAGAAACTATTCGTAGGAAACTTTTCCTTTGCAACCACTGAAGCTGACCTGCGGCAGTGGTTCAGCGCCCACGGTCTGGTCGAAAACGTAACCTTGGTCACGGACTGCGATACAGGACGATCCCGTGGATTTGGGTTTGTTGAGATGCCTAACTCCGGCGAAGCCGAAGCAGCGATCACTCACCTCAACGGCAAAGATGCTGGTGGACGTGCGCTTACTGTGAATGAGGCGCGACCCAAGAGCGAGCGCAAAACTACAAGCTTTGGCGGCAGAAACAATAGCGGCAGAAGCAATAACGGGCGTGATGATTACCGTGGCCATGCACGTCAACCGCGGGAGCCTCGCTGGTAGCTCACTGTCGTCTAGCTCTAGCTCACTGCCTGAGGAAAAATCCCGCTGGCGTGTGATGACTATCGCGGATTGACCTATAGAAAGAGACATTTGTAGCGCTTCGAGACACATGAAAAACATTTTCGTCGGCAATCTCGACATTACGACAACTGAGGACGAACTCCGACATTTGTTTCGAGCCTATGGAACTGTCGCGACCGTGACATTGGTTTGCGATCGTGACACAAGTATTCCCCGCGGCTTTGGGTTCGTTGAAATGACCACTGACAGCGAAGCAGATGCAGCAATAGAGGCTCTGAATGGAACAATCCTTGGTGGCCGATCACTGAGTATCAACGAAGCGCGTCAAAAGCTGGAGAGTAATGGAACCGGAACAGCAGACATGAGAAACAAACCTCGCGAAACATTGGTAACACGAAAGCATCGTCGCCACCGTTACTAATATTCCTCGGATTGCCTATTCCACGCAGCGGTAACTTTTGACCAATGACTAAATGAGGTCTTTCATGCAACCCAAGTCGAAAAGTAAATATTACCTTCGCGATCTGCACGCAGAGATCGACCTATACGACCGCAAGATTATCCATTGCGAAAAGCACGAGCGTTTCGACTCGGAGTCGGATCGCGCCGTTGCAGTCGCCAAACTCGTCGTAAAACGCGCTCTGCTAACAAAGAATGCCCTAGCCATGGTCGAGTCGGGCATCGAGTACGACAGCAGGACGCTTCCGCGCTCTTTCAAGCAGGCAACCACAACTTCGCAGGAGGGCCTATGAATGTCGCTGCACCTTTCGTCATGAACCATGGCAACAGGTCCGTACTACTAATTGACGTTCATTTCCGTACCCGCGATTCACGGGCGCAAACTATGCGGAAGCTCGGAGCAACGGTAGATTGCGTTTCCACCGGTGTTGCGGCACTTGCGAAGTTTGCTTCGGGTTTGTATCAATTAGTCCTAATTGATCTCGGTCGAGATGCCGAAGGAGCGGAGCAGCTTGCGCGTGATATCAGGCTAAAGAATCCAAAACAGTTGGTTGGATTCCTGGTTGCGGGTCCAGCTTTGATTTCCAAGACTTTGCGCAAATCGACACCGCCAATGCCGGTTAATACAACGGCAGAGTTGGTTCCTCTCTCACAATCGGAAGTACACAGCGAGTCGGACTTCGGCCGCAGAATCCGAGAGGTGGAGGAACGGAGCACAAAATGAAACTGCAACCACGACAGTGCCTTTTGTGAGGAATCGATGTGGATGCTGGGTGAGATACCTGACGCACCCGCACGTTTACCGCGCCTACGACAATCACGTCGCTTCCTGCATGTTGTTGAAACTACGTTTCGTTGCGGATTCGATCCCTTCCGCGCTCACCAACCATTTTAGAATCAACAAATCTTCAACTCGTAAGCTGAGAATTGATACCACTTGATACCAACTGCTTGCCTACGAGTTGTGCTGATACCAAAGATAACGGCGCTACAAACTCATCAACCTCTGTGCGGTCATACGTATCCATCGCCAAGTTCACCCGCTCATGTCCAAGCAGATCGGACACGACTTTCGGGTGAACGCCATTTCGCCGAAGAGTCGTTGTCAGAGTGTGGCGGAAGTCATGCCATCCTCCAATTTCGATCTTCAGCGACTTTGCGAGTGGACGGATATAACGCTTCAGTGCGTTGCCAGAATTGACCGGAGTGCCAGCGCGTGAGCGGAACAGCCATTCCTCATCCTTGCCAATGGTCGCGAGACGCGCCACTAGGTTCGGATCAAGCGGAAGTCTGCGTTCAGATTTCAAGGTTTTCAGCTTGCCAACATCACCGTCATAAATCCGGCGCTGAACATGCAAGATGAACTTGCTGTCTTGCTCTTGAATGTCTGTCCATTTCACAGCAGTCGCTTCGCTGATACGGAGTCCAGTTGACGCCAGAAACACAACTAGAGTCGCGTATGGTTCCTCCAGTTTCGCCACAATCGAATCAATCTGCTCGGCGGTGAGCACACAACGTTTTACTGCTCGTCCATCTGAGATTGCAGACGTGATCGAATCAGGATTCGCGAATGCAAGTTAGTGCCTCGCCTGGGATATCATCTTTGGAAAAACCGAGCGCCGGATGCAATCCTGACATGGGACGAACTGTCCATGCAATCACAGTTAAGGTATTTGCGAGAAGCATGTGAAGTGCTCGGGATGGATTGGGACAAGTACACGAGCCGTTGAACTTTTGCCAAAATCTCGGCGCAAGAATTTGATACCAAACGTTTTCCAAGAACTGCCTAATTGGGATCAAATTTGCCACTGACTATAATCTTTTCGGCTGATCTATTCGGCCTCGTTCTTGATACCAACTTGATACCAACCCTGCCTAAAATAGCCTACTTGGTATCAATATCTACTGCTCGGAAACCGTTGAAACCATTCGTTTTCAGTGTTCGTTTTACCAACAGTAGGTTGAAGGTTCGCGGAAGACTGCTAACGTTCCGCTCTCCCACTTTTCAATAACTTACGGTGTCATGCGTGCTGCCTGCGTGCTGTTTGCCTCACTAAGCAGCGAGCCTCAAATCGTGTCGCGTGGATGGTTGCGCAGGTGTCGTGTGCTGGCACGACAGACAGAACCACGCCTTTGCAACTTCGCTGACCACGGCTAGCGCAGATCGACGATCTCCAGCGCAAGCTCGATGGCGAGCGTGACCTCGCTGCCGAGCGGCGCGGCGACCGCGTAGACAAAAACATCTTGATACTAGAGACGTTGGTATCGACCGAATCCGTAAGTTGGTAACAGCAGTCCCAACGTGGCGCGCAAGCTGATACAGTTTTGTTCTAAACCAAAGTCGAGGCCACGTGGATCGCTCACACGAGAATGAGCTATTCTCTCCCGGAAGTAATAAACACTAAGCTGATCCCATCCCAAGAAGCTTTACCGAGTCCTTTTGGCGGTGTGTTCTGCATGGACACTGTTCCGAGAACCTGGCGATCTATCCCGAAGTGCTGAATTAGGTAGATTTTGATCTGAGCTGCTCTGCGAGTCGATACTAGCGACCCCTCTCCCGTTTCGCGGTCGGAGTATCCCTCGATCATCACAACTCCTGCAGAGGAAACGATCGGGCTGCCGGCCAGAGCACGATCGAGAAATTGCTTGCCCCTCTCCGATAAGACTTCGTCTCCCTCAACCTCCTCAAACAGCTCCCCAGCATCAATCCAAAGGCGGCGGTTGTTGGGATTGGTAAATATCTTCTCTTTGCGGTATTGGGAGGGTGTGATGCTTGAAAGATTGTAATAACCGCGCCTTTTGAAGAATCCTCGAAACAAGAAATTGTGCTTCAGAGCCTCGCTATTATCCACCATATTCGCGCTCGCCATGTTGAGATTGGAAATCGATTCGCGGATGTTTGTGGCACCGTCGACTCCATTCTTGTCTGGTTCCATTGCGCTTGCTAATACGTTCTTTAGAGTCCTCGACGTCTCGTTCAAATTCGATGCGGTGCTCTTAACAAGTGTGACGGATTCGTCCACCTTGTCGGGCAGATTTCGCCCCTTAAAGTCTGCGACGAGGGAATCTGCTTGGCTGACCGCATGGCTTAGATCCTGAGTGGCTTTCTCAGTGTTCGAGACCGTGTTACGTATGTGAGACGCTAGTCTCTCGTCCTGCAGCAACATTCCTGCCGGACCATGCCCTTGCTTAAGTCCGAGCACAAGCTGGTTGACGTTGCCGACCGTTGACGTAACGCTAGTGAGGGCGTCTGACACTTTTCCTCTCACATCGTTAATTGTTGCGTCTGCATCGCTCAGTAATACGATTGCCCGATCCAATGCTTTTGATATGTCAGCCGTCTCCTTCGTTGGCAATGTGTAGAGTGGCGGTGCCGGGTTGGAAGCCGCCTTGCCAGGTAAAACAAGAACATAGGTGCCTCCGACAACTCCTTCTGTCGCGATACTAGCCAAAGAATCTGTGCGGATCAGACCATGAAGTTTCTCATTGATTCGGAGTTTTATGCGAAAGCGATGAGCCGGATTGTCCGGCACGCCAACTTCAATGACCTGCCCGGCGTCCATACCCGCGACACGTACTTTGGACCCTTCGGTTAACCCGTTGAGGTTTGTGAATTCCGCATAGTATTCAACGTGACGTGCAAAGGCATCATGTCGACTTCCAACTAGAAATATCCCGACACCGAATACAATCAGACCTACCGTAACGAATACGCCTACGGCTGCGTTGTGATTCTTCATAATTAATGCTCCGAGATCAGTTTGCGAGCCGTCTCGCTGCTGCTTTCCTCGATTTCAGCAGCCGTCCCAAAGGCGACGAGGTCTCCTTTATCGAAGACCATGAATCGGTCCCCAACTCTCCGTGCGCCATGGACGTCATGCGTAACTACGACAAGCGTGGTCTGGCGGACTAGTTTCACTTGCAGGAGGAGCTCGTCAATCTCGGAAGCGGTAATCCGATCCAGACCACTGCTTGGCTCATCGGCGAGCAATATTTTGGGCTCCAGCACCAATGCCCGTGCCAATCCGGCGCGCTTGCGCATCCCTCCTGACAGTTCAGACGGCATCTTTCTACCGTCGGCACCAAGCCCGACGTCGGCGAGTACCCTGTTTACGCTCGATTCAATCTCCTCGGGCGACTTTGAGCTGAGGCGGGTGAGCGGCAACGCCAAGTTGTCGAAGAGAGTCAAAGAATCAAACAGCGCGGCGTCCTGAAATAGGAAACCTATTTTCTTCCTGACTCGTGATAGGTCGGTGCCGTTGAGGGTAGTGATTTCGTCTTCTTCCACCCAAATCCTGCCACTCTCGGGCTTCATCAGCGACACAATCAGTTTTAAGGTGACACTCTTCCCCGTTCCACTACGACCTAGAACACAAATGCCCTCTGCCTTTTGGATCTGAAAGGAGACACTGCGGAGCACGTGCCGATTTCCAAAGGACTTCGAGACATTTTCAAACTCAATTGCTCGACTGCCGGCTTTCATAACGCACTGCCTGGAAAGAAGAAAAAGATAAGCCGCACGAGTAGCACATCTGCGAAGATGATCAGCAGCGACGAAAGCACAACCGAGTTGGTTGCAGCTCTTCCGACCCCTCTTGCCCCATCGTTTGTGTTGTACCCGAAATATGCAGAGACAGTTCCAATGATGAACCCGAAAACCGAGGTCTTGATTGTTGGAGGAATGAAATTGGACCAATCGAGAGAAGCGAATGCGCGCGTTAGGTATAGCTGGAAGGAGATATGTGAAGAATAGAACTCCGCGGCAAAGCCGGAGAGAAGGCCTGAGAAGTCCATGAAAAGCGTGAGTACGGGCATCGCAACTACACAGGCGATGACACGTGGAACGACAAGAAACTTGAAGGAATCTATCGACAGGGCCTCGATGCTGTCGATCTGTTCAGTTACTCTCATGTTCGCGAGTACGGCACCAATTCCGGACCCGACACGTCCCGCGATTAGAAGAGCCGCAACCAACGGTCCGATTTCGATGAAGAACGCCAGGCACTGCACGGTGGGAATCTGCGCGCTGGCTCCATACGTAACCAGGGTGCTTCGCGTATGCAGCGTCATTACACCCCCGAGAGCGAGACCAGAAGCAAGGATCAGCAAAGCCGATTTCGATCCGACTTCGGAGAGCTGCCTTACGATCTGTTCTCCCTCCAGCGGACGCCTTGGAGCATCTCGAAGAACGCGTGTTGCAAACTCGCTAAGTCGTCCGACAGATTCGAAGAAGGTGGGCATGATTTCTTACCTTCAGGAGCAAGCGGCAGCTCGAACAACGAGCCGCCGCACAACTGGTTTAGTTCATCCGAGTCGCTGCTCGATCCACGTCGTAATGTCGGAGAGGACAGTCTCCCGGTCCATATCGTTTAGCAGATCGTGGTAACCGCGCTCATAGAGTTTCAGTGTCTTGTCTGGTGATGAGGCATACTCGTAGAAGAACTCGCTGCCGGCGGGTCTTGTCACTTTGTCAGCTCTTCCGTGAAGGATCAATACCGGAAGCGTGATCATCGGGAACTCTTTCTTCAATCGCTCATCCGCGATAACCATCTGCGCTACAGTTTGTGTTGGCTGTACTTCATCACAAACCAGGGGATCCTCTTTCATTGCGGTTGTAACTGCGGAAACACGCGAGAAGTCATCAATCTTCAAGCGAAGCACATGTGCATGCGGAAAGACGTGGCTCAAACCCTTGAGCGCCGCTAACGCGAAGTCGGGCGCCGGAACTTGATAGGCGAAACTCTCACAAATCAATCCGGCGATTTCCTGTTGATGTTCGAGCGCGTAGATGCAAGCAGCAACTCCGCCAGCGCTATGTCCTAAGAGAAACACCGGCACTCCGGGCTCCCGAGTTTTCGCGAGTTCGACCAGCTTGGCTATGTCGCTAACATATTCATTGATGTCTTCGACAAAGTAGCGCTCACCGTCTGATTGACCACGGCCTCGCAGGTCAACCGCGTATACGGCGAACTTCTTCTCGACTAGATGCTGTGCGACTGACGAGTAGTAGCCGCTGTGAGAATTGAAACCAGGAACGATTGCGACAACACATTTCGGCTTCTCTTCCGACCGCCATGAACGGAAGAAGATATTCAGTCCTTTGGTTCCGGCAAATGTTTCTTCAGTTTGGCTGAGCTGAGTTCCCTGAATCATAGTTGTTCACTCCCAAAAAACCTGCTTTCGTTGTGGTGGCTCTACTTTTCGGATTTTTCTACCAAGCGACATTGATGCGAAGGGTGAAGAGATCCGCACTGTCCTGGTTCTTCGCGACCTTGGCGACCAGGGGGTTCCAGATGTGCTGGTATCCAGGAATTACTCGAATGGCCGGGGTTAACGCGAAGTCATAGAACACTTCGGTACCCTTCTCATCTTCAGCTTTGACAGCGTTCGCGGAGAGGAGACGCAGGGTGTTCTTCAGTGGATCGCTGACTTTGTTGTAGTAGAAGCCCCCTCCAAAGCTGTCGTTGGGCCGCTTGGACCATAGCCCGTGTGCAAATCCGGCTATGCTTCCATCGGCACTGATCCTGTTCGAATCATCAGGTGCATATCCCGCGCGCCCGATAATGCCAATGCCGTTTAACAACTGACCGCTCCTCATTTTTTGCGCTGTGGACTTCCGGTCGTCTTTGACATAAAGGTATTGCGATGCGTTCGTAATCAGAAACCAGCTGTTGTCTTTTGTGTTCGCGGCAAGCCCGGATGGAGATGCGGCGCCTATAAGTGAGCCAATTGCCTGTGGGATCTGTTGAGGCGTAACCTGCACGAACGGATTAGTGAGGTCGATCTTCGGTTTGTTAGACCAATTGAAGGCTGGGCCAATGGACCCAGGCAGGCCATGCGGTTGATAGGAAATGATCCCCATCAGGTAGATGTTGACTTTGTCGAATGCGTCCTTGGCAAAGTTGGTCGATTCGGAGTTTGGATCCAACACTCCTCCCGCGATGACGACGTGTTTACTGGGAATCCACGCACCCAGGCCAGCCCACGCGGTTGGGTTGTAGAAATTTACGGTCATGGGGTTTTTGAGGAAGTTGAAGTTCGCGAAGTGGTATTTGTAGCTACTTGCGAACAGCGTCTGGTCTGGGACAAAGATGTCGGAGATCTTTCCCGCCATCAGCACGAACTTCTTACTTACTGCCTGGATAACCACAAATTCCGTGGGTAGTGTGTCGTTCGCATTCAATGGAGTGGGATGAACTAATCCCATGTACTGTGGATAAACCGTGCCCGCATTGAAAGTTCGCGCTGGCGGATCACCGTACCGCGACTGAGCGGTGAAATGGATCAGTCCACCACTCCACCATCCCGCTCTGGCCGTGTCGATGTTCACCGTGTATTGAACGCCTTGCACCAGGGAATCCCCTGTTTCCAAGCCTCCATCGGTGACATTCTGATAGACCGTTGTGGAGTACATGTCGAAGAAGAAACCCCTCCTCGCAAGGTCTGTTCTTGATCCGCCCCAGTCACCCGACAACTGTGTTCGGTGCCAGAGATCGCCAGCATCAGTTCCAGGAGTTCCAAACGTCGGACCATTGTTCAGATATGGAAGAAGGACCGGAGCAAGATTCGTGAGCGAAATCTTCCCAGTTGGAACAGCTCCGAACTGATCTGCTGTCTCTGGTATCGCAACGTCCGAGAGGTGCCTAAAGCCCTCGAGGTTCTCTTGCGAGAAGCAAGCCACACTGAACCAAGTCAATGAAATAAGAAGGGTCGTCTTGGCAATACTACGAAACATAAGTCCTACTTTCTTGCTCCCTTGTGTGCGGACTGAGGAAACATCAGTTGAAGTTGAGATTGGAATTGCCAGCTAGGCGCGAAAGATGGTCGGACCACGTTGTTCAGGAACTGCACACGCGCATTGACGTGTTGACTGCCAAGCCGGAAGACACGGCCGATTCCCAAGCCAAGCGGAACCGTCCAACGATCATGATCAACATGCCAGTCCGCAGTGATCACAGGTGCGGATACGAGGTACCAACCCTTCTTCATGTTGAAATCAACGAATGGGTTGAGCGTCAGCTGATTTACACTCTCGCTTCCGGAGCCGGCCCAAACGTTATTGGCTAAGGCTCCGCCTACCCACGGACCATGGAAGGTAACTCCAGCAAGGGCTGGACCGCCTCCCCACTTGTTCACTCCGAGAGCCTTATCTGTTGCGGTGGGAAGGTAGAGTTTCGGACCCGCGCCCCAAATTACTTTTCCAGCATGGCTCGGCGAGAAGTAGAACTCGGGCTGCAGGTTTCCGAGCCCGGCGTGAGACGAAATCTGCGGAGCCGTCTGCGGCAAGTTGATGATTGGGGTCACCCACCTCGTGATTAGGTTGACGCTATCGTTCAAGCGGAATGGCAACACCGGCTGGATTACCAAAACATTTGCTGTCCGTTCGTAAGGACCAACCGCGTAGAAGGTATTGTTCTGAAACGGGACGCTTATAACACTCGCCACCGGATTCTGAGCCGCATGAAAATCAACGGCTCCCTGGTGCTCGGTTGCAGTCGGGGAGGCTGCAACCGAGTTCTGACCAGAACGGAGTTCGGCTTGACCTGATTCGGCAGATTGACCGAACCCAGGAATCGCCGAGGCCAGAAGGCTAGCGAGGATCGCGTATTTGAGCAGTCTTAAGCACTGCATCATTGACTCCTTCACACGAGTCCCTTCCGCCTGCTTGCAATCACCATCTCGATCAAGTTCTTGGAAGCGAGACTCAAAATGCCACCGCCATCGCCACGGTCTTCAATTCCATGGCCCGAGATGAGGTTGCGAATAAACCCTTGTCGTGCGAAGTGCGACGGATGATGCAGGAGATCTCCAGGTCCATCACGTCGGGAATCCGAGGTCCAGGTAGTTGTGTCAGGATCGATACCTGGAATACTCGGCGGGAGAAGGGACACTTCTGGCGAGTGGCTATACTCGACCGCTGATTTCAGTCTGGTGAACGTACCCCACGGGGTCGCTTGATCGATCGCGTGATCGACCAAGTCCTGCATGGAGGCGGGCGCATATTGTTCCGCTTCGACGGGCTCGACGAGTTTGACGGCTTCCATTGCACAGCGAGTCAGGGAAGCGTCGACGTTCCAGAATCCGCCTTTTGTCTCCCTTTCAGCCAAAGCGGCGATTGTGCCGATCGCTGCCAGGTATCCGGTGAGGTAGTCATTGAGGAGGACGGAGATCAGAGTGGGATCGGAAAGACCTACTGAATTCACTTGCATCATTCCGCTGACGGCCTGCGCGATCTGCTCAAACCCTCGTCGTTCTTTCCACGATCCTGTCTTTGCGGGATAAGAAACATTGGCGAAGACTAGATTGGGATTTAGTTGGTGAAGCGACTCGTCATCGAGGCCAAGCCGATCGAGGGAACCAGGACGGAGGCTGCTTACAAGTACATCGGCTGACTTGAGCAGCTCCGAAACGCGCTTCTTCCCGTATCCGCTCTTGAGGTCGAGGAGAATGCTCTTCTTACCCCAATTCACATCCAGCCAGAGTGGAAGAACCCAATCGCCTAGTGGAGCCTGTATCGCGATGACCTCAGCGCCTTGTTCTGCCAAAAGCCGGCCCACAGTAGGACCGGCAACCAAGTGAGCGATCTCCACAACTCGCAGGCCTTCGAGCGGGCGGTATTTGGCCCTTCCCAAGCGCTTTCCTTGGGCACTGCCGTTTTGCTCAACCTCGATAATTGCCCGCCTGGCAGTGATCTCTCCTTGAGGGTGGGCGAGCCATTCCTCGGGACTGCGAACGACACTGCAAGGGAGACTCAAAGCGGCAAGTTCGTCTTCGATCTGTTGAGCAGTCTTCTTTTCAGCTGCTGCTTGCAGTGCGTTAGCCGAGTTTGGGCATTGGAAATACTCCAGTAGCGCATCGCGTAGATGTGGGAAGAGTCCGATGATCGTGACATGGCGGTTATCCTTCGTTCGGTACGTGCCGTTGTCAGGACCAATCGGCCACGTGTCCATCAGAACGCCATACCCATTCAAAAAGTGCATTTGTGCAGAGTTGAGCAGTAACCCGCAGCGGCGCCGATTCAGGGTCATGGTCTGAGCCGGTAAGCCTCGGATCTGTCCGATGTGGTCGACCACTGAGGCCAAGGCACTCATCACGCCCGCGGCGTAGTCATGTGCCTTCATCGGGCTCTTCGTGTAGGAAAGCCCATGCTCGACGGTTATGTTGGTAGGTTTGATTTCGAATGGAAGCGATGATGAAACCGCTTCGTAAGCTCGCATCTGCATTGAATTGGTAAGCATGTCGTACCCTCTCCCACCACAACCGACAGTGCAATCGAACCGCCGATTGAAGGAGTTGGAAGATCCGTAAGAAACAAATGAGTTACAAGGAGAGAGGGTTTGTCTACTCAGCGATGTCTTGTTGGCAGGTTGTCAATTGCGCAAATGCTGACAGTCATCAATGCCGAAGCAGCGCGGATTCATTAAGGTAAGGCGCACTTAACGTTGGCAGCTTAGTTGCGAGATATAATCGCGGTTCAAGGTGGGAGCCCGGCAGAGAAATGGCAAGACCGGCAGTTGATCGCGCAAGTTCTGAGCCGCGACTGCAAGCGAACGACCTTCGTGTGGCAGTCGATACCACACCCGCGCTCATCCACACTACTCGGCCCGATGGCTCAGTTGATTTTGTAAACCAAGGTTGGCTGGATTTTGTTGGATTGCCTGCAGAGGACTTGCTCGGATGGGGCTGGGCCAATAGCTTCCATCCTGACGATATCGAAGGCTGCTTGGCAAAGTGGCGCCATGCCCTGGCCACCGGTGAGCCTTTTGAAGCAGAGGCGCGCCTCCGCCGTGCAGATGGAGTCTATCGCACGATGCTTCATCGCAAGGCTCCTCTCCGTGATGAATCCAGCCAGATCATAAAGTGGTACGGCTCCAGCATTGACGTGGAGGACCTCAGGCGCACCGAAGCTGAGCTCAGAGAGAGCGAGAAACGATTTCGCATGGCAATCGACACGATTCCGGGGCTCGTTTGGAGTGCATTGCCGGACGGTCACATTGACTTTCTGAATCAGCGATGGCTGGACTATACAGGCATGACCCTGGGTCAAGCGGGCGGCTGGGGCTGGCAGGCGGCCATTCATCCCGACGATGTCGACGGACTTGTGGTGTATTGGAAATCGATACTCGCATCTGGAACGCCTGGAGAGACAGTCGCTCGACTCCGCCAGTTCGATGGAAATTACCGCTGGTTCCTTTTTCGAGGGGTTCCTCTGTATGACGCCCATGGAACCCTGGTGAAGTGGTATGGACAGACTACCGACATTCATGATCGCAAGCTGGCGGAAGTTGAACTGCAGAATGCGCTAGAACAAATCAAGGAGCTCAGAGACCAACTCTTTAAAGAGAACATTGCGCTTCGAGAAGAAGTCGACAAAGCATCGATGTTCGAGGAGATCGTGGGCAAGTCAGACGCTCTCCAGTCCGTTTTGGTACAGGTTGGCAAAGTTGCCCCCACGGATTCGACCGTTTTGATAACGGGAGAAACTGGTACAGGGAAGGAACTGATTGCCAGGGCGATTCATAAGCGATCGGTCCGGAGTTCAAGGGCATTTGTCACCGTCAATTGCTCCGCAATACCGTCGCCACTGATAGCGTCAGAGCTGTTTGGCCACGAAAAAGGTGCATTTACCGGTGCTCTTCAGCGCCGCCTTGGACGTTTTGAACTCGCTGAGGGCGGCACCATCTTTCTCGACGAAATCGGCGAATTGCCGCCGGAGATTCAAGTCGCGCTGTTGCGTGTCTTACAGGAGAAAGAATTCGAACGGGTGGGAGGTGGCCTGCCGATACCTTCGGACGTACGCGTGATTGCGGCCACCAATCGCGATCTGCAGACAGCCATCACAAACGGTTCCTTCCGCAAGGATCTCTACTACCGACTTAACGTCTTTCCCATTGAACTGCCCGCCTTGGTTGAAAGAGCAAGTGACATCCCACTGCTGGTCGAGTACTTCATCGACCGATTCTCGAGAAAAGCCGGAAAGAAAATAGACCAAATTGAAAAGCGGACGCTTGAGAGACTGCAATCTTGTTCCTGGCCAGGCAATATACGAGAGCTGCAGAATGTGATCGAAAGAGCTGTGATCGTGTGTGAGTCCCGAACATTCAGGGTCGATCCCAGTTGGTTGACCATCGAACCGGCAGGTTCAAGGGCTGCACGATCCCTTTCCGTAGATTTGGCAGCACAGGAGAAAGAAATAATCGAGAGAGCTCTGCTGAAGACAGCTGGCCGAGTTTCAGGTCCTTCGGGTGCTGCAAGTCTTCTTGGTATGCCTGCGTCCACGCTTGAGTCCAAGATTAAGGCACTCCGGATCAATAAGTATAAGTTCAAGAAGTATTGATCACAACGGACCGGCTGAAGTATGCACACTCATTCCTCGCGGTGCTGTTATGTGGTTCAGCTATCTTGTGAGTCGGGCGAATTCTGCTTTTGCTTCTCGATATATGGGGAGATCCGAGTCAGCAGTTTTCCAGAGGGACAGGAATTCCTCATACGATTTGCGAGCGCCATTTTCGTCCCCCAACATCAACTGGGCCCGCGCTAGCTGGAGGCGGGCGAGTGGCCCATTTGAGTTGTATCCAACGAATCCGGGATGATCGAGTACCTTTTGAAACTCCGCTGCGGCTAATTGCGCCTCACCCATCTGCAGATACGCAAGGCCGCGGATGTAAGCAGGATAGAGACTCCCGAAGCAAGGGCAGAGTGCCAGATCGTATTTCAGAATGGGCTGCAATTTCTTGATTGCACCGGCAGCATCGCCTGCGCGCAGCCTAACCACTGCACGAATAGTAGGCAGGCAATAATTTTGCATCGCCGTGCTCAAAGGAAATTCTTGATCTAATGCGTCAGCAAGGTCTTCAGATCGCTTTTCGTCGCCGGCCAGAGCGAAAGCCAGAGCTAGTGCCGCTCTTCTGGCGGGATCTCGCACATCAGGAACAGAGTCAATGGCCGTAAGACGAGCGTCGGCAAAGTTGCCAATTTTGGCTTCGTACAATGCTTGGCCGACTCTGTCATATTTCCTAGCATCCCCTTTGGAAACTTTAGTGATGATCTGATCGAGTAAGAGCTTCGCGGCGCGCCTGTGTCCCTGATATTCCTCAATTTGCATCAACTCGTTCTTGAACTCGGAATTATGAGGGTCTGCCACACTTTGGAGTTCGTGCAGAGCAGCCTTATCGTTTGTCAGAAAAGCAAGGCGCATCCTTTGATAGCGCAAGAAGGGACTATCAAACTTGTGCGCTTTAGCTTCTTCAGAAGCCGCTTTCGCATCCTCGAGCCGATCGGCAAATATGTTGTAAGACATTACAACCGAAAAAGTCCAAGGGGAAGGCTGCAACCGGGCTGCTTCGCGCGCTTCGCTTGCAGCCAAAGCTGGTTGACCTAACACGAGAAAGCATGACCCGAGATTGGTGTGTGCGATGAAATCGCGAGGAAATACCCGCACTGTCTCCTTGAGAACGGAACAGGCTCTCTCCACTTCGCCGGTGACGAGATCGAAATAGTTATCTTCTGCGTGCAGCCGATCGGGCTCGGTCATCCGGTCGCGCAATTCGTAAGCCTTTGTGAGCGCCTCCCTTGCCAATTTCTCTTGGCCCAGAAAAAGTTGCCCCACACCGAGACCCTCATATACCAATCCAAAGTTTGGGTCTAGTTCAAGAGCCCTCTGGTAACGGGCGACAGCGCCGCCGACATCACCGGCCGTGTGGTGTTTGTACCCTTCCGTTGCCGCTTGCAGGGCCTCTAACGACGGGCTCAATGCGACGTCCAAAGGCTTGTTGAATTTGTTGAGCGAAGCCGAGGGTTCGCCCAATTTACTCCTGAGTTGCGTCGCCAACGAGCCTAGAACTCCGATGACTTCGATTCGGTTAACCGAATCTTTTTCGACTTTGGCGATGAGTCTCCCCGAGATACAGTCGGTTGCATCGAGTTGGAGGCCGTAGCGATTCCCCACGTCTGACACCGTTCCTCCAATCACCATCTTGCTATTCGTGTGGTTACATACTTCTCGCGCGATCTCTGGCGTCAATTTCGTGGCTGGCGGAAGCTTAAGTAGTGCGAGAGACCCAAAGACCTTGTCAATTCCCAAAACATTTAAGTAAGGCGTCTGCTCAAGACTACGGCGGATCGCAGTGTTGAGGGAGCTATCGAATACTGCATCACTAGTTTGGTTCCTGATATCCGCGAGGACAATTGTGTCCGTAGGAGCGAGGGTGATGCGGTGTCGGTAACTCCAGTAGCTCGACAAACCCAGCCCCACAATTACCAATGCTGCAGTAACGACCAGGGCGGTTTGGACTCTTTGCCGCGCTGGTGACAAATGTCGCTTAATCTGGGCAAGATCTCTGCGCATTTCGGCAGCTGATTGGTATCGCTCTCGCCGATCTTTCACTAAAGCCTTGGCGATGAGCGCATCCAGTTCGCGAGGAATTGTGGGGTTACTCTCACGTACCGAAGGCGGCGTTTGGATGAGAATGGCCTGATGGACTTCTTCTCGGGTTTCCCCTGCGAATGCACGGGTCCCGGTCGCTGCTTCATAAAGGAGGAGTCCAAAGGAAAACAAATCTGTGCGGCTGTCTAGCTCTTCGTTGCGCACCTGTTCGGGAGACATATAAGCAGCAGTCCCCGCCGTTGTCCCCTGGCGCGTTAGAGTGGGCCTCATCTGTGAGGCACACTCGGATGCGTCGCTGGGACGCGGAAGCGCATCTGGCGGATTGTCTGCTTCGGCTTTCTCCGCCGTAGTCATTTTCGCTAAGCCAAAGTCCAGGATCTTTATGGTGCCGGTGTTCGTTAGAAAGATGTTGGCCGGCTTAATGTCCCGGTGAATAATCCCATTGGAATGTGCCGCGTCCAGCCCGTCGCAGACCTGAATGGCTGCGTCCAAGAGTTCTAGCAAAGGGAGTGGACGGGGCTTGAGATCCTCCATGCGGCCACGAAGGGTGTCGCCTTGGAGGAGTTCCATCACGATAAAGGGTTCGCCTTCTTGCTCTTCAATCTCATGGATCGTGCAGATATTGGGATGGTTCAATGCCGACGCAGTTTGGGCTTCTCGGAGAAACCGTTTGATCGCTGCTTGGTCGTTGGCAACTTCCTCAGGCAGGAATTTCAGCGCCACGGACCGGCCCAGCCTAAGATCCTCCGCCCTGTAAACCATTCCCATACCGCCACCCCCGACAACGTCGAGTACACGGTAGTGAGAGACTTTCTTTCCAATCAGGGCTCCTGGTTCAGCAACCACCTGTACGCTGTTGCCGTTCCATGGATCAGCATTCGGAGCTTCATTCAAATATTCGATCGTCACCATCAATCGATACCCTCGACGAGCCAAGGTCTCAATGTAACGAGGATTGCCAGCAGAATCCCCGAGTGCTCTACGAAGCGTCTTAATGGTTGCGTTGATGCTGTGATCGAAATCCACAACTGTATCGTTCGGCCAGAGCCTATTCTTGATATCCTCCCGCGTAACAATCCCGCCAGCCTCTTCAATTAGCATCCGGAGTACCTGGAATACCTGTTCTCTCAATAAAACCTTGATGCTGTCTGTCGTCTCCGTCGAGTGCAGTTCGCCGGTGGAGAGGTCCAGTTCAAACGTTCCGAACCGAACGCGCGTTAAGGAAGCCGGTAGCATACGGTCAATGATGGGGCTGAAAGTCTACTAGATCTGAATCCTGACATAAACGGGGAGCGGGGAGCAAAAACGATAGAGCTAATTCTTCATTTGCATGTCGAATCAACAACTTAGCAAATTCACTCAAATATCACTCCTGAATCACCGTCTGAGCATTTACTCGTCGCGTCTGAAGGGTAAACATGCTCGCTATGAGAGGTCCCCTTGCACAGGTCAATCGGAACAACCAACATCCCAAGGGTCAGATTTCTTAAGTCTCCCTTCGGAGGAATTGTCGAAACCTCGCAAAATCATCGCGAATTCGTGAGAACTAGCGACTCTTCCGCGCTCGACTCCGTTTGGCGTCAATCACTTTCAAATGGCCTTTCCTTTGCACCAGCCAAAGCAATGCTAAGAATCCAGCGGATCTCGCGAGGGACAGTCACTCTTAGCCTGAGCGGTCGGATGGAGGTCGACGACATTGCTGAGGTACAACGTCTGCTTAGCTTGGAACCAGATCTCAAGAATCTTTGCCTGGATCTTGGCAACTTGACACTCGTCGATCGTGAATGCCTTGGCTTCTTAGCGACCTGTGAACAACGAAACATTAGGCTCAAAAACTGCCCGGGGTATATCCGCGAATGGATAGGCAAAGAGCCTCAATGAGTAGATCTCTTGATTCGAAGGTGGGGTTATTTCGTGGTGAATTCGTCTGCAAGATCGTTACGAGCTTACGATAACGAGATCGATTCTCCGATGTTGGATGCCGGTCTTTTGACTGGCGACGCCGACAAGGATCGCTGGGAAGGAATCGTGGGATGCAGCTCAGCGATTCGACAGGTGTTACGACTGGTCGAGATCGTTGCGCCGGGGGACTCTACAGTTCTCTTATTGGGCGAAACAGGTACCGGGAAAGAGCTCATTGCACGTGCCATCCACAATCGCAGCCGAAGAAGAAAACACAACTTCGTAAAGCTGAACTGCGCCGCAATTCCTGGCGGTCTCTTGGAGAGCGAGCTGTTTGGACACGAACGTGGCGCGTTCACGGGAGCCATTACCCAAAAAATAGGGAGAATTGAACTTGCGGACGAGGGATCTGTATTTCTTGATGAAATAGGGGACCTTCCACTCGAATTACAGCCGAAGCTACTGCGAGTTTTGCAAGAACGAGAGTTCGAGCGATTGGGCAATACGCGTACCCAGAAAGTAGACGTCCGCGTTGTCGCCGCCACTCATCGCGATCTGGAACATATGATTCTGGAAAAGCAATTTCGCAGCGACCTCTTCTACAGATTAAATGTCTTCCCAATTGTCATTCCCGCGCTTCGGGAGCGTAAGGAGGATGTTCCGTTGCTTGTTCGGCATTTTGCTCACATCGCCGCTAAGAAAATGAGCAAGATCATTGACAACATTCCTGCAGATACAATGCACGCGCTCCTTCGTTACGACTGGCCTGGAAATATCCGTGAGCTCGAAAACGTCATCGAACGGGCCGTTATCTTGTCTGAGAATTCCACCCTGCGAGTAAATACCAATGATTTTCGGCTTCGTATCGCAAGTACATCGAGTCTCATTAAGAAGCAGACCCTCGCCGATGTAGAGCGAGCACACATTTTGTCCGTGTTACGTGATACCGATTGGAGACTGTCGGGTCCTAGCGGTGCAGCAGAACGCCTGGGAATCAATCGTTCCACCCTCTACTTTCGCATGAAGAAACTAGGTATTGCCCGTTCTGTTCAAGCCGATCCGATCCCGATATACCAGGATCGGGAATGAAAGCGACTTCATGACCGGACGCAGGCGCCGAAAGCGCGGGATGTCGAGCGCCCCATGGTCCGTTTTGTCGGAACGTTCAGACCAATTATCGGCGAGATTCATGAAGTGCTTTACCAGAACAATTCTTCCTATGTCTTTGATTCCTCGAAGTTCGGAAACGCTTTTGACTTTTCCGGAACACCTTACTGGGAGGAATTCGGGCGACCGCAGAGTCTTTCAAGAGAACTGCCTTAGCAGCATGAGGAGGGGAACTCAATCTTTCGGTAAGCATCGCACGCCGTGTGATCTTTCTGTAAAACTTTCCTCATCGAGTGATCAATCAGTCTGCCAGCCGCGTGATGTTTGCGTGCTGTTAACGCGATTTAGAGTGCTGTGGAAGCATTTCCGTGGCGGCGATAAGCTCAGACGAAATCTCGCGGAATATCCTTAGGCTGGCGTCAAGCCGCGAGGCGAGAGCCCGCCCGCTCCCGCTAAACGCGCCAGTGACGAACGACAGATGTTTGGAATTACGTGAGCGGATGCAGTCATATCTCTTCTCACATTACTCACACGTTCGATAGAAGTGCTCGAGTTTCCGCGACCACGCGATCTTGGAATCTTACGTCGCGAACGAGGCTAGAACCGGGCATCGGTTTACCGCTCTCGTCGTAATAAATGCCGGTGCGGCCGGATGTTTCGATCAGGATCTTGGTAATCACGCGTGCGGCTCGCTTCGGTGTGTTCAAAACCTTTACGAAAGGCGCCAACAGCGGAACGATGTAACGCGCCAGAATGACGAACAAGATGTTCATGTTCGCGTGAAGGCCGGTGTTGAACATGATTCCCGGCTCAATGGCGTTGACATGCAAACGCGGGTTTTCGCGTGCGAGCGCCATAGCCGTTACGATGTTGCACTGCTTCGACGTGGCATAGGCATCCATTCCGGGCCGGGTGGAACCGCCGGGTTTCCATTCACCTCGCGCACTCGCTTCGGCGGAGATGTACCGGCCTCCGCGAAAGCCCGCCCGCTTGGCGGGTCCGCGCTCGGGATCTTCCGTGGCCGAGCCGATGAAGAGGACATTCGCGCCATCCTGCAAATGCGGCATGAGTGCCTCCGTCAGCGCGAACGGCCCCAAGTGATTGGTCACGAACGTCATGTCCCAACCGGTGAGGTTCTTCGTGATGCGCGGGTTCTGGACGCCAGCATTGTTGAGCAAGCCGACGATCGGCAGATCGAGGGCGATGATCTCCGCGGCGGCGCGGCGTACGCTTGCCAGGTCCGACATGTCGCACACGACCGGTATCGCCTGCCCACCCTTGCGCTTGATCCTCTCCTTAAGGGCACAAAGCTTTTCGCGGTTGCGACCAACCAAAACGACGGCCCCATGCCTGGCGACCTGCAGAGCTGTGGCACGGCCTAAGCCGGAAGTCGGGCCGGTGATGATGAATGCATTGCGTCCCGTTTTAACGGGCATCTCTTCGGAAGGTGACATGTATCGATTCCTTAACGGTCTGTCCCAGACAGTCAACTACGGCCAGCAAGCTTCGCTTTCGCAACCTTCACTTCGATTGGAGATCGACGAGGTACTTTCCTCTCGTCGCCGTTCGTGCGGCAGAACGCAGCACCTCGGGATCACAGAGATCATCAAGCGATATCGTATTGCTGTAAGTCATGCAGAATGTGGACTTGAGATTGGCAGCAACGCGTTGCTTGAGGCGTGATGCCGCTTCCTGTCCAATACGCTTGAGGAAATGAAACAGTAGCCATCCGCCAATGTTCCAAGCCAAGCCGTAATTTCGGAACAGTTCTAGCGGGCGCGAGTCGAGCCCACCGTAGATGTATACCTTCTTGCTAACGTCGGAGCCATACATTTGGAACTCCTCGGCTGCCGAGGCAACTTGCTCCATGCCTGCCAGGATCTGCCCGGCGAGCCTGCCGCCTCCGATAGCGTCGAAGGCAAGCATTGCACCAGTAGCCTCCAGCGCAGCGAGAAGGTTCTCGTTGAAGTTCGGTTCAGCCGTGCTGCAAATATGTTTCGCGCCGATAGCGCGAAGGAGAGTCACCTGTTCCGGCTTACGCACGATGTTCACTAGGCCGATCCCTTCCTGGTTGCATAGGCGACACAGCATCTGGCCAACTGTTGATGCTGCGGCGGTATGCACCAGAGCTGTGAAACCTTCGTTCCGCATGGTCTCGATCATGCCCAATGCAGTCAACGGATTCACAAAGGCGGCTGCGCCTTCGGCTGCTGAGACATCATCGGGCAAGAGCAGGGCGTCGGCAGCGCGCAGCTTGCGGTAGCGTACATTCCTCCTCCCCAGATCGCGACGAGCTTTCCCTGAAGAACCTGGGCCTCTTTGCTCGGCCCTGTCGACACGACACGGCCGGCCCCTTCCGTGCCGACTGGCATAGCTTTATTCCAACGCTTGCGCTGAGCGTTCGCCGACTCATTGGACATTTTGACGACCGTGATCGTTCGCTGATCCCGCGTCACGCACCGAGCAGTGCTGGCGTCTGCAAAGGCGAACAGCAGGGCCATGTCGGTAGGGTTAAGCGGTGCGGCCACCATCTCGACGACGATTTCGTCGTCATCAGGGTCGGGAATCAAGCTCTCAACCAGGACTATTTCCACCTCTCCATTTGGCCGCAGGGTGGACGTCAGTTGTTGATTCGTTCTCATTTCATATCTCCTGTGAGCATTGTTCGCGCTCCTTAACTTGCGATTCGCGCCACTCAAGCCCGGGTGCGGCGTGGAAGCTGATTGATCACTTGAATCATGCGGTCGGTGTACCTCGCGCAAGCCACTGGTTGAATACCGCGACTGTGCCATCGGGGTCTTCTTCCTGCGCTACGTGACCAACGCTTGGAAGCATGACAACTGTGCTTCCCGCGATACGTTGATGGAACTGCTCTGCGTCCGGGTTGGGCGGGTTGATCGCGTCCTTCGTCCCCCACAGGATCAGTGTTGGCAGCTTGACCTTATTGATGGCATCTGCATTTTGGCTACCGACAGAAGCTCGAAGCGTCTGACCAAATGCTGCCCTGTTCCCCGCACGTCGCGTAAGGTCGTAATAGCGATCCACGGTTTCGTCTGTCAGTCTGGAAGGGTCGCCGTAAGACTTCTCTGCACCCTTTCTCACCTGGGACTTCGGAAGGATGTGATTCGTGATGAAGTCCATCTTTGGATTCATGGCTCCCGCCAAATATCTCGGCAGTGGCGTGGAACGCGGATAACCGGCGGGTGCGATCAGGAGCAGCTTTGCGACGCGATTAGGATGAGCGACAGCGAAGTGCCATGCCATATAGCCGCCGGAAGAGTTGCCGGCCAGGATCACCGGGCCATCGACTCCGAGCCGATACAAGAGACGCTCCAGAAAGCCAGAGTAGTAGTTCATGGTGTAATCGCCGCTCGGGTTGGGCCCGGTAAGCCCAAAACCTGGACGGTCGAAACGAATAACCCGATGAGTCGCCTTGAGCCGCTCCACCCAGCCGTCCCAAGTGTGCAGGCTTGAGCCCGTACCATGCAGAAGCACGACTGGCGTAGCATCATCACGCCGCCCTTCGTCCCGGAGATGGACCTGCATCCCATCTAGATCGATGAACTGTGAAGGGGATTGCGCCCAGCGGGACTTCAGCGAATCCACTGATACATCTGGCTTCCAAACACTTGCGATGATTGCCACCACTCCCACAATGATGACAACGATCAAAATCGCGAACATCCGGAACTCAACAGCCATATGCATGAACTCCGCAAGCAACTGTTCCCGGGAGAGGGTTTAGAGCCCACCCGTGCCACTATGCCGCAGTTCGAGGCTGTGTTCGTGGCGTGATCAGTTGATCGTTCAAACACGAACGCCGCCATGATCGTCAAACGCGGTATGTCGCGATCCAGAGAAGCAGTAATCGACTGCGACAACACTGCTGATCTCTTGGCAGCCCTCGGGCCGATGTAGCGAGGCGCATCTCTCGCACTAAGTAGCCTCTTTGCTATGTAGGCTGCTGAACGACCTCTGGTCCTCGGTGTGAATATCAGGTAAGCCTTGAAACGCAATACCGGTCAACCGCACCGCCTCATTCCAGAGAAGTGCGGCGATCTTAGGGTCGCGTGATATTTTGCTGCTCTGTGCTGGTCCCGGAGGCCCCTTCAGCTCTTTGAATCCCTGTGGACCGTAATACGCTCCAGGTTGAGCATCACGCGAAGTTGCTGCATAGAGAATCGGAAGAGCTCCCCTCGCGGCGCTCTGCCCAATGAATGGGGAGATGAGCTCAAAGAACTTATTGAATTGAAGTACCGGCTGTCTTGGCCGGCTTTTTGTCAGTTCAGTTACCGCGATGCCCGGATGTGCGGCCACAGACAGCAGTCCCCATGAATGCAAGTCGGACCGGCGCTGGAGCTCCCGAGCAAATAGGAGATTGGCCAGTTTGGATTGACCGTATGATCGCGTTGGAGAGTATTTCCGCGCGCTCATGAGGTCATCCATGTCGATCTTTGCCGATCGCTCGACCAAGCTTGATACAGTGACCACACGTGGATTGAGACGCTTTTGGAGCATCGGCAGGAGCAGCGCAGTAAGCGCGAAATGGCCGAGAAAATTGGTGCCGAACTGCAGTTCGAAACCGTCGCGCGTGACGAGGCGCTTCGGCGGTGCCGCGAGGCCCGCGTTGTTTATCAACAGAGCAATTGGCTTCTCTTGTTGAATGACTCGGTCTGCGAACGAACGCACTGATTCAAGATCCGCCAGGTCAAGGGGCTCAAAACGCGCTGAACGCCCCAACGTTCTTGCCGCGAGTTTGCCTTTATCAGTGTTCCTCGCGGCGATGATGACTTCGGCTCCCTTCTTGACCAATACTTTAGCCACCTCGAACCCGAGGCCCCCGCTCGCTCCTGTAATGACCGCCAATTTGCCGTCTTGTGGCGGAATGGCTTCAGCATTCCAATCCATATTTTCCTCCAAACCAACGCTATCGGCTCCTTGGTGACCATTGGTCATCAAGAGTGATATAATTGATGACCAGTGGTCACCAAGGATTCAAGAATCTTCTGAAAATCGTCGAATCCGTATTGCCGAATTCTTGGTCCGAACTGGACTGTTCACTTCGAGGCCGCGCGGGCGCTCCGAATCTGGAGAGAGTATCGGTTAGCTTTACAAGCGAAACATTAAAAACGATGGCGAAAAGAGCGCTGATCCCGGAAGACAAGGAAGCCCGGCGGGCCGCCATTCTTGAGACGGCGCTCCGATTGTTCCACTCTGGCGATGGCGAGTTGCCCACTGCATCTCAGGTAGCATCGGCTACTGGACTAGCAAAGGGAACCGTCTACATTTACTTTCAGACGAAAGAGGAAATCTTCGCAACACTGCTGCTAGAGGGTTGGATTCCCATTCTCGAAGCCATCAAGAGAATTTTTGATTCCCAAGGTAAAAACAAGTCGGAAAGGGTACGGACGTTCATTGCAAATTTTGCGGGCCATCTCAGACGTCAGCCGGAATTGCTCCAATTGGATGTCATAGGCTCGACTGTTTTGGAGAGAAACATGCCTGCCGAGGTGCTCACGAAATACCAAAGCGTTTTTGGCGGCCACGTCATTCGGGCGGGAGAATCCATCGACCGTGCTCTCGATCTTGAATCGGGCCGCGGTGTTCAGATCCTCGTGCGTACTCACGCTCTTGCCCGAGGTCTCTGGTTATCATCGCAGCATAATGCGAATCGTGCAGGAAAAGCTGTACCGAGAGAGCTGGCATTGACTGCCAAGAACTATGCAAACGAGTTGAAGTCTGCTCTTGAGGAATACTGGCGAGGCGCTTTGGCTCACCCGCATCGACGCAAAAAGGCGCAACGTCGTCCAAATCATCCGGCCTGAAGTGAGACACTCCTCATCAACATGACTGCCAGCTTCAGGCAGAGCGTTCACTGAGCCAGCTTGCGATGCAGCCAGGCCGCAAGAGCCGCGTCCATTCTTAAGGGCGCGGAAGGCTGCTAGTCTTCGATCCAGCGAGTGTGCGGTGTGCGTGCTATTTGCGTGCTATTAACGCGATTTAGAGTGTTTTTCAGGGACTTGCGTGTCATCTGTCGCCCTGTATGTTGTTGAAACTACGTTATTTTGCGGATTCGATTCCTTCCGCGCTCACCAGAGTCCCGAAGAAGCCCTCCAGTCTCGGATCAAGAACTAAGCCATCTGTGGGAAGGGGCATACCCGTGTAATGCCCACCAAATCCGTCCCTCTCCACCACTAGCATTACACGCTCGTCTCCTCCGAACAGATCGACGTCTCCCGACACTGCAAGTACCGTGGCAAAGCGAGACCCTTTGAACGAAAGGATGAGCTATTGCGAAAGCTACAATACTGGCTTATTTTGCCCGGCCGAATTCTTCTTTTTCTGCTGCTCCCCATTACGAGCGGAAATCAGCATATTCCGTGTGTCAGCCGTAGATTTTTCCAATAGCGGGTTGGAAATCGCCGTCACGCTCATCTGAAATAGGACTCCCGGCGGCATTGTCTGGCCATTGTGCAGCGTTCTCCGGGGTGTCCATTCCTCCAGGGCTGCCGCGAGTACAGTGAGGTTCGAACAGTACTGATCCGTGGTGGAAGGTTGGTTTTGTTTGAGCATCAACAACACGGTCAATGGCGAAGACTGCCCACATGCAGCGATTACTCCCCATCGATCGGTGGGCTTCACCTGCTTGCCCGATCCATCGAAGAACCAGATATAGGTTGTGGTCGAGGTGGGATCCTTTGGCAGAATCACGGATTCCGCCCCATACTTAGCGCGAAGAGCTTCAACGGTATTTGCAATGGTGGGTGCGTCCGTTTCGCTGTACTCGGTGTGCCGACTAACGAACGCCACCTCAAGCGGCATCGGTTGTAGAGTCAGCCCCAGGTCCATTACCTCGACGGTGCTCGAGTAATCGGGGATTTTCTGTGAGAATCCAACCTGGTCGGTGAATGCCGTACTCGGCACCTCGGCAAAACCGAAGTGATGTGGCGAAGCTGTGAGTTTAGGGTTCCGCTTCAAGATGGCCGCCTGCGCCGCGTCTGAGGGCATACCTAGCCACACCCCGCCCACCTCCAGTTTGCGGTTAGCAGCTTCCAATCCAGGAGATGACAGATCGGCGGGTGGCGACGAAGCCTGAGTGGCGGGTTGTGATTGTGCTGCCGCTTGGGCGGGCGTGGCGTTGGTACTGGTAGGCGGTTGCGCCTTGTGCTGTTGTGCTTGCGCGTTCTGCTCAACCTGTTTCGCAGCCTTTTTCATTTTCTGCCAAACGCTTTGTGCCGGAAGCATTGGCGTGAGCATTCCGCACGTCGCCATCAAAATTACCGCCTTCTTCATAATTCTCATGGTCATCCTTTCTTTCTTGTATCTCCGATTGCCACGATTACTCAGCCCTTTGTCGCAGTCCGGATTGTTTTCCAGTGACCAGTTTTCGCAATGCTCCTTCGCATCCTGGTAGGTGACTTTGGCTTCGGCAACTGCGTGAGCGGTGCCGATACCGGTCTTGGAAAAAATGGACGGTTCCAGACACTTCCCGCACAGCGGAAGCCATTCGACCTTCGCTGTTGTTTGCGCCGGCGTAGGCAGGGTGAAAGCGAGCAAAACAGTACACGCCATCGGCCCGAGGATCTTCATTCGTGCACTCCTTTGCATGACTCTCAGGTCTTGGCGATGAGAAACTTCTTCACGCTGTTGAACGCGAGGTACAGTGCCGCAAGAACAGAGAGGTAAGCTCCCATCCCGACGGAAATCTGCTTCATGATCTCGTTGCGTGCCATGTCCATCAGTTCAGACGGCGCGCCGCTCGTCATGCCAACCAGTGCCTTGCGCACAAGCACTGCAACGAGCAACATAAAGAGGAGAGGTAAACTGCCTCCGAGAAGCGCACGTTTATCTTTCCAGGCGTAGCCTATGAATGGCCCTGCCAGAGACAGTATCGCGAGCAGCCCATAGAACCCGGCACTGCCGTTCCCTTGCAAAGTCGACAGACCTTCCAAGGTATTGCCCGAGTTGATAAATGCAAGGATTCTCCAGAAGGTGAAATCCATCTTCCCGGCGAAGCCTGCGTTGTACGAGATGGTGCTAAGAAAGAACCATCCAAGAATTACCAGGCTTACAGCAACTAAAGTCGATATCCCAAAGCGGGCGACGATCGATGAAGCGATTGCCCCTCCCTTGGCCCGAGCTGCGGCCAAGGCCTGCTCCGCCTGCTCCTTTGCGATTTGCGATTCGGGAACGGCTGTGACCGCTCTCACGACTTCGTCCTCACCCAAATCCACGTCCACGACCAATCCAGGCCTCGGAGGTGTTTCAGATTGCCACACACCTTCGAGCGGAAAAGAATACTGTTGTCCTTCGGCCATCAGCAGACCAGGGCCCGCGGATGTATCGCGCAGGATTTTGCCTCTTTTTCTCATCATGCTCTCCTCTTCAGAGGGAGCGGTCCGCAACCATGAGCCATCAGCGCGAAGTCATCCAGATGCTAAAATCCTCTGGCCAAAAGAGATTGTCTTAGCACCTGTGCTCCCCGGCTGTTCACTGCAAACCGCTCTTACTTCGCTATGCGCGGTTGCTCGTGGAGAAACGTCATGTCGTCAGAATTATTTTCGAAGGGCCGCACTACCGATGGGACAGAAAGAGGAAGCGATGAGGAGCAAAGGCATGCTCTCGGCCAGATATTCGCCGCAACGTATCAGGAATTGCGACGACTGGCATCGAAGATTCGGTCAGATGATCCACGAGCAACTCTGAATCCAACCGCTCTCGTCAACGAGGCATGGGTCAAGCTGGCAAATTATCCGGCTCTGGAGCTGAGGTCAAAGCTCGACTTCAAACGCCTCGCAGCCCGCGCCATGCGTCAACTACTGATCGAATCAGCCCGCCGCCGAGATGCTGACAAGCGCGGCGGCAATCTGGTCTTCGTCACTTTCGATGAATCTTTGGAATATGCACCTGCCTGTGCAAGGGATCTAATTGCTCTGGATACGGCTCTTGATGCGTTGGCTCAGTTGGATCCACGGCAAGCCCTGATGGTCGAATATAGATTCTTCGGCGGAATGGAGGTTTCGGAGATTGCCGAACAACTCGGAGTCTCGGAAGCCACCGTTTTACGTGACTGGCGAGCGGCGAAGGCATGGCTCGCTGCAGAGCTTCGATCAAACCATTGAGAGCGGGCCGATGAATCCAGAGCAATGGAAAAGAGTACAAGGAATTTTCCATGAAGTTGTGGACTTGCCATTAGACCAGAGGGATACGTATCTACGATCTGTCTGTGGCGACGACTCCATGCTCCGAGAATGTGTCGAAGCCATGCTCAGCAATGACACTTCTGTACTCGATCACGATGTAACCAAAGTCGCGGAGGGTCTGTTCTCCGACGCTGCTCCATTCAAGGATTTCGGCCCCTACAAGATTCTGAGATTGCTTGGCCAGGGCGGTATGGGAGTGGTATATCTTGCCGAACGCGAGGACCTCGGAAATCAGGTCGCGATTAAGATTCTGCGCGACGCATGGCTTCATCCTTCACGGCGTGAGCGATTTGAAAGCGAACGCAAGGTTCTGGCGCAACTCAATCATCCTTCTATCGCACACCTCTACGACGCCGATACATTTTCGGATGGGACTCCATGGTTTGTCATGGAGTACGTCGAAGGGCTGCCGCTGACGGAATATTGCAGAACCCACAGCTGCAACGTGGACCGGAGGCTCCAGCTCTTTCGTGCAGTTTGCGAAGCCGTACAGTATGCCCACGAACATGCAGTTATCCATCGTGATCTGAAGCCCTCGAATATCTTCGTCAAGCATGACGGCTCCATACGTCTGCTCGACTTCGGTATTGCAAAGCAGATGGATAGCCTGGAAGGCCAGGTTGACCAGACCAGAACCGCTCAACGGATAATGACTCCGGCCTATGCCTCTCCTGAGCAGATACGCGGAGCGCGTATATCCATTCAGACAGATGTCTATTCTCTTGGAGTCGTCCTTTTTGAATTGCTCGCCGGTGAACTTCCTTTCGATCTCTCGAACCTGACGCCGGATGAGGCCGCGTCAATTGTTGCGCAACATGATCCTCCCAGGCCATCAACCGTCGCACGGAAGAGCTGGTCTGTCGAGCATTCTGGAAAAGCAGAATGGACAGACCTCGATGTTCTGACACTAACCGCCATGCATAAAGACCCCGAGAGGCGGTACCGTTCTGTAGAAGCGCTCATCCGTGACCTTGACCACTACCGTAACGGGGAGCCGCTCGAAGCGCGACCGGATAGTTTCCGTTATCGCGCCGGAAAGTTTGTTCGACGCCATCGCCAGATTGTGGCTGTCGCTTGTATTGGCATCATTTTGTTCGCTGCTGTGTTTACCTACTCCGCAATTAAGATTACCCGTGCCCGTGATGCTGCTTTGGCGGAAGCGGCGCGTACGGCTCGTGTTCAGGCTTTCATGATGAATCTTTTTGAGGGTGGTGACGAAACGGCAGGACCTTCTGATCAGATGCGCGTCGTGGAGCTTGTCCACAAAGGCATACAGGAAGCGAATGCACTGAACAGCGCTCCGAAGATTCAGGCAGAGCTGTATCAGACGCTGGGCAATATCGATGACAAGCTCGGCCATCTCGATGAGGCCGATTCGTTATTGCAACATGCTCTTGACCAGCGGAAGGCGCTTTTCGGACCAGAAAGCCCCGAGGTTGCAGAGAGTCTGGTAGCGCTGAGTCAGTTAAGGGCCGACCAGGCGCGCTTCCCGGAGGCAGAGCAATTTGCACGGCAGGCGATAGAAATGGATACCAAACTGCTGCCGCCGAGCCATCCCGCCAGGGCCAGGGCCATCGCACAACTAGGTCTTGTTCTTGAGGACAGAGGCTCCTACGACCAGGCCATTCCAGTTCTCGAGCAAGCGGTTCAACTACAGTCTGCTCCCGGCGGTGTGGAGGCTGATCTTTCCGCAAGCCTGACCGAGCTTGCCAACTGCCATTACTACAGCGGACATTATGAGATTTCGGACAAGCTCAATCATCGCGTTCTGGATCTCGACCGCCACCTTTATGGAGAACGGCATCCTCAGGTGGCGAACGATCTCATCAATCTTGGAGCTATCCAGCTCGATGAGGGCCATTACGATCAGGCTGAACGATACGACCGACAGGCGCTCGATATCATGCAATCGTTTTATGGTAAGGACAACGCGGAGACAGCTTCCGCCATGACGTTGCTTGGGCGTGCTCTCGTCACCGGTGGAAAGTATAACGATGCCGCAGGTATGCTGCAGGACGCGCTTACTGTAGAAAAACATGTCTACGGTCCTGTACACCCCCGCATTGCATCGACCTTGAACGAGCTTGGGAAGGTAGCCCAAAAGCAGGGAAAGCTGGGGCTTGCCAAGACTGACTTCGAGCGGATGGCGGACATCTACCGCAAGGTCTATAACGGCAAGCACTACTACATCGGAATTGCGCTCTCGAATCTAGCTGGTGTGTATGTTGACCAAAAGCAGTATCAACAGGCAGAGAAGCTACTCCGCGAAACTCTTCAGCTATATTCCAAGACCTTGCCTGCGGATCATCTAAACGTAGGTATCGCCAGAATCCGCCTCGGGCGTGTTCTGCTCCAGCAGCACAATTACCACCAGGCACAAACAGAGACGCAGGCGGGCTACGATATTGTTCGACAGCAGAAGGACCCACCCTCAAGCTGGATACAAAACGCACGCAAGGACTTGGCCGAAGAATATACAGGACTTAGTCAGCCGCGGAAAGCGGCGGATTTCCGATTGAGCGAAACGAGCACTTCGAGGTAATCCGTTCGTCGAGACCATCAGATGCAGTGGGAAGTCAAAGATCAGTATCAAGAGGGGGGACAGGACGCACAGGGAAACCGAACGAGCAGTCCCACACTTGGATTGGAATTCTGACCACGTAGCGTAGCAGCAACGATTCCGTCCTGGCTGCCATTAGCACTACGCAAGCCGTACATTCCCACAGTCGGCGCAACAGTTTCATTCTGAGGGCAGTCTATACCGTAACACCCCAATCTCATTTCCATCCTCCGACAAGCTGACTTCCAGCACTTGATTGACGAGATCGCTATCCCGGTCCAGTTCATCGAGTGCTATTTCGAACAATTCAAGCTGAAGATCAAGATCCATTCCAACTGGTCCGTTCAGACATATAAGGCCGGCATGAAGCGCCACATCCGCATACTGTCCGCGAGAGCCAGCAGCATCCTTGGGACCGCGAAAATCGACGCTGTTCTTGGTAACAAACGTCCAGTCTCCGTCGAGGATGATCCGTTTCAGTTGCCAGTCCTTCCATCCTCGCTTTCCGATCCAGGCAACATGCGAGGCATCCAAATGCCCTCGCCGTTGAGCTAGTTTGGTTAACTCCTCGCTGAGACACTCGTCAACAATTAGCTTCACTGTGCCAGCTTTCGGCGAGGCTTACGGTAACTGGAGACAATAAGCGCTCCACTGGGCAATGATGAGACGCGACGCGGTCTTCCTCGCTGCGGCGTTGCCTCCGCATAGAAAGAAGCAAGTTCAAGAGCTTCGTCTGTCAGTCCTGGGTAAGCAGACAAAATGCGCTTCTTCGGTAAGCCGTTAGCAACTGAGGCGGCTACGTCGTAGACGGGAATACGGGTTCCCTTAACAACCGGCGTTCCACCCAGAATGTCGGGATCTTCGGTGACTACTGATCGCGCCGCCGATAATTTCTCCAGGCGCTCAAGCGCGCCGCGCAAAAACGGGGCCAGATCGATGGACAGGAAATCTTCACGAATAATCCACTCCTTCTTCAGAGCAGCAAGTGGCTCCCGGCCCAGCAGTTTGTTGGCAGCCGTAATCGTCCGAAGTCGCTCTTCTGATGTCAGCTTCGTGGCTGAGGCAAAGTAAAACGAGATAAACACACACGCGTTTACGTAGAGCCGGCGCGAGCGGTCACGCCCAACCTCGTAGAGGTTGCCAGGGAGGATCTGTTCATCGATAACCCGGTTCACGTCGCGTACCTGCACCGATGACACGACGGCGGCCTCCGTGGGCGTCAAAACATCCATATCTGTTCTGTCCATGCCGTTTCTCATAATTATTCCGATGCGTCGGAATATATAATAGATTCGGCATTCTGGCAATAAAACCACGCGAGGGAACACTCCTCACTTCCCCCAATTCGCGTGTGCTACCGGTGACCTCTACCGCAGAGGTAAGCGCAGGAACAGATCGCCAATCTGGACACAATCCGGGAACACGAGGCCGATTTTAGGTAGTTTATAGGGACTTAGGGAGCGACCAGGGCCTTATAAATCAATCAGTTACGTTTCTGAGACGAGATGGCATGGAAGAGGTCGTCGGTTCGATCCCGACCAGGTCCACCAAATCACCTTCAACAACTTAGCAATCTATTCGGCCGCTTGGCCGGAAAATTTCAAGCGGCTCTCAAATCATTCCCCTTATAACGTTCCGGGAACACGACTCACAACGAGAGTCGCGCGACCGCCTTCCATTTTCGCGACCTGTTCGGGTGACTGGGACTCATTCTCGGTCTCCAGCATGACGCAGTTACGTCCTGCAAGTTTCGCTGCGTAAAGTGCCTGGTCGGCGCGGCGCAACATGCTGTGAAAGGTATCTCCAGAGCTAAATACAGCGATCCCAAAGCTAGCAGTAAGCCTTAACTGATTGCGATTCGCATCGATGTGCATGCTTTCCAGCATTGAACGAAGCCGCTCAGCAATCGCCTTTGCATTTTCCTTGCCTGTGTTCGCCAGTAGAGCAATGAATTCCTCGCCGCCTGGTCTGGCTGCCGCATCCTCTGCTCGCATCGCCGCCGTGAGGGTCTTGGCAACCGAACACAATGCGGCGTCGCCAACTTCGTGTCCATGTTGATCGTTGATACGTTTGAAATGATCGAGATCAATAGCCAGTACTGCAAGGGAAGTTCCATGCCGGCGGCTACGCTCTATCTCCCGTTGTGCCTGATCTTCCAGGCCGCGGCGATTCAGCAATCCAGTCAAAGGATCGGTTTTTGCAAGCAGCTCCTGGTTGGCATAAAGGCGGGTAGATGCCATCCAGAAGTAACCAACCGGAATTCCGGCAATGAGAATATAGAACCCCAACAAGCCGATGAACTGAGAAGTGGAAAAAACAAAAAAGTTATTTGGGAGATGCCAGAAAAGGATACCCACACAACGCATCACCGTCATGACGATAAAAACTGCATAGAGTGAAGCGGTTGCCAAGCACGGTATTCGCACTGCCGCGTCTGCATAACCTACCAATACAGAAAAACTTAGAATTGCCACACTTATGGATACACCGCTCATGAGCAGCGATCTTGCCTCAAAGCTGGGGTCGATGTGCGTGTAATACACCAACCCAACGAATGCTGCGGCAACGAGAAGAATCTCTAGCCACTCACTCCTTATGTGCGCTTTAACGAAAGCGGCAAAGTGATGGTGAATAATGAGCAGCGCGGCCACCAGCAGCATGTTGGAGAACACCAGCGTGAAAAAGTCCGGGACGATTCCCTGCAACATCCGCAGCACGGTGCTCGCGCAGCCGATGCCATAGGCAATGGTGAGCCAGAAGAGCTGCCTAAAGTGCTTATGGAGAAATGCGATAACCGACAAACCCGCCGCGCAGCCGGCCAGCAAAAAAATGTTGATGTACAAGATGGTACGAATATCCATGAATTCAGCGATCAGAGCAGCTAACGGGGAGTACAACCAGTATATGTCGCTTCTGATTGGAAAAGATATATAAAGACATTCCACACCGTAACTTTAGTGCCTGAGTCCGGCGGAGCCGTTAACCAATAATCGAGGTAATTTCTACCCAACTGTTACACTCTCTCTTCGCTATGTTTTATCGTTCCGACAATCGCTCGCCCGACCAGATGCGGCCGGTCAATATCGTCCGCGACTTCATTTCGACTGCTGAAGGCTCTGCCCTGATTGAAGTGGGTAACACTCGCGTTATCTGCACCGCTTCGATTGAAGAGAGCGTGCCGCTGTGGATGCGAAACTCCGGCAAGGGATGGGTCACCAGCGAGTACGGCATGATTCCGCGCTCGACCCTTACACGCACTGCTCGCGAAGCAGCGAAGGGAAAGCAGAGCGGACGCACGCAGGAGATCCAGCGCCTGATTGGACGTGCCCTTCGCGCGGTCGTCGATCTCAAGCGTCTCGGCGAACGGACCATCTGGATCGACTGTGATGTGATTCAGGCCGACGGCGGAACCCGCACCGCCTCGATTACCGGAGCCTTTGTCGCGCTCGGCCTCGCCCTCGAAAAGCTGGTCGAAGCCGGAACGCTCACCTCGGTCCCGATCCGCGACTATGTAGCTGCGACAAGTGTGGGCATCGTCGATGGCGAAATCCTCCTCGACCTCGCCTATGAAGAAGATTCCCGTGCCGAAGTGGACATGAACTTCGTCATGACCGGCTCGAAGAGGATGATCGAGATTCAAGCGACGGCGGAACAGGTGCCGTTCGATGACGCGCAGCTCCAGCGCATGCTGGAATTGGCGCGCAAAGGCGTAAGCGACCTGGTGGCGAAACAGCAGGCGGTGCTGGGGACGCTGCAGTTACGGCAGTGAAGAATGTTTGCGTTCCCGAAACGGCACGGTTAGAACAGCCGGAGAGGGGGTACCCCCCCGGGGGGGTGGAATGTGAAAACAAAGGGGTTACGGGAATTTCGGCCGTAAGAATGTGCATTCGCGGCACTTAGCGGTAAAAATGACATAACAAAGGAGTTACAGCTGCGTTTTCCGCACCGGGATCAGTCAAGTTGAGAAAGAGCAAACCGAGGCGGAGGAATCGTCAGATTCCGGTGTTGTCAGGTTAGCAACGCTGGGGTTAGAGGTACAAGGAGAAAGCGCTGCGGAAGCTCGATTCCAGGGGCAAGAATTTCCCGAAACGGGCGGAGATTATTTGGTTGCCAAACGGGGTTGTCGGTACTCGGTTATCGGTTATCGGTAAAGCGAGTCGTTGGTGGTTCGCGAAAGGCGGTGCGGTGAGTAACGCCGGGATGAGTCCGACTCTTCCACACCCGTTCCTACCTGTTGCTGTGCTCCGCGGACAGAAACGATGGTTGTGATCCGGCCCTTTCCAACAGAAGGAA
>CAYWSM010000234.1:0-4724 GCA_964460935.1 uncultured Terriglobales bacterium | reverse complement strand
ACTTTGCCGGGGGCGTAATCGGCCAAACGCTGGCGATGGAAGGTGTGTTTGCGTTCTTCCTTGAATCGGCGTTCCTGGGGCTGTTCCTGTACGGCGAGAAGCGATTGGGTCCGAAGTTGCACTGGTTCTCGTCGCTGATGGGGTTTCTCGGGTCGTGGCTATCGGGATACTTCATCGTCGCCACGGATGCGTGGATGCAGCATCCGGTGGGCTATGACCGGTTGCCGGATGGGACCTTCCAGCTCAACAGCTTCTGGGCGCTGGTTTCGAATTCGTGGGCATGGTGGCAATATGCGCACAACATGAGCGGCGCGATGATCACGGGATCGTTCGTGATGGCGTCGATCGGAGCGTACTACCTGCTCAGCCAGAAGCATGTGGGCACGGCGAAGATGTTCATCCGCACAGGCGTGATTGCCGGATGCTTGTTCAGCATCCTGCAACTATTTCCGACCGGCGACGGGCAGGGCCGCATGGTGGCGCAGCATCAACCGGCGACGCTGGCGGGCATGGAAGGCTTGTATTCGACGCAACAAGGCGCGCCGCTGCACATCATGGGTCAGCCGGACGACAGCAAGCGGGACATCGATAATCCGCTGTCGGTGCCGAAAATGCTTAGTTTCCTGACCTACAAGCGATGGAACGCTGAAGTTAAAGGACTGGACGCGTTTCCGAAGGACCAGCAGCCGGACAACGTGCCGCTGCTGTATTTCGCTTATCACATCATGGTGGGGCTGGGGACAATTTTCATCGCCGTCATGGCTTTAAGCATTCTGCTGCTGTGGCGGAAGAAACTGTTTGAAACGCGATGGATGCTGTGGATCCTGATGCTGAGCGCGCCGTTTCCTTACATCGCCAATACCGCGGGATGGATGACGGCGGAAATCGGGCGGCAGCCGTGGCTGGTTTACGGGTTGCTGCGAACATCGGAGGGCTATTCGACGCTGGTGTCGGCGGGTAACGGATTGTTTACACTGCTTGGCTTCATGGGCATGTACACGGTGCTGTCGATCTTGTTCCTATTCTTGTTGTACCGCGTAATTGCGGAAGGGCCGGAGCCGGCAAAACTGAGGGTGCAAATTCCACTGAAAGGAACGGCGGTCGCCGCGGAGAACTGATATGGCGAGTCTGTGGTTTTTAATTGTCGCGTTGATGATCGTGGCGTACGTCGTGCTGGATGGATTTGACCTCGGCGCCGGAATCATTCACCTGATTGTGGGCCGCACGGACGAAGAGCGCGCGAGCGTGATTCGAGCGATCGGTCCGGTATGGGACGGCAATGAAGTCTGGCTTCTGGCGGCGGGTGGAACGCTGTACTTCGCGTTTCCGCTGCTGTACGCATCGAGCTTCCAGGGCTTCTATCTGCCGCTGATGATGGTGCTGTGGCTGCTGATGCTAAGGGCGATCGGGATCGAGTTTCGGCACCAGATCGCAAGCCCGGTGTGGAAGCACTTCTGGGACACGGTGTTTTCGGGCGCCAGCGCGATGCTGGCGATCTTCTTCGGCGCGGCGCTGGGCAATGTTATTCGTGGCGTGCCGCTGGGCGGCGATGGCTATTTCTTCGAGGCGTTGTGGACGAACTGGAGGGTTGGTCCGACGCCTGGGATTCTCGATTGGTACACGGTAATCGCCGGAGTGGTGGCGCTGGTGGCGCTGACGGTCCACGGCGCGCTGTACGTCGGGTTGAAAACGGAAGGTGACGTGAACCTGCGGGCGCGCAAGGTGGCGTCAACGCTTTGGCCGGTGCTGCTGGTGGTGACACTGGTGAGCCTGGTGGCGACGCTGTACATCCGCCCGGAGGTGCTGACGAACTATAAGCGCGTGCCGCTCGGGTTCGCGATTCCGGCGCTGGTGCTGGGATCGTTGGTGGCGATCTTCTTCTATCACCGGAATGGAAAAGAGAAGAGCGCGTTCGTCTCGTCGTGTCTGTATCTGACGGGAATGTTAGGGGGAGCGGCGTTCGCGCTTTATCCGGATGTGTTGCCGGCGAGCACAGGTGAACAGTACAGCCTGAACATCTACAACACGGTCACGGGTGCGTACGGAATGCGAGTCGGGCTCGTGTGGTGGGCGATCGGGATTGTGATCGCGATTGGTTACTTCGTGTTCCTGTTCCGGATGTTCAAGGGAAAAGTGGGAGAGGAAGGGTACGGGCACTGAAGAAATTGGTAATTTGGTAAATTGGTAATTTAGTAATTGAAAACCCCAAAACCACTGGGCCAGCGGAGAACAGATCCGGTGGCCCATTTTTCTTGCACAAATCTGAATAGCTGGTTATCTGAATATCTGGATATATCTGAGTAGAGCAATCTTACAAATGGTGTAACCCGACCCACTTTAAAAGCAGATGCCTCGCCCAACTGCAGGCTCGTCATGACAAAACGGACACGCCAGAGCGGCATAAGAATGAAGCGGTTGGTATTAGGTAATCAGATATCCAGATAATCAGCTATTCAGATTACTGGACATTCAGATAACTGGTGACGTTAGGTCGTCGTGTTTCGTTTCGCGGATCAGCAACAATCCCACAAAAGTTAGAAGGGCAGATAGCGTCAGGTAATAGCCGACATATTGCAGGCCGTAGTTCTTGGCCAGCCACATGGCGATGTATGGCGCGAGCGAAGCGCCGAGGATTCCGGCCATGCTGAAGGCGATCGAACTGCCGGTGTAACGCACGGGCGTGGGGAAGAGTTCGGAGACGATGGTGCCGAGCGGTCCATAGGTGAAGCCCATGAGTGCGAGTCCAAGACACATCATTGCGAGTGCACCGGGTTTTCCGGCCGTGAACAACGGCGCGAGAACAAGGCCGAAGAGGGCGATCAGCGCAGTCACCCAGAACATAACGGGTCGGCGTCCCCGCTCGGCGAACACGGCAGCGACGGGGATCGTCACGGCGAAGAAGAGGATCCCGAAGAGCTGGATGAGCAGGAAGTCGGCGCGATTGTAGTGGAGCGCTGTTGTGCCCCAGGAGAGCGCGAAGACCGTCATCAGGTAGAAGAGAACGAACGTTGCGAGGCAGAGGAGGATTCCAGCGATGAGCGGACGAGTGTGGTGACGAAGCACACTGAGGAACGGGAAGCCAACGGGCTCGGAGCGCTCCAGCGCTGCCTGGAACACCGGCGTTTCGGTGATCGTGAGCCGGACGTAGAGTCCGAGCAGGACGAGAACGGAGCTGGCGAGGAAAGGAAGCCGCCATCCGAAGGTGAAGAATTGCTGGTCGGAGAGGAAGCGCGACAGCAGGAGGAACGTTCCGCCGGAGAGAAGGAATCCCAGCGGTGCTCCCAGTTGCGGGAACATACCGTAGATCGCGCGTTTCTTTGGCGGAGCGTTTTCGACGGCGAGCAGGACAGCGCCTCCCCATTCGCCTCCGAGGCCAATGCCTTGTCCGAAACGGCAGAGGGCGAGAAGCAGGGGAGCGATGATGCCGATTCTTGCGTACGACGGCAATACGCCGATCGCGAAAGTGGAGAGTCCCATGGTCGAGAGTGCAAGAACGAGAGTCTTCTTGCGTCCAATGCGATCTCCGAAGTGTCCGAAAAGAGCGGAGCCGATGGGGCGCGCGAGGAAGGCGATGCCGAACGTCGCTAGCGAGGCCAGCGTTGAGCTAGCGGGATCGGTAGCCGGGAAAAACAGGCGCGGAAAGACCAGTACCGCTGCTGTGGCGTAAATGTAGAAATCGAAGAACTCGACGGTGGTTCCGACCAGGCTGGCGAAAAGAACCTGGCTGGGAGTATTGATCTGTTTTTGGGCGACCGCCCCTGTGGTCATCCTCACGAGGTGCATTGTACCGAACCTCGCCAGTGATCCCGGCCAGCGCAGGTGTTCTATTCGCAAGGGCTCTGGAGCTTGTCATAGGAACAGTATTCAGTAACGCAGGAGATATGGCGCGGGTACGCCAAATTATGCCTTCTCGCAATTGATTATTAACGCGGGAACACGCCGGGACAGATCCAGTCATCGCATGACCTAACTGAACTCAGTGGGTTGCAATCACCAGAGGAGGGCCCAAGGATGAACAGGATCGCGATTCTGTTTATCACGCTGCTGTTGGCGGCCGGACTATGTATAGCGCAGACCGACAACAGCAGCAATCCTTCGAATAGCAACGGACAGTCGCAGGCAACGAGCACAACGAACAATTCCAACACAGCAACACAAGACAACACGCAAACAAATCCCAATGCGGGTGAAAATAGTGCCGCGCCGGGTAACAACGGCAACCTTCCGCAAACAGCTACGCCAATGCCGGTTATCGGAATGCTGGGGCTGGCATGGTTCGGCCTCGGTGCGATTGCCCTAAGCACTGCCAGACGCAAGAAGGGCAAACAAGACGTGTGAACGATGCACCGAGCGAGCAGAACGAGCGCTCCTTCGGGTTAACCTCCAATGTGCGGGGCATGCATGCCCATCAGCCAGCCCGGCGGTCGCAAGTGGATCGCCGGGCTGTTTTTGCGTGCAGAGCATGTTGCTATGTTTCCGTCCGGCTATGCAGTGATCGCCGAATCATCGGATGTCCCGATATAATCAAAGATTCGAGATTTTCGAAGGAGCAATTCTGTGGGACACATGCATGGACAGCCGCCCGCACCTCAACCGATTCCTGGAGTCGATGCTGTCGTCGCCGTTGGCAGCGGCAAAGGCGGAGTGGGAAAAACCACGCTTTCCGTAAATCTGGCATTGAGCCTGGCGAAACTGGGTTACAAAGTCGGACTGCTCGATGCCGA
>CAYWSM010000233.1:0-7305 GCA_964460935.1 uncultured Terriglobales bacterium | reverse complement strand
GCATAGGCCAGCATTGGAAGACGCTTTTGTATTTCGGCGTTGTCGGCAATGTCGCTTAGCCGCGTCAGTGCACCGATTACCAAGGCATCCGACACTCCAACACGGTTGAGTCCGCCCACGTCCTTGATGTTCACCACCCGCCTCGGCGTGATGATGTCGTCTTTCATCAACGCCAGCAGGTCGGTTCCTCCGGCGAGAATTTGAGCATTCGTACCCAGCAGACCAACTGCCTGTTGTGTCGTCTTCGGAGCTGCGTATTCAAACTGTTGCATTACGCGCCTCCTTTCGCGCCGGACGCTAATGCGGCCAGCACTCTGTCGGGGGTGATGGGAATTTGCGGCACGCGCACGCCAATGGCGTTCGCAACCGCGTTCGAGATACATGCGCCAGGCGAAATCACCGGAGGCTCACCCAAGCCGATGACTCCACGCTCGTCATAGCCGGGACCGGTCATCATGTGCACCACCAACTCGCCGATATCGCCGATACCTGCGAGGCGATAGTGCTCCATATTGGCGTTCAGCATGTGTCCCGAGATGGGGTCCATAATTTTCTCTTCATATAACGAATACGAGATGCCCATGATCAGAGCGCCCAGGCACTGACTCTCGGCAGTCCTCAGGCTGATCACCAGGCCGCAATCCTGCACCGCGACCATCTTGTTCACCCGCACGATGCCAGTTTCGGTATCGACGGAGACATCGGCCATCTGCACGCCGCCGACACCGCTGTTGGTCAGATCTGGCGGATGCTCCTTGTCGGGATTCCTCCCTCGCACCGTCAATGGCATGGCGCCGAGTTTGGCGCAGGCCTGTTTCCACGTAAGGCTGCGATCCGGCGCTGTGGCGACGAAAATCTTGCCGTCCTTCGCCGCCAGTTCTTCCGGCTTTGCATTCAGCGATGGAGCTACCTTCGCAAACATCTGATTCAGCGCCTGCACCGCTGCTCGACGAGTCGACGACGAAACTCCACCGATAGTCGTGCTGCCACCGGAACCACCGGACACCGGATAGTTGCTGTCGCCAATAAGCAGTTTGATGTCGTCAATCGTCAGTCCCAGCGTATCGGCAGCCACCATTAGGATCGCCGTCCTCGTACCTGTGCCGAGATCCTGCGAGCCCATCTTAATCTCGACTGCGCCATCGGGATGAACAGTGAGGTCGCAATCGCTGGCGTGGCCGCGTCCACCCCACGTGTGGATCGACAGCCCAAGCCCGCGCTTCACCGGGCCCGGCGTGTTGTCACCGCGAGGATGCCAGTTCTTCTTCCAGCCCATCAGTTCATCGGCCTTCGCCAGTTCCTCGCGGTAGATCCGGGCGCGCGGGCCGGTGTAGTCAATGTTCTTCAGGAAAACATCGTAGGGGTCCATGCCCAGTTTGGCTGCCAGATCGTCGATCGGGCACATGGTCAGGACTGCCGCTTGCGGATGGTTCGGAGCGCGCCATGCTCGAGCGGGACCAATGTTCGTGGCAACGGCAATGTGCGATTTTCGCTGGTGTGGAATATCGAAGACGTACGGGAGCGGCGGTGCACCTCCACCGCCGGGTCCGCCCGTTCCCCAGGAGTTCGACTCCCAGCCCGTGATGGTGCCATCCTTTTTGGCCGCAACGCGAACCTTGGCATAGGCAGAGGGACGCGCACCTGCTACTTCCAACTCGCTACGCCGGTCGTTGAACATCTTCACCGGCGCACCGCCAGCCATTCTCGAAAGCTGAGCTGCGACGACACTCCAGCGATCGGGCGAAAACTTGCTGCCGAATCCACCTCCGACATGATCCTGATGTTGATGAATATCCGTCGCCGGAATTCCCAGCGGACCTGCCAACTGTCCAGCCATACCAGACACATTCTGTGTCGAGATGCGCGCTTCCACTTTGTCATTCGGCAACCACGCCATAACCGCGCCGTGCGGTTCGAGGCAGCAATGCGTAATCACCGGCACGCCGTAGTAGCCTTCGCTAACCACTTCGGCTTCCTTGAAGGCCGAGTCGGGATCGCCCTGCACCTTCTCTGCCGCACGTTTGTAGGGCGATTTCGGCTTCGGCTTAACGGCGAGATGCTGCGGCGCGGTCCGGATCGCATCCACCAGCGCATCCGGCGCGCCTTCTTCCTTAAATTCCTTGAGATCGGATTCTTCCGGCTTGAAGGTGATGCCGTCCGACTTGAGCCGCGGAATCAACTGGTTCGCCGGAACTTGGTTGGCTAGTGCGTCCCAAATGTCGTCTTCCGACAACGGCCCCGTATCTTCCTGCACGTCGCTCGGCTTCGGTTCGGGCGCATCGATCACCATGTGCGGAAGAACTTCATACTCGACCTTCACCGCACGGGCTCCGTCTTCCGCCGCATGTTCGTTCGTCGCCGCGATTCCTACAATCTCATCGCCAGCCCAATGAATTTCGGTCCCCTGTTTCTGGATGATCTTGACCGCCTTCACGCCGGGAACTCGCCGTGCAGCCGAGATATCGAGGCTTTTAATGCGGCAGTGAGCGTAAGGCGAACGCACTGAGAGACCATAAAGCAAGCCCTTGGGATTCTGATCCAACGAATACTTCGCCTTGCCTGCGACCTTTTCGGGTCCGTCCACACGATTCGGACTAGTGCCGATGACGGCGCGGGCAGTGGCGTCTGGCCATTTAAATTCCGGCATAACTATGCCCCCTTTCCTGCGGCGACCGCCCGGCGAATGCCCGCATATGTACCGCAGCGGCAGAAGTTTCCGCTTAACTCATGGGTGATCTGCTCAGGCGTGGGGTTCGGATATTTATCAACCAGCGCTTTCGAGGCAACGACGAATCCAGGAGTGCAGAATCCGCACTGTTGAGCGTCATTGTCTACGAATGCCTGCTGGACCGGGTGCAACTTACCACCAGCGGTCAGGCTTTCCACGGTTTCGATCTTGTGACCCTGCGCATCGACGGCCAATACCGAGCATGCATAAACCGGCTTGCCATCCATGAGCACCGTGCACGCGCCGCACTCGGCACGATCGCAAACTTTCTTCGCGCCAGTCAGATCAAAGTGGTTGCGCAGTGCATCCAGTAAGGTTTCCCGCGGTTCGAGTTGTGCTTTGTACGGTTTGCCATTGATCTCCAGTGTGACCGGCACTGCACCGGGGCCCCACACCAGCACTTCCGCTCCGGCAACCTTCACCACAGTGGGGCCGATCACGATCGGCGTGGCCACTGCTACGCTTGATATTTTCAGGAAATCGCGACGCGATACGCCGCTTTCGGCCTGCTCATCGTGAAGAGCGAATTCCTCATCACGTGTCTTCATTGAACCTCCGCCTGTTGCTGTCCACGCCAAATCGGCGGGAGAAGGGAGAGTTAACATGGCACGCCGAATCCGGCGCACAATGACAGAGGAAGATGCTTCGTGCAAAAGCACACTAGTATACGACTGCAGAACCGTCCAAAGTTAATCTTGCTACGTAGCTGTTTTCCTCCGATCAACTGCTAACACCATTTCGTACCTTGTCACGCGATCATGTGACGTGTTTTGTGCATCCATGGTGCTTACGAGACGAAAGCAGGTGAAATCCCCCGGCACATGCGCGATAGCGCACTTCAGAGCAGCTCAAAGCCCTTCTGTTTCTCTTTTCCCATAGCTGTAAACACATGAAATCGAAAGACATACGAAAGTCTATCAAAAGATTGCTCTTTGGCATGTCAAGTGCCCCTAGGAACGGCGAATATCCCTAGCCGTTGGGGAGTACTGCGTTGGAATCCACATTGATGGTCATCGGTGTGAACTACCGAACGGCGCCGGTCGAGGTCCGCGAACGTTTCTGGATCAGCGAAAGCCGGCGTTATGAAGCGCTCGTTCGGTTGGCTCGCTCGGAAGCGATCGAGGAAGTAGCCGTCCTGGCTACCTGCAACCGCACCGAATTCGTCTTGTGGACTCGTGACGCTTCCGTGGCCGGCAATTCAGTACTGAACTTTCTTACTGCCGAATATGGACTTCGGCTTTGCGAATGGAAGCATTTTTATCGCCTGATCGGCGAACCTGCCCTGCTGCACATCTTCAAAGTTGCCAGCAGCCTCGACTCAATCCTGATCGGCGAACCGGAGACACTGGCCAGCGTAAAGGAAGCGTGGACCCTCGCGCAGAAGGTCGGCACAACGGGCCGGTTTCTCGATTCCACGTTACAGAAGGCAATCAGTGTAGCTGAGCGGGTGCGAACAGAAACTGCCGTCGGACAATGCGCCGTCTCAATTCCCTACGCAGCGGTGGAACTCGCGCGTCAACTATTCGGATCGTTGCTGGGACGAAAAGTGGTACTGCTTGGCGCGGCGCACATGGGAGAAATGTCCGCCGAATATCTGATGAAGTACGGCGCCAAAGATATTCGCGTCGTGAACCGCACCATTGAGAAGGCACAAGAAATCGCGGCGCGTCTTGGCGGCACGGCAGCACAATACGAAGAACGCTGGCAGCACTACATCGAAGCCGACATCATCATCAGCGCAACGGCCTGTCCGCATATTATCTTCACGCGCGAAGAAGGCGAGTACGTGCGCCAGGAGCGCCAGGGACGCCCGCTGTTGCTGATCGACATTGCCGTGCCTCGGGATATCGATCCCAAAGTACGAACGATCCACGGCTTGTTCCTTTACGACATCGACGATCTTGAGAATGTTGTAAAGCGCTCGTCGACCATCCATGAGAGCGCGGCCGAGCAGGCTAACGAGATCGTGACCTCCGAGGCCAAGTTCTTCGTTCGCAAACTTCTGTCCGAGATGGCGGTCCCAACCGTAATCGCGCTCAGCGAGCGCCTCGACGAAATTTGCCGGCAGGAAGTGGAATCTTACCGCCACGATGCTGGGCCGTTTTCTCCTGAGCAGGACATGATGCTTAACGCGTTGGCGAAGCGAATTGGCTCACGCATCGCTGGCACACTAGCGCGGGAACTCAAGAACCTTCCCGAGCAGGTGGATCAGGACAAGCTCACGGCTGCCGTTCAGAAACTTTTTCATCTCAAGCAGTCGCCACCCGCAGCCGCCAACTGAAGAGGCGCTCGAGTTTTAGGGAATCTCTCCGTCAATTGAAACAACAAAAAAGCCACCGCAAACCGGTGGCTTCAACTTTGAGTGAAACGTTTTCTCAACGTCTTTTCCGGAGCGTCCCTAAGCCGAGCAGTCCAAAGCCGAGTAGCGAAAGAGTCGCCGGTTCGGGAGTTGCGACTGCGACGAAGCCAGGAATTGTCGGGCTGGAGCCTGTATCGATCAACCCAATGCCGCCATCGATAAACGCTGTTGACTGGGTTTCCAGGATCACAGCGTAGCTGGTTATCCCGGACGTTACAAGCGGGTTGAAATTGATACCCACGGTTCCGAAACCGTTACGGTCGACGCCCTGGGGGGCGAGAGTGCCGGTATTCGGTGTCATGTGAGCATCAATAAAGATCGAATTATCCCAGTCTCCTATACTGATCGTTTTGATGTCTCCGGTCAGGACCAGAATCTGGAAAACGAACGACAGGAAACCGGTGTTGGCGTCTTGAAATACTGCTTCATCCACATACCCCGTATTCTTATTCGGATCCCCAGGGGTTCCGAAATGGAAGAATACCGCCCCGGTATCCGCCACGACATTTCCGGTTGGGAGACCTCCCACCATGTCAGGCGCAAGACCTGGGCTTTGGGTAAATGGAGGAATGACTGTTGCGGAAATCGGAATCGCAATGGCCAGTAGCGCCACCACCACCGAACAATAGACGAAGCGCTTCATGTGAGTTGTCCTACCGAAAAATCGGTGAAGGGCCCTTGCTAAGATGTGAAATAGCACTATGTTGAACGCTCACCTACTTCTCTTTGGATAGTGAAAACCATTGCATAAAGAAATAGAACTTAACTTCCATTTCTTCGCGCTAGTTTGAGTCTTTTCCAATACGAAATGGATCGTAATGAGCAAAATTTGCTCTAAAGCGCGCGTAAAGTCTGATATTCGGACGATTCTTCCAACTCACATGAGAAAGTTCATCCCCATGATGGCTACCCGACAATCCCAAGCCGTTTCCCCACACGCTTCAACGTCTCGAGTGCCTGATCCAACTGCTGACGCGTGTGCGTCGCAGTCATGATGGTCCGGATACGCGCCTTCCCTTCCGGAACCGTTGGGAACGCGATGCCGGTAGCCATCACGCCTTCTTTGAACAGTTCGCGGGAGAACTCCATCGCCAGACGACCTTCGCCAACGATGATCGGAGTAATTGGCGTCTCGCTGGCCGGTGTGGTTTGTCCGCCAATGTTGAACCCCAGGTTGCCCAGCTCCTTCTTGAAGTACCGGGTATTGTCCCAGAGCTTGTCGATCAGTTCAGGCTCGTTCTGCAGAATATCAAATGCAGCGATGCAAGTAGCGGCCACGGACGGTGGATGGGACGTGGAGAAAAGGAACGGTCGTCCACGATGATACAGGAACTCAATGAGGTCTCGTGTACCGCATACATACCCGCCAAGCGCCCCGATTGCTTTCGATAGCGTGCCGACCTGGACATCCACGCGTCCGTGAACGTTGAAGTGATCGACGGTGCCGCGGCCATTGCGTCCCAGCACACCGGACGCGTGCGCATCGTCGACCATCATGATGGCGCCATACTTCTCGGCAAGATTGCAAAGTGCCGGCAGTGGGCCGATGTCGCCGTCCATCGAGAACACACCATCGGTGATCAGAAGTTTGTGTCCGGACTGATCCTTAATGCTGGCGAGTTGCTCTTCGGCATGCGCCATATCCTTGTGCCGGAAAACGAGAATCTTCGCGCGTGACAAGCGCGCACCATCGATGATCGAGGCGTGATTCAGTTCGTCGGAGATGATGAAATCTTCCTTGCCAAGGATCGCCGAAACGGTGCCGGCATTGGCAGTAAACCCGGACTGGAAGACAACGCAAGCTTCCGTACCCTTGAACTTCGCAATCTTCTCTTCCAGCTCCATGTGCAGCGACATGGTTCCGGCGATCGTACGAACGGCACCCGATCCAACTCCGTATTTTTTTGTTGCCTCAAGTGCTGCCTCGCGCAGCTTCGGGTGGGTGGTCAGACCGAGGTAATTGTTCGACGCGAGATTAATGACCTGCTTGCCATCGAAGTGGCAGACCGGCGCCTGTTCATCGTCGAGCACGCGCAATTTGAAGTACGTGCCGCGTTGCTTGAGATCGTCGAGTTGCTTGCCGAGAAAAGAAAGTGGATCAGTGCGAGTGGGAGAAGTAGTAGGCATTCTAACGCTCCGAATAGAATGGATCATTCTATCGCCTCACAGCGCAATCGTGTGCAGAACGATTGAAAAGCTCGCTCCGGCTAATCAATTT
>CAYWSM010000232.1:0-2938 GCA_964460935.1 uncultured Terriglobales bacterium | reverse complement strand
GGTTTCATCGTGATTTTCCCCGAAGGGGATCACCCTGCGGTCACCGGTCCGCCTGCGGTTCCGGCGACCAAAATGGACGTTTTCCCGATCAAGGTGTCGTCAGCGTCAATCCAGCCGGATATGGACAAGCCTGGACAGCTTCAGGTTCAGTTCACGATCACGTCCGAGCCGGTGCAGAACCTGACGGTTCCTGCCGCGAGCTAATGCCCGGTACGAGAGTACGCACGGGACCGGAATTGGCCCGTATCGTGCGCGAGCTAAAAAAGATGGGCGACGGAAAGGAAATCGTCAAACGGTTTCGTTCCGAGTTGCGTTCAGCATCTAAGCCGATCCTTCCGGCCGTGCGTACCTCGATCGGCAACATTCCAAGCAAGCAACAGAAACACTCTCTCCGTAAGGAGATGCAGCGCGCTTCCACTCTGTCGATCACGACATCTGGTCGGAGCGCCGGAATTGTTGTCCGTGTTGACGGACGCAAGATGCCTGATCGCAAGGGTTCCCTTCCGGCCTATATGGAGGGAACTAAAAAGCGTTGGCGTCACCCGGTTTTTGGCAATCGCGATAACTGGGTTGATCAATCGAAGCATCCCTACTTCGATCCGACGATGCATAAGTTTGTTCCCGTAATTCTCAGGGCAATCGACAAGGTTGTCTCTGAAATCGCAAAGGACGTAACCTAAAATGGCTCTTGGCCGCGAACAAATCCTTGATGCTGACGACAGCGTTGTCAAGGAGGTCAAGGTTCCCGAGTGGCGCGACCCGAAGACCGGCGAGGAAACGGTTCTCGTCAAGGCGCTTTCGGGTAAGGAGCGCGCCAATTACCTCGGATCAATCATGCAGATTCGCGGTACCCGCACCGAGCCGAACATGGCGAACCTTCAAGCGAAACTCTGCGCTCGTTCCATTGTGGACGAGAAGGGGCAACGCGTGTTCTCCGATGCGGATATCAACGCACTTGGCGAAAAGTCCGGCGCAGCTCTTGAGCGCGTATTCTCCGTCGCCTCGGAAATTTCCGGTCTGAGCGACCAGGACATTGCCGACGCAGTGGGAAAATCCGAGAGCACCCCGAGCGACGACTCTACTTCCGCCTAGCCCGAGAACTTGGCTACACGGTTGACGAATTGCTTACGCGCATCTCGTCTGCCGAGATAACCGACTGGATTGCGCTCTTCCAGATTGAGCAAGAGGAAGAGGAAGAGCGCCAAAAGAAGTCAAAGCAAAAGTGAGGGACGCGCAATGGCCTCGACCGCGATTATCTATGAGCTGATTGCGAAGGATAATGGCGCGTCCCTCACTTTTCGCAAGGTGGGTGACGCCGCAGACGATACGAGCAAAAAGTTTTCGTCTATGTCGGTCGCTCAAGCGATTGCAGGCGACCAGGGCGAGAAGTTTTCAAAGAAGCTTGGCGAGGTTGCCGATAAGGCCGAAATTGCTGGTAAGGCCGTTCTAGGGTTTGGGAAGGCTGCTATTGGCATTGCTGCCATCTCGGGAACGATCAGCCTTTTAGGACGGCTCGGGCAGGCGGCCGTTACGGCTAGCGGCGTGCTCGGGCTGATTCCCGCTGCCCTCTTGGCGACCGGCCTTGCGGCCGTGGCCGTCAAGCTCGGACTGGACGGCATTAAGGCCGCATTCCAGCAGATGAATCCCGAGTTAAATGCGCTCAAGTCGAACGTGTCGGCCAGCTTTGAAAGCTCGCTGTTGCCAGCAGTGCGGAATTTGAACTTTATCTTGCCGCAAACAACCTCGGGCTTTCAACAAATCGCTACGGCTATGGGTGGCGCATTAACTCGCATCACTCTATTTCTTCGTACGCCGCAAGGTATTAGCGATATTAACGTGCTGCTCTCGGGTACGTCTCGCCTGATTCAAAATGTCGGTGCGTTCCTAGCTCCCGTGATCGCAGCCTTTATCCGTGTCGGTGCCGTGGCTATGCCGATCCTTATTGAGATGACGAGTCATCTCGGTGACATCGGGCAACGGTTCAACGCGTGGATTCAGCGCATGGCCGACACGGGCAACATCACCCAGTGGATCCAAACTGGAATCAATGGATTCAGGCAGTTCGGTAGCGTGCTCGGTGACGTGTTCCACATTATCGGTCTGGTTGTCGGCGCGTTCGGCTCGTTCGGTGGATTTTCGCCGATCATCGGACCGGCAATCCAGGCATTGCGGCAGTTCCTCGATACGGCGCAGGGTAGCGAGATTCTGAATGAGATCGCTAAGGACATGCGCCAAATTGCGGACATTGTGTCTAGTGTCCTCATGGCTGCACTGAAGGCGATCATGCCTCTGTTGCCGCCGTTGCTCGACGCGTTTACACAGCTCGCGTCTCAGGTGATGCCGCTGCTGATCGGTGCTATCAACTTCCTTGCGCCGATCCTCTTAGGACTCGCGAAATTCATTGCGGCCAACATCGACGTTCTTGGTCCGCTCGCTATTGCCATCGCGATTGTCACTGGTGCGATTTGGCTGCTGAACGTGGCGCTAGAGGCAAACGTCGTCGTCCTGATTATCAGCGCGATTATCGCGGCAATCGTTCTACTCGTCGTTGGCATTAAGACACTGGTCCAACATTGGACGCAGGTGTGGGGAGCGATCTCCGGGTTCTTTGTGGACACGGTGTGGAACGGTGGTATAAAGCCGGTCTTCGATGCGATCGCAGGATTCTTCACGCAGACGATTCCGAACGCGCTTAACATCGCGTGGAACTTCATTCAGGGAATTTGGTTCGCTATTGCCAACTTCTTCATTGGCGTTTACAACTCGATCATCAAGCCGGTGTTCGACGGATTCGTGATTGCGCTGCAAGCGATCGCAGGCGCCGCTACGTGGCTGTGGCAGACGATCCTTGAGCCCGTGTTCAACGCGATTGGGATTGCCGCTCGCGTCCTGTTTGCGGTGCTGTACATCGTCCTTATTGGGCCGCTGATCGTGGCGT
>CAYWSM010000231.1:0-13474 GCA_964460935.1 uncultured Terriglobales bacterium | reverse complement strand
CACCTTCCGCAACTTCTCACGCGCGCAACTGATCGCGTTCATGAAGCAGTTGAACATCAACGCCCTGAACGCCAAGGACGTCAAAGATCATCTTCCGTTCGATCTTGAGGCAGAGAAGGCTGCTCTTGCGGATTACGCTGCGGCGGGGATCAAGTTGCATGGGGCTGGCGTCGTTTACTTCGGCGAAGATAACGATGAAGACGTTCGCGCGAAATTTGAATACTGCAAGCGCGCAGGAGTTCCGGTAATCGTTGCCGGCGTGAAGCGCGAGATTTTGCCGCGGATCGAAAAGTTCGTGAAGGAGTACGACCTGCGCTTTGCGATTCACAATCACGGTCCGGAAGACAATCTCTGGCCTTCGCCGATCGATGTGCTGAACGCCATCAAGACGATGGATTCGCGCATCGGTTGCTGCATCGATGTGGGTCACGCGGCCCGTGCGGGGACTGATGTCGTGCAGGCGATTCGTGAAATCGGTCCACGGCTGTTCAATGTTCACATCAAGGACTTGACGGACTTCAGCCAAAAAGAGAGTCAGGTCGCTGTTGGCCAAGGCAAATTACCGATCAAAAAAATCTTCGAGGCGCTGACTACAACGAAGTACGAGGGCTTTGTCGACTTGGAATACGAAGTTCATCCCGACGATCCGATGCCCGGAGTAATCGAGAGCTTCGCTTACATGCGCGGGGTATTAGCGGGGATGGCAGCTTAAAAATCGTGTCTTGCTACGGCTTGGCGATAGCGAAGGCGACAATGGTTTGTCCGCCGTGTCCGCAATCTTCTAACTCCGCGATGAGTTCGGATTCGATCCCGTCGGGATCGGGCACGAATTCGCAGGCAGCCACTTCTTCCGGCGACGCACCTTGAAAGCACAGTTCGCAAACGCTGAATGCGTTCGAGCCTTCGTCTTCGATCCGCACCGGCGGGCCGAATTCGCGGCAGGTCATCGGACGATGTGCGTAAAGATCACAGGTGCCAGTCGTAGGATCAAGAGCAGGACAGGGTTCGTCGTTAGCGAAGTCGTCAAATGCGGATTGATCATCGTTCAGCAATCCTGTGGCGGGATCGCCAGGAAACATCGGACTGAGCCGGGCAACAAACTCGCGGGCTCGGCTATGCACACGGGCGGCACGAGCCGGGTCAGCGCGATCCAGTTCGGCCAATCCTGTCTGTAGGCGGGCGGCGTCTAGCTGACTGATGGGAAAGGGGCCAATGCAGCACTGGGTGCATCCCGGACGACAGGCGAGCCAGTGCCCGGAGCGCTGGACGGCGTCGGCGAGCGCGGCGTCCACGATCTGAATGAGCTGGCGGTCGCCCGTAAGAAGGCTTAGAGGGCCGATCTTCCTTGATTTTCTGGCCGTTTGCACAATCAAGGATTATTTCACGGGAGACGGTTCTCAGCGTTTCTGCCCAGATCAGAGACTTCCGTGAGTTGTACAATAGAGTGTTACCCGGCACATACGGACCAGCGCAGGGTTCTGCGTCTGGAATAGATCCGTCGCAATCAAATATTTTGCGGGTTTAAGAGGCAATCATCATGTCAGAGAACAATGGCAACAGCACAGACCTGCGTCTGAAAGTTGGGCTCGCCGAGATGCTCAAAGGCGGCGTCATTATGGACGTCATGAGCCAGGCGCAGGCTGAGGTCGCCGAAAAGGCCGGCGCGGTCGCCGTCATGGCGCTGGAGCGCGTTCCAGCCATCATTCGCACTGAAGGCGGCGTGGCCCGCATGGCCAATCCCAAACTGATCAAGAACATCATGTCCGCCGTGTCGATTCCGGTTATGGCCAAGTGCCGCATCGGCCACTTCGCCGAGGCGCAGATCCTGCAGGAGATCGGCGTCGATTACATCGATGAGTCCGAGGTTTTGACTCCCGCCGATGAAGAACATCACGTGGATAAGCACGCGTTCACCACGCCATTCGTTTGCGGCGCGCGCAATCTGGGTGAGGCCCTACGCCGCATTGCCGAAGGCGCGGCCATGATCCGCACCAAGGGCGAAGCCGGCACAGGAGACGTCATTCACGCCGTCAAGCACATGCGGCAGATCGTCAAAGAAATGAGGCAGTTGACGGTGATGTCTGAAGAAGAGCTTTATGCCGCGGCAAAGAACCATCAAGCCCCCTATGAGTTGGTGAAGATGGTCGCCAAGAAGGGCAAGCTGCCGGTGCCGAACTTCTCGGCGGGCGGAATTGCCACCCCGGCAGACGCCTCGTTGATGATGCAACTTGGAGCTGAAGCTGTGTTCGTTGGTTCGGGAATCTTCATGAAGGACGGCATCACGCCCCTCGATCTCGCTCGGCCCAATGAGCGCGAAGAGGCCGAGTCGCGGGCAACGGCTATCGTGCAGGCCACTACGCACTACCAGGATCCCAAAGTTCTGGCCGAAGTCAGCGAACAGGTGAAAGGCGCGATGAAGGGTCTGGCCGTGGCGGCAATCGAAGAAAAGGATCTGCTGCAGACCCGCGGCTGGTAGGAGTAGTTTCGATTTCAAGTTTAAGTTCAGCCCTTCGACCTCGGTCGAGGGGCTTTTTGCTGAATTGCGTTATCATGCAGGCATGGCAAAGAACCAATCCCCGCCGCCATTTGAAGTTGCCTGCCCGCACTGCAATGCCGTGTTGAAGGTTGATCCCGAGACCAAGGCCGTTATCGCGCACACCGCCCCTGTGGTGCCGAAGACCTTTGCCGACCTGGATGCCGCCGCCAAGGCGATGAAAGAGCAGGATTCGCGCCGTGAATCGCTCTTCCGCCAGTCGGTGGAGGCCCAGAAAAATCAGGCCGACCTGCTGGAGAAGAAGTTCCAGGAGGCAATGAAGAAGGCGAAGGAAACGCCGGACACCGGCAAGCCTCTACGCGATTTCGATCTCGACTAGCGCATGGCTGCTCGTCCGCTCTTGCTCGGTCATCGTGGGGCGCGGAAGTATGCGCCGGAGAACACAATCGATGCCTTTGAGTCGGCCATCGAGGATGGTTGCGACGGGTTTGAATTTGATGTTCGACTGACCTCAGATCTACAGCCGGTTGTTTGCCATGATCCGAAGTTTTGTGGAGTCTCTGTCGCGAAAACCTCGTATCAGAAACTCTTCGAAGCCGCCTCATTAAAGGGAAAAGACATCAGCATTCTCGAAGAGATTCTGGGTTTCGGTCAGCGGGCGTTCCTGAATATTGAGTTGAAGGTCGGAGGAGCGGAGGCGCTGCTCATCGAACTACTCAAGAAATACCCACCAAACAAGGGTCTAGTCGTCTCGTCCTTTCTGCCTAGAGTCATCGAAGCGTTGCGTGAACATGATGCTGACTTTCCGCTTGGCCTCATCTGTGAAAATCGCAATCAACTCGCGCGCTGGCGGGATCTACCCATCCAGACCGTGATGTTGCATCGTGCATTGTTAACTGTAAGGTTATTTGAGGAACTCAAGTCTGCCGGCGCGCAGGTCTTTGTCTGGACCGTCAACAGTGCGCGGGAAATGAGAAAGTTCGCCGATATGGGTGTTGATGGGATCATTTCCGACGACACGAAACTCCTGGTCGAAACGTTAAGGCCGGGATTCCTTCGCCGCTCCACGAGTGTCTGATACGGCGGGTTTGGCCAAGAAACGTGCGTACTCCTCTAAAAACACCTCTGTCTCGTCGCTGATCCTTCGGTCATCCCATCCGAGCGCCTTTCCGATCCGTTCTGCGGCGGTGCGCGTGCATTCTTCAGACCAGCAAGGCGAAAACGCGACCGGCACGCGACGCAACAAAATGTCGGACAGCGAAGTCGCAAACTCGTTCCGTGTGGCGTACACAGCTTCGGCCACCACGTGTGACGTGTGCGGACAAAGCGTTTCGCACAGGCTTTCGTTCGATTGCGCCAGTTGTGCGACTTGCAACGACGCAGCGCCGAACCAGTTCACGATCGCCCTCGCTGATGGACGGTCAACTCTCGCAGTCATCTCAACCTTTTTTCTGAAATCGCAAAGCAAGGTTTTGGCGGCGGCAATCGTTTTGATCGCATATCCGCGAGGTTCCGGCATGGCGATTCCAACCGCTCTTGCAGCTTCACGTGCGAGACTTGCGGCAGTCGTAAGTTTTCCGCCGATGATCGACACCATACCTTCGGCGCGATCGAACGTGTGATCGAGGATCAGGTGGCTGCGCGTGATGGAATCCGGACTGCGGTCAGTCACAAACGGTAGCGGACGCACTCCGGCAAACGCCGCTCGAATGTCGCTGAAATCGTAGTGCACAGAAGGAAACAGGCGCTGGAACGAGCGCATCAAGTAGTCGACTTCTTCGCCGCTCGCTTGCACGTGCGTCGGATCGCCGCCATCTTTCACCTCCGTGGTTCCGACGAGCAATTGCCCCGCCCACGGAATTACGAAGATCGGCCTTCCATCGACGGCTTCGGTATACACCGCGGCTTTGGGAGCGCCGTCGAAGATCGGCAGCAGAATGTGCGCGCCGCGAACGCCTCCGACCATCGGTTCGTCGAGCGAAACATTGGAACGAGCGCAGATCGAGTCGGCCCACGGCCCTGTGGCGTTGATCACCCACGAACACCGGACCTGAAACTCCTTCTTGCTCAGCCGATCCCGCAGGCGAACGCCTGTAACTTTGTCGTTGCTGATCTCAACCGCAAGCGCTTCGCAGTAGTTTCGAATTGTTGCACCGGCCGATACTGCCTCCTGCAGCCACTCTACCACCAGTCGCTCCGGATACTCGCACTGCGCATCTTCGTAGGCGAAGACCGACCAGTCCTGGCCGGAATCGAGAAGTTGTTCCAGCTTGTGCTTCTCGGATGACGTATCGTGCGCCGGAGGTCTCCCCGCGAATCTGCGATAGAGCCACAAACCGAATCGCACTTCCAACGCGCTTCGTTGTCCATCCGGAGGAAGGGCCAGCAGGAAGTTCAGTGGCCTTACGAGATTCGCTTTCTCGCGCAGTAATCTCTCGCGCTCCCGCAACGACTCCCGCACCAATCCGATTTCGCCATGTTCGAGATAGCGCAGGCCTCCGTGGATGATGCGTGTTGCGCGGCTGGTAGTGCCAGAAGCGAAGTCGTTCTGCTCGACTAACAGCACGCGCTTGCCGGAGCGGGCACACTCTCGTGCGATCGCGACGCCATTGATGCCGCCGCCGATCACGACAATGTCAAAGCTCTGGCCGTCCAGGGATTCCCGCATCTCAGTAAGTTGGTTCGATGCTACTTCCGTTCGCTGCGCTAGAGACGGTACTGATTAGGTTCTTGTAAAGTAGAAGCGATGCCTACCACAGGAGAACGATTCGAACGCGCCGTCCAGATCATGCACCGTCTGCGGGCTCCCGGCGGATGCCCCTGGGACCGCGAGCAGACCTTCGACTCCATCAAGCCTTTTACGCTGGAAGAGACTTACGAAGTCCTGGAAGCGATCGACAACCGCGATTGGGATGAGCTAACGGGTGAACTCGGCGACCTGCTTCTACAGGTGCTCTTTTATGCCGAAATGGCGAACGAGGAGCAGAGATTTGCCATCGACGACGTGCTGGACCGCTTGTCGAACAAGCTCATCAACCGTCATCCGCATGTCTTCGGAGACGTAGAGGCAAAGACCTCCGCCGATGTCCTGAAGAATTGGGAAGCTATCAAGGCCGAGGAAAAGAAGAAGCGGTTGGAGGCAGGTGGCGGAAAGATCGAAAAGCCGAAGGAACATCCCGACTCGGTGCTTGCCGGTGTTTCGCACGGAATGCCGGCGCTGCTGGAGGCCTTCAAGCTGAGCTCTCGCGCCGCTCATGTTGGGTTCGAGTGGCCTGAAATCGCAGGACTGTTCGATAAACTGGAAGAGGAGACGGCGGAACTAAAGAGCGAACTCGCGCAACTGCCCGATCCTAATCTGAAGCCGCCACTGCGCGGCGTGGCCAGTTCCGGCAAGCAGCAAATCCCCGATGCGCTTCGGGCGCGCATGGAAGATGAAGTCGGCGACCTACTGTTTGTGATGGTCAACATAGCGCGCTACTTGTCGCTCGATCCAGAATCGGCGTTGCGCAAGACAAACCGGAAGTTCCGCCAGCGCTTCCAGTGGGTGGAAGACCGGTTGCGAGAGCGGGGAAAGAAACCGGCGGAGTCGTCGTTGGACGAGATGGAGGGTCTGTGGCAGCAGTCGAAACGAGAGGAGCGCCGATGAGTCAGGCAAATACGGCGCGTCCGACCTACGATCATCTCGTGATCCGCAACTGTGACAATAAGGATGAGTACGAAGCGTGCCTTACCTTGCAGCGCCAGGTTTGGGGCTTCAACGACGAAGATCTGGTCCCCACACGCCTGTTCATCGTTGCCCAGAAAATTGGCGGTCAGGTCATCGGAGCTTTCGACGGCAACAAACTGGTGGCCTTTGCGCTGGGGATTCCCGGCAACCGCAACGGTCATCTTTACATGCACTCGCACATGCTGGCCGTCGATTCGGCCTACCGCAATGCTGGACTCGGCCGCAAGGTGAAGCTGTTCCAGCGGGAGGATGCGCTAGCGAAGGGAATTGAGCTGATCGAGTGGACCTTTGATCCGCTTGAGATCAAGAATGCCTGGCTCAACATCGAAAAGCTGGGCGCGATTACACGGCGTTACACGATCAACCAGTACGGAATGGTATCGTCGTCGTTACAAGGTGGACTGCCGACGGACCGCCTGACTGCTGAGTGGTGGCTGAAATCAAAGCGCGTAGAATCGGTGCTGAAGCATGGGACTCATCCGCCGGTGAAAGGCGAAGCAGCGATCGAAGTTCCAGCCGAAATTTACGGATGGAAGGCGAGCCCGGCACACCGCGGCAGGGCGCTCGACGTGCAACAACGCAACCGTCAACAATTTTTGCAGCACTTCGAGGACGGATTTGCTGTTCTCGCCTACGAACGCGACCCGCTCGGCAACGGCCGATACATATTAGGCCGCTGGGACGAAAACTGGTCATACGCCACTTCATAGAGGTTTGTGTTGAAAATCGAGGCCGTAACACTTCGCGAAATTCGCATGCCGCTTGTCCATTTTTTTGAGACGAGCTTTGGCCGTACGTACGACCGCCACATGATCCTGGTCACATTGCACACCGATGCCGGCGAAGGCTGGGGTGAGTGCGTTGCAGGCGAGAATCCTTTCTACAGTTCCGAGTCGGTGGACACCGCCTGGTACGTACTCTCCCGATACCTGGCCCCTGCCGTTGTTGGAAAGCAGATCGAGACAGGCGCCGATATCAAGAAGCTGTTTCCTGGCGTTCGCCGTCACACCATGGCCAAGGGCGCGATTGAGAATGCCGCCTGGGACGCTGAGGCGACACAGAAGAATGTCCCGCTCTGGAAGCTTCTGGGAGGCACGCGAACAGAGCTGCCGTGCGGAGTATCTATTGGCATTCAGGATTCGCCCGAGCAGTTGCTGGACAAGATCGAAACCGAACTGAGCGCCGGATACCAACGCATCAAGCTGAAGTGCAAACCTGGTTGGGACCTGAAGATTCTCGAACGCGTCCGCGCCAAGTGGCCGAACATTACCTTGAGCGTAGACGCCAACTCCGCGTACACGACCAAAGACTTCGAACACCTCAAGAAGTTCGATCAGTTCAACCTGCTGATGATCGAGCAACCACTGTGGAACGACGACTTCTACTTTCACGCTACGTTGCAGAAACAGATCAAAACAGCCATCTGTCTCGATGAAGCCATCCACCATGCGCGCGATGCGCAGGCCGCAATCGAGCTTGGCTCGTGCCGGATCATCAACATTAAAGTCGGGCGCGTCGGCGGATTCAGCGAAGCCATCAAGGTTCACGACGTCTGCCATCAGGATAACTTCCCCGTCTGGTGCGGAGGCATGCTCGAAACGGGCATCGGCCGCTCGCACAATATCGCCCTATCGACCTTGTCGAATTTCACGCTGCCCGGGGACGTATCGGCCTCCAAGCGCTACTGGAAGGAAGACATCATCGAGCCTGAAGTAACGGTGTCACCCAAGGGCTTCATTGACTTCGATCCGTCGAAGCCGGGACGTGGGTACGAGATCAAGAAGGATTTGATCGAGAAGCTCACAGTGCGGAAGGAAGTAGTGAGAGCCGGGACGGCGAGCGCGTGAGCGAAGAATTCAAGATTCCGTACGATGATGCAGATATTGCGGAGTGGTACGCGTGTGAGCGCTGTCAGCAGCCCGCACCTCGATTGAAAAAAGTCAGCCGTGAAAATATTGAGAAATGGGCTCGAAACAGTCCGACCGGAGCTTTGGAACGCTTAAGACAAGAATGCGGTGTTCGCTACGAAACCAGCAAACTCGCGGTACACTATGCGTTGTTTTGCAAACATCCGGTAAAGGCGACATGCCCTCATTGCGGAAAAACTCTCCGTACCGATGTTGCCAAGCAGTGCCGGTTTTGCCTCGCTGACTGGCACTGAAGGTCTTCGCAAGGATTACCTATCCTCTCTGTGTCCTCTGTGTTCAGGGACTGTTTCTGTTCAACACAGAGTTCACCGAGAATCAGAGAAAGAATCGCGTACCACCCGGAATCCATAATCCGCATACTGAAACTCCGGCGGAATACTTGACCGCGTCGAGCATCGCGAGATCTTGATGTGGTGCCGCCACGAGCCTCCCCGCGACGCCTTCCGCTCACCAACCGACGGTCCTCGCGGGTTCCGATCAGGAGAAACCGCGTAATAATCAGACTGGAACCAGTCGCTGCACCATTCATGCACGTTCTCACACATTTCGTATAGACCGTAAGCATTTGGTTCCGACTCGCCCACTGGCTCCGGAGCATCCTTCCATCGCTCGCTGTAACGTGATCGTGACAGCGGCGGATCATCACCCCACGGGAATAGCTTGCCATCCACTCCGCCCCTCGCGGCTCGTTCCCATTCCGCCTCGGCCGGGAGCCGACAACGCGAACCCGTGATTGAAGACAGCCACTCGCAATACGCCACCGCCTCGAACCACGACACGCCCACCACCGGCTGGCGCGGATCATTAAAATTTGGATCATCCCAGAACGGCGGTGCTCCCGTCCCGCTCGCCTTGAGAAACATCGAATATTCAGAAACCGACACCTGCGTCACGGCCATCTGGAATGCATCCACCCAAACGCGGTGTACCGGCCGTTCCACATCCTGTCCCGCCTCCGAGCCCATCAGAAACCACCCTGCCGGGACATCGACAACCACAGGCTCAACCATCACCGTCGATTCGCCGCCGCTCACGCCACGATGTTATCGCACGCCGACGTGATCACCGGCATTTTGCATCGTGCTCAGGTCACTGACGCCCAACCTCTGCGATGCGAAAGTAGGTTCAACGAGGGCAGTAGCATGGAATTTTTCGATCTCATCCAGAAGCGGCAGTCGATTCGCAAGTGGCACGATCGTCCGGTCGAGCGCACCAAGCTCAACTGCATCCTCGAGGCGATCAACCGTGCGCCATCGGCGGGGAACTTCCAGTCGTATGAGGTCTATGTTGTGAAGTCCGCTGGCAAGCGCAAAGCCATCGCCGCGGCTACCTGGGATCAGAACTTCATCGCCGAGGCTCCGATCATCCTGGTGTTCTGCTCCCATCCCACGCGTTGCGACTACAACGGAGCCGAAATGTATGCTCTCCAGGACGCCACCATCGCCTGTACTTTCGCTATGCTGGCCGTCACCGCCATTGGGCTAGACTCCGTGTGGATCGGCGCATTCGATCCCAAGGCTATTGCCGAAGTCATGAAGCTGCCGCACGACGAAATCCCTATCGCGCTGCTCCCAATCGGACACGGAGCGGAAGTTCCCGATCGCACTTCCCGGCGCGGAATTGAAGACCTAGTGCACGATCTGCGATAAGCGCCTGTGAGATCCGCAAAATGCTGGTTCTTGCGGCTTGACCCGCCGGCAACGCCGCCCCATGAAGGCGATTCACTTCGCCGATATCTTCCATTTATACTGATAAGCGATGGCAATTATTAAAGATATTGCGGCAATCGCCAAAGGCATGAGCATCACGTTTTCCGAGATGTTCAAGCCCACCATTGTCGAGAATTACCCCGATGGTCCCGGCCCTCTCCGCGGAGCGGTGTTCCAGGAACGCTTCCGCGGCGTCCATGTTCTTCAGCGCGACGAGAACGGACTCGAGAAGTGCGTCGCCTGCTTCCTTTGTGCAGCGGCGTGCCCTTCGAATTGCATCTACATCGAAGCCGCCGAGAACACGGCCGAGAACCGAATCTCTGGCGCTGAACGCTATGCCAAGGTTTACAACATCGACTACAACCGCTGCATTTTCTGCGGCTATTGCGTTGAGGCTTGCCCGACTGACGCCATCACGCACGGTCATGGATTTGAGATCGCGACATTCAACGCCAGCAATCTCGTCTATCGCAAGGAAGCGATGCTCGCTCCCAAACCGGCGCATCTTGGCGCGAATGCCGAATTCAACACCGCCGAAGTCGAAGCCCAGCAAAAGCGAATGAAAAGCTGACATCACATGTTGTGAAGCGGATCTACGCCGGTCCTCTTCGGACCGGTTTTATTTTGGATTTCAGCAACTCGGGACCACAAAGAAACGATGAGTGACTTTCTCAAAGCCGTTCAGGAACGCGTCGTCATCTACGACGGCGCAATGGGCACGTGTATCCATCAGTTCAATCCGACGATCGATGATTTCTGGGGGAAGGAGAACTGCTCGGAGATCCTGAACCTCAGCCGTCCTGACATCATTCGCAAGATTCACGCCGACTATTTCGAGGCCGGAGCCGATATCGTCGAAACGAATACGTTCGGTGGTTCACGGATTGTGCTGAACGAGTTCCAGTTGGGCGACAAGGTTGAGGAGATCAACCGCAAGGCCGTCGAGATCGCGCGCGAAGTGGCGGATTCGTATTCGAATAAAGGGCGGAAGCGTTTCGTGGCGGGGTCGATTGGGCCGACAACAAAGTTGCCTTCGCTCGGGCACATCACGCTCGACGAGATGGTCAATGCGTTCATCGAACAGACGATTCCGTTAATCGAAGCCGGCGTCGACGTTCTGCTGATTGAAACTTGCCAGGACATTTTGCAGACCAAATGCGCCATCATCGGTTGCTTCGATGCCATGAAGAAAGTTGGAAAGGTAGTGCCCATCCAGGCACAGGTAACGCTTGCGAATCTCGAAGGCACAATGCTTCTCGGCACCGATATCGGTGCGGCGCTGACGGCAATTGAACCGTACGATCTTTTCGCGATTGGTCTGAATTGTTCTACCGGGCCGCAGGAGATGAATGATGCGGTGCGGTATCTGTGTTTAAACAGTGCAAGTCCTGTCTCTGTGCTACCGAACGCTGGGCTGCCCGCGAACGAGGGCGGACGAACCGTATATCGGCTAAGCGCGCAGGAACTGGCGAATTACCACAAACATTTCGTTTCCGATTACGGAGTTCGCATCATTGGCGGTTGTTGCGGCACGACGCCGGAGCACATTAAAGCAGTAGTTGAAGCCTGCGCGAATCTGGAACCGCTGAAGCGCGACGTGAAATTGGCCGGCTCCGCTTCCAGCGCCTACAGCATGGTTCCGCTCGATCTCGATCCCAAGCCGTTGGTCGTTGCCGAAGAGATGAACACGACTACCCGCAAGGCCGAGTTCCGCGATCTGGTGAAGAGCGCAAACTATGACGAGATCCTTGCCATGGCCAAGCGCCTCGTCAACGAAGGCTCGCACATGCTCGACGTGTGCTGTGCCATTGTCGGCGAAGACGAAAACGGCTACATGGATTCCGTGATGCAGAAGATCGCCACGCGCGTTCCTGCCCCGGTCGTCGTCGATTCGACTGAAGCAAACGTCATCGAGACGGCCCTCAAACGCATTCCGGGCAAGGCGATCATCAACTCCATTAATTTGGAAGACGGCGAGAAACGCACGTCCAAAGTTCTGCCGATGGCGAAGCGCTATGGCGCGGCGGTGATTGCCCTGACTATTGACGAGCAGGGAATGGCGCTCACGGCCGATCGCAAAGTTGAAATCGCGAAGCGAATTTTTCAGCTTGCGACCGAAAAGTACGGCATCCGCCCCGTCGATCTGATCTTCGACGCCCTGACGCTCCCGATCTCCACCGGCCAGGATGACTACCGCACCGCCGGCATCGAGACGCTGAATGCCGTCCGCCGCATCAAGGAAGAATTACCCGAGTGCCACACGATCCTTGGTGTCTCGAATATTTCGTTCGGACTCTCCACGTATTCGCGCCGCGTACTGAACTCCGTCTTCATGCATGAGGCGGTGAACAACGGCCTCGACATGGCTATCGTCAACTACAGCAAGATTTATCCGCTGTACAAGATTCCCGAGGCGGAAGTTGAACTCGCGCGCAAGCTGATCTATTACGACACCTCCAACGGCGATCCGCTCCAGAACTACATGGCGCACTTCAGCGGACAGGAGAAGAAGTCCGACGAGGTCAAGACCGACACCGACTCGCTCTCCGTCGAGGACAAGCTCAAGTACCTGATCATCAACGGTGAGCGCGCCATTGGCGCCAAGCGTACGCCGCTCGAAGTGGTCCTGGAAGAGGCGCTGCAAAACTACTCGCCGCTCGGCCTCATCAATAACGTCCTGCTCGACGGCATGAAGACTGTCGGCGAACTCTTCGGCGCGCGCAAGATGCAGCTTCCCTCGGTGCTCGACGCTGCCGGTGTGATGAAGGCCGCCGTCGCCTATCTCGAACCCAGGATGGAGAAGAAAGAGGGCGCGCAGAAGGGAACCATCGTCCTCGCGACCGTGAAGGGCGACGTCCACGACATCGGCAAAAATCTAGTGGACATCATCCTGAGCAACAACGGCTACAAGGTGGTGAACCTCGGCATCAAGCAGCCGGCCGAGACCATCATCCACGCCGCCAGGGAGCACAATGCCCACGCTATCGGTCTCAGTGGCCTGCTTGTAAAGTCAACGTTAGAGATGAAGTACGTCCTGCAGGACCTGCAGCTCCAGAAGCTCGAATATCCCGTCATCTGCGGAGGCGCGGCGCTCACCCGCAAGTACGTGGAAGACGATCTCCGCCGCGAATACGAGCACGCCGTGTTCTACGCCAACGACGCCTTCGACGGCCTGCACGTGATGGACGACCTCACCACGGAGAACGGCGCTCGTGAAACTCGTCTCGCCGAAGGGCGCAAGATCATGGCCGACGCCAAGGCCCAGTCTGCCGCCGCCGCAAAGGCCGCTGCATCATCCGCTCCGGTGAGCACCGAGCGCAGCGCGGCCGTCAGTGCGGCGCCGAACATCCCCAAAGCTCCGTTCTACGGCGTTCGCGTCCGCAAAGATTACGATCTGCGCGAGATCTTCAAGTACATCAACGAAACCGCGCTCTTTAAGAATCAGTGGCAGTTGAAAACCGCATCGCAGGAAGACTACTCGCGGCTGGTGGAAGAAAAGTACCGTGGCATTTTGCAGGAACTGCAAAACGAAGTGATCGAGAAGGACTGGTACTCGCCGCAAGCCGTGTATGGCTTCTTCCCCTGCCAAAGCGAAGGCAACGACGTCATCATCTAT
>CAYWSM010000230.1:0-2971 GCA_964460935.1 uncultured Terriglobales bacterium | reverse complement strand
ATCGACGATCAGGTGGTGATCGAGATCGGTCCGGGACGCGGGGCGCTGACCGAGTTGCTTCTGAGTCGCGCCGGACACCTCATCACCATCGAGCTCGATCACGTGCTGGCGGCGCAGATGCGCCTGAAGTACAGCCGTTTTTCAAACCTTGAAGTGGTGGAAGGCGACTTCCTGCGCATCGAAATCCCCACATTATTGCACCACAAGCCCGGCCTGCTGAACGATCGCGTCGAGGGCAGTCCGGTCCAGATGACCGCGCGAGTGGTCGGGAATATTCCGTACTACATCACGTCCGACATCCTGCTGAAGTTGTTCGACTGTCATCGGCACTTCGATCGCTTTGTGCTGATGATGCAGAAAGAAGTGGCAGACCGCATTGTCGCGCATGCGGGATCGAGCGACTATGGCCTGCTGTCGGCGACTGTGCAGCTTTACACACGGGTGGAGAAGATTCTTACGCTGCCGCCGGGGGCGTTCAATCCTCCGCCGAAAGTGCACTCGGTGGTGCTGCGGTTCGAAACGGCTCCGCGGTTCGCGGAACTGCAGGTTGCGGAACACGAGTTCATCGACTTCCTGAAACTCGCGTTCGCCCAGAAGCGGAAGACGTTGGCCAACAACCTGAAGGTGCACTATCCGGATGCAGAATTGAAAGCGGCGATGAAGGAGTCGGGGGTAAAACCGGATGTGCGGGCTGAGGCGTTGTCGCTGGAAAAGATGGCCGGCTTGTTTCGCAACCTGATGGCCTACGCGCAGGCCGAGGCGATTTAGCTGCATCGCAATAAGGAATCCATATACGCGAGTGCCGCGACAAGCTTTCAGCGTCAGACTTTCAGCGTAATAATAGAAGCGCGGCGCCCAGGAGCATCGGCTATGGAAACGATCGTACGTATGCCTGCCGTCGCGGGGCAGTTCTATCCCGCTAATGCCGAGACTCTGCTTCGGGCGTTGCATACCTACACCAATGTTAGCGGCGATAAGTTCAGCGCACTCGGAGCGGTTGTGCCGCACGCCGGCTACATGTATTCGGGGCACGTGGCCGGAGCTGTGTATGGACGGCTACAGCTTCCTGACCGTTACATCATCCTGTGCCCCAACCATACGGGACGCGGAGAACCGCTGGCGATCATGAGCGAAGGAACATGGATGACACCCCTGGGCGAAGTCGGGATCGACTCCGACCTGGCGCGGCGGATCCAGAGCGGGATGCCGAACCTGCGCGACGACATCGAAGCGCAACGCCATGAGCATGCGCTGGAGGTGCAGCTTCCCTTCCTGCAATCGCTGGTGCAGAAATTTGAGTTTGTCCCGATCACCGTGGGTACGAGCCGATACGAACATCTGGTGGCGCTCGGAGACGCGATGGCGCGCGCCATTGAATCGCGCGGCGACAACGTGATGATTATCGCCTCCAGCGACATGAATCATTACGAGACGGATTCGACTACTCGCGTCAAGGATCGGAAGGCCATCGATAAAGTGCTCGCGCTCGATGAGGCGGGTTTGTACGAGGTGGTTCTCAAGGAGCGCGTCACGATGTGCGGATTTGGTCCGACAATCGCCATGCTCACAGCGGCGAAGACGATGGGGGCGAAATCGGCTGAGTTGATCCGATACGCTACGTCGGGAGATGTATCGGGCGACCGCGACGCAGTTGTCGGTTATGCGGGGATCGTGGTGACGAAGTAGCGCTCACGCGTCCGTTACACGGGAATGTGATGGCCGTCGCTTCGCGGTTTGCCGGGCCTCGATAAACTTCGCGCTCATGGCCCGGATTCTGCTGGTTCTCCTGCTGTTTTCGATTTCCGCCAGCTCTCAATGCATTTCCATCAAAGATGCCGCAGACAAGGTCGGTAAGAAAGTTTGTGTTGCCGGCAAGGTGCTGCGCGTCGATGAAACCGAGAATGGCGTGTTTCTGCTGAATTTCTGCGCGACGGAAGTGTGCCCGTTCGTGGTTCGCGTGCTGCCACAAGACTACGAGTATGTCGGGGATGTGACGCAGTTGGCGGGGCACGAGATCGAGATCAGAGGCAAGATCAAGCAGTGGAATGGGCGAACGGAGATCATCCTGCGAGACCTCGATCAACTGAATGGCGAATCGGCGAAATTGCCGGCGATCCCAAAGGCTTATGACGTGGAGCGGCATGGGAACTACAGTCCGGGGCAGTTCAAAGGCAATCGCAGTACGAAGCGGTCACACAAACGCACGGCCAAAGGAGCAGATGAAGAGATCGACACGGAATGAACTACAGCTTGGATAGGGCTGCGCGCAGGGCGTCCATGGCCAGATGACTCGCGTGCTGCGATGCTTCGGGGAGTCCGCCAAGAGCGATAACTAGTTGCTCGCGCCGAATGTCTCGGAGACCGGCAACTTCAGATCCTGACAACATTTCTACGAGCTTCGATCCGCAGGCGATGGCGGGAACACATCCTTTGGCCTTGAAGCGGGCCTGCGCGACGCGATTGCCTTCGATGCGCAGAGATAACTGGATGACATCTCCACAGGCTGGATTGTGGACTTCGACGGAAACCGTGGCCCGGTCCAGATCACCTACTCCGCGCGGGTTCTGAAAATGATCGAGTACCTGTTGCGAGTACATTGGTTATCTCAGCGCCTAAAGGCGCATTGATTTGACACGTTTACGGCATCGCTGAAGCGATACCCTGATACAAACCGGCAATCTGGGACGGGCTTGGAAGCCCGTCCCCACATTCGGTAGAACATTGTTGATTGGCACTGCATCTTCGGAAGCGTGCCGACTAGCTTCCACCTGGAAGACCCACACTCGGTAGAGCATTGCTGACTGGCACTGCATAGTTTCCTGGTGGTCCAGATAACTATAATCGGTCACGGAGCATGATGAGCTATTTCCCCCAACGGATCGTTTCTCTTCAACCCAGCGTCACGGTTACGCTGCACGCGCTTGGTCTGCTCGATCGAGTGGTAGCGTGCACGAAGTACTGCGCTGACGTA
>CAYWSM010000229.1:0-3012 GCA_964460935.1 uncultured Terriglobales bacterium | reverse complement strand
GGCTCGCGCGCAGTCCAAGGACTTTGAGAACATGATGTATGTGTGGGCTCCCGCGGATCATATTCCGTGGGAAGAGAATTATTTCGATAAAGTGCTGTCGGTGGAATCGTTCTATTACTATCCCGACCAGGAACGGGCGCTAGCGGAACTTTTTCGCGTGATGGCGCCGCATGCACGCTTGTTCATTCTGATCAACCTTTACAAAGACAATCACTATTCCCTGCGCTGGGTGAACGAACTGAAGGTGCCCGTGCATGCTCGTTCGGAAGCCGAGTACGTCGAACTGCTCAAGTGCCACGCCTTCGAGGACGTGAAGGCGGTGCGGATTCCAGACGAGACGCCCACACCGGAGGTCTATTCAGGCAAGTGGTTCGCCAATGCCGAGGAATTACGGGATTTCAAGAAGATTGGGGCACTATTACTGATGGCGAAAAAGCCGGATATTAGGAGTATGCCTCCAGCGGTGGAAAGGTGGGTCTAAAGTCGCAGCAACGTTGCAAAACCGGCTCTCCGGGCCTAGACTGCGCCAAGTGGAATGACCTGTGACCGGGGTCACTTACGGTTGGGTCGGCCCTGCGAGAACATCGTAGGTTAAAAGATCCCTATGGGGGAAGCATGGGCGGCTGGCTGCAAAATCGCTTCGAAAAAAGTTTTCTGACCACCACGGTCGACTACATCTTCAACTGGGCGCGCAAATCCGCGCTGTGGCCCGCCACGTTCGGTCTGGCGTGCTGCGCTATTGAGATGATCGCCTCCTCGACCGCACGCTTTGACATTGCCCGGTTCGGCTCGGAAGTGTTCCGCCCCAGCCCCCGCCAATCGGACCTGATGATCGTCTCCGGTACCGTGACCTTGAAGATGGCGCCGGTCCTAAAGCGAATCTATGACCAGATGCCTGACCCCAAGTGGGTGATCTCAATGGGCGCATGCTCGTCGGTTGGCGGGCCGTTCAATACTTATGCCGTGCTGCAGGGAGTGGATCGGATCGTTCCTGTAGATGTTTACGTGATGGGGTGCCCGCCGCGTCCGGAAAACCTGTTTTATTCACTGCTGAAACTACAGGACAAGATCGACCAGATGTCGATCGCAAAGAAGCCTACAGAGGTTCGTTTGCAAGAAGATATGGTAGAGAACTTCAAGCGTCAGGTAATGATTGCGCAGACCATGCAGCCGAAGTAAACGGTAATCTGTAATCGGGTAATTTGTGATCTGCAAAGCTCCCGGTCTCGGGGCTTTTTGTCTTGCTCAGCTCAGCGGCTCTGAAAACCTTCCGCTCCAATCAGCGGAACAAAACGACATCCTTCCAACACGCTCGCCAGTTGACGGCCGTTTTTCTTGCGAACCAGCAGGAGTTCCTGCACCTCAGTCGATCCGACAGGGATGATCATCCGTCCATCTTCGTTAAGCTGTTCGAATAGCGGAGGCGGAACCTGCGGGGATGCGGCGGCGACAATGATGCGGTCGTATGGAGCACCTTCCGGCCATCCTTGTGTTCCATCGCCGACCATGACCTGCACATTTCCGTAGCCAAGTCGTTCGAGGTTCTCGTGGGCACGTTCTGCAAGTACGGCGTGTCGCTCAATGGTGACCACCTCGCGAGCGAGTTCCCCAAGCAGAGCAGCTTGATACCCGGTGCCGGTGCCGATCTCTAGCACACGGTGTTCGGGTGCAATCTCTAGCGATTCGAGCATTGACGCAACGATGTAGGGTTGGGAGATAGTCTGTCCTTCGCCGATGGGAACCGGATCGTCGGCGTAAGCCCTTGGCCAGAACTGCTGCGGGACGAACTCGTGGCGCGGTACACGCTCCATGGCTGCAAGCACGCGTTCATCACGCAGCCCACGACGGCGCAACTGCACTGCCACCATGGTCAGACGTTGCGGAAGGAACGGATCACCTTTGAGATCGGCAGCCATCGATTAATTGTAGCGGTAGGCAGGTGCTTCGGTTGACTACACCGTTCATTTAGAATCGATCCGTGGCTCTGATTCGCAACGTTGGCATCACCCTCGAGATGATAAAGTGGGAGCACTCGGTGTTTGCGCTTCCGTTCGCGCTCTGTGGCGCTATGTTGGCCGCCTCCGGACTGCCATCGTTGCACGAGTTGCTATGGATTGTCGTCTGCATGGTTTCCGCACGTTCGGCGGCGATGGCCTTCAACCGTTTGGCCGACCACAGCATCGACGCCGGAAATCCGCGCACGAAAATGCGAGCCCTTCCGGCGGGTCACCTGTCGCGCGAGTTCGTTGCGCTATTCGTTACGGTTTCTTGCGCGATCTTCGTCGTCGGCGCCTGGCAGTTGAACCGGCTTACGTTGCTGCTTTCCCCGGTGGCATTGGCCATCGTGATGCTGTACTCCTACACCAAGCGATTTACGCGCTGGTCGCACCTGGTGCTTGGATTCTCCCTCGGAATCGCTCCCTCGGCGGCGTGGATCGCCGTTCGCGGTTCACTCGATCCTCGAATCCTGATACTTACAGCCGCCGTCACCTGCTGGGTCGGTGGATTTGACGTGTTGTACGCCTGCCAGGATTACGACTTCGATTGCGAGTCTGGTTTGCACTCGGTGCCACGCTACTTCGGTATCAAGAACTCTCTGCTGATTGCACGGCTGCTTCATGGGGTAATGCTGTGCTTGCTGCTTTGGCTGGTAGCGGTCTTTCACCTGGGAGCGATTGCCGTTGTGGGAGTCGTTGCAGTCGCTGCGTTGTTGCTCTATGAGCACTCGCTGGTCTCAAGCGATGACCTAAGCAAGCTCAATGCAGCGTTCTTCACTATGAACGGCGTGATCTCGGTGGTGTTCTTCTTCTTTGTAGCGGCTGCGGTGCTGTTCAGAAGGAATTAGTAAGCCATCACCCACTTACTCATTTACTAGAACCCATCTCATAAATATCTTCTCAGCAGAATGACAACGCATGCGAGTTGCACCATGCCGAAGAAGTTGTCCGCGTGGTATTCCCATCGCGTCACGATACGGCGGAAATTGTGCAGCCAGGCGAAAAGCCGTTCGAT
>CAYWSM010000228.1:0-4953 GCA_964460935.1 uncultured Terriglobales bacterium | reverse complement strand
TCGCTGTTCGCGCGTCCATTTGCCTGGGAATCGCTCGCCTTCTCAGCCGTCTTCAGCATCGTGATGTTGATTTACGCTGCCTACTCATTCCGCCGCCAGGAGCGCATGTTCGCCGACCTCATCTAGCATGCGACCGATCGTCCAAGTCGCGAACTTGAGCAAGCAATACCAGATCGGTGCGCGTGAAGCGCATTACGAAACATTGCGCGAGACGCTGATGAATGCCCTGAAGGGCAAGCGCCGCCCCGCTCCTTATGAATTCATCTGGGCCCTTCGCGACATCACCTTCGATGCCAGCCCCGGAGACGTCATCGGAGTCATCGGCCGTAACGGCGCAGGTAAATCGACGCTGCTGAAGATTCTTTCGCGCATCACTGAACCGACCACCGGACGCATTGACCTCTACGGCCACGTCGGTAGCCTGCTCGAAGTCGGCACCGGGTTTCATCCTGAACTCACCGGGCGCGAGAACATCCTGCTCAACGGTGCGATCCTCGGTATGCGACGCACCGAAATCCTGCGCAAATTTGGCGAGATTGTCGCCTTCGCCGAGGTCGATAGGTTTATCGATACGCCCGTGAAGCGCTACTCCAGCGGCATGTACCTGCGTCTCGCCTTCGCCGTCGCGGCATTTCTGGAATCGGAGATCTTGCTCGTCGATGAAGTGCTTGCGGTCGGCGACGCTACGTTCCAGAAGAAGTGTCTCGGCAAAATGCGCGACGTCTCCCAGAGCGGACGCACGGTCTTCTTCGTCAGCCACAACATGGCTGCCGTCGAGGGACTCTGTAATCGCTGCCTCTTCATCCAGGAAGGCTGTCTTGCCGGCGACGGATCGCCTCACGATCTAATTACGAAGTATCTGGCCGCCGAAGCCGTGCCCGAAAACGCGACGCGCGATCTCACGCAACACCAGGGGCGCCGCGGCGGGATGATGAAACTCATGCGCAATGTGTCACTGCGGTCGCAATCGGGGCTTGCCGCGTCAACGATCCGCATGGGCGAAGGACTCTCCATTCACCTCGATTTCGCCGGCCCGCGGCGTTTTCGACCGAACATCAACATCACCATCAAGAACTACTTCGGCGTCCCGGTCTTCACCGCATCCACACGCGTGCAGAAGCAGTTCCAGATTGCCGATTCGACTTCTGCCGGCAGCATTGTCTGTCACCTTCGCGACATGCCTCTGCTCGCCGGCACCTATTCGATTGACCTGTTCCTCGGTGAGGAATACGCGAACCTTGATGTCATCTACGGCGCGATCTCCTTCGAGGTCCTCCCTGCCGACGTCTTCGACAGCGGACAGGAGCCGATCTCCCGCGAAGGCACAATCTTCTGGCCTGCGGAAATCGAGATCATTCCGGCTGATGAAGCCGTGATCACAGCGAGCGCCTCTCGTGACTGATGCGCAACGCGATCGCCCGCGCGTGCTGCACATTGTTCCTGCGTTCTTTGGATCGGATGGCGTTCTCGGCGGAGCCGAACGGTACGCACTGGAACTTGCGCGTTACATGGCCGACGCAACTCCAACTCGCCTGCTCACCTTTGGCGAGAACTCACGAACCGAACGCATCGGCAATTTAGAAATTCGCGTGGTTGGCAATCCGTGGTACGTTCGTGGCCAGCGCACAAATCCTTTTTCTGCGGCGGTTTTCGGCGAAGCACGAAAGGCTGATGTCGTCCACTGTCACCAGCAACACATACTCGCCAGTAGCATGACAGCTCTTGCTGGCCAATTTTCAAGCCATAAAGTTTTTGTTACAGACCTTGGCGGCGGCGGATGGGATGTTTCCATCTACATCAACACGGACCATTGGTTTAGTGGCCACCTGCACATCAGCGAGTACAGCCGCCGCACCTTTGGCCAGGAGAACCAGCCTTGGTCGCACGTTATCCTCGGCGGCATAGACACCGAAAAGTTTTCGCCCGATCCCAGCATAGCCCGCGACGGCAGTATCGTTTTCGTCGGCCGCCTGCTTCCACATAAAGGTATCAACTATTTGATTGAAGGCTTGCCCCCCGGCATGCCGCTCAAGGTGATCGGCCAACCAATGGATGACCGCTATTTCGGGGACCTCAAGCAATTAGCATCCAGCAAGCGCGTCAGCTTTCACTATGACTTTAACGATGCCGATATCGTCCGAGCTTACCGCAGTGCGCTTTGCATCGTGCTGCCCAGCGTGTATCGCAATGTTTACGGTGGAGAGACGAAGGTCCCCGAACTTCTCGGCCAGACGCTGCTGGAAGGTATGGCTTGCGGAACGCCAGCCATCTGCACACATGTAGCCAGCATGCCCGAAATTGTCGAGGACGGCCGTTCCGGCTTCATCGTCCCGCCAAATGATCCATCGGCAATCTGCCGGAAATTGGTCTGGCTACGCAACCACCCGGCCGAAACCGCTCAAATGGGACTTGCCGCCCGCCAACGTGTGCTCGACAAATTCACCTGGCCCACCGTTGTCGAACGCTGCCTGGAGATCTACGCTCGCTCATGACGAACTGGCACATCGTGACTTGCGAATATCCGCCCCAGATTGGCGGAGTCAGTGATTACACCCGACTACTCGCGCGCGAATTGCAGAAAGCAGGCGATGAAGTTCACATCTGGGCACCAGCCCTTCAAGCCGGTGACGATCTCAATGTTCATCGCTCTCTCGGCAGCTTCCGGTCGAAGGATTTGCGTATCGCCGGCGAGGCCCTCGACCGCTATCCCGAGCCTCGCACTCTCCTCGTGCAGTGGGTTCCACACGGATACGGTCGCCGCGGCATGAATATTGGATTTACTCGCTGGCTCGCTTCTCGCGTCCGCGAAGGCGACCGCCTCTACCTGATGGTTCACGAACCATACCTCGAGCCGAGCCAACCGCGGTTGAAACTGCGTTTCGTCTCCTGGATGCAACGCCGGATGATTTGCAACCTGTTGGGGTCGGCCAGCCGGGTCTTCGTCTCGATACCTGCGTGGGAAACGTACCTTCGCCCATACGCGTCCGAAGGCCTGAGATTCGATTGGCTGCCGATTCCCGCGACAATCGAGACTCCCGCAGAACCTCGCGCAGTCATCTCTGTCCGTAATCGCTTCTGTAACGACGCCGTGATCCTCGGCCATCTCGGAACCTACTCTGCGGAGCTTCGACGAATTCTGCAGCCCGCGCTCATTAAGATCTTGCGTGAAGTCCCTAATGCCTGCGCGCTTCTCATGGGCAACCACAGTGACACCTTCGCCCGCGACCTGCAGATCGCCGAACCGGATCTCGCATCTCGCATCTGCGGTGCCGGTCATCTTCCCGACGCCGATCTTGCCAACCACATCAGCGCGTGCGATCTTACGTTGCAGCCTTATTCCGACGGCCTCAGTTCCCGCCGCACCAGTCTCATGAATTTAATTTCGCGCGGCATTCCGGTCGTCTCCAACATCGGGCATCTGACGGAGCAGCTATGGTCCGAATCGCAAGCCGTCGCACTCTCCACGACCGCTGACGCCACTCAGCTCTCAGCTTTGTGCGTCCAGCTTCTGCACGACGGTTCGGCTCGGACCCGACTCTCGCATGCGGCGATCGCTCTCTACCGCTCTCGTTTTGACTGGCCCCACATCATGGCGACCCTGAGATTGCTCGGCGCCGCCCGCATTACCGCTGCAAGTGCAGCTAATCACAGACCGATGGACCACGCGAAGCTAGAATAGCGGCTCTGTTACAAGCGTTATACCATGCGTATCGCATTCGTTAGCCATTGCCGCCGCCAAATCGGCGGAGCCGAGGTCTATCTCGATTCCGTCATTCCCGCCTTTGCTGCCGCCGGTCATAATGTTGCGTATCTCTATGAAGTCGATCCGGCATCCAATCGCGAAACTATCTCCTGCCCACCCGATGTGCCGCAGTGGTCTCGCTCCACTTTGGGAGTACACGGATCGTTACAACGGTTAAACAACTGGAAACCGGACATCATTTACACCCACGGTCTTCTTGACCCGAGTTTCGAGGCCGCAGTAATTGCCCTCGCTCCCAGCGCAATGTACGTTCACAACTACTACGGAACCTGTATCAGCGGAGACAAACTCCACAGCACGACCACGCCGCGCATTTGCGAGCGCCGCTTCGGGCCGGAATGCCTGCTGCACTACTACCCCCAGCACTGCGGCGGCCGCAACCCGCTGACCATGCTGTCGCGCTATCACATTCAATCGCACCGGTTGCAACTGATGCACCGCTATCGTGCATTGATCGCCAACTCGCAGCACATGGTCAGCGAACTTGAGCGGCATGGTCTTAAGTCGGAATGCATATATCCGTTCACGGCATCAGCAATCGCAAATATCGCTCCCATTCCCTTTGACCAGGATCCGCTCAGCCTCATTTTTGCCGGGCGAATGAGTGCGTTGAAAGGCGGCGAATACTTGATCGACGCACTTCCACAAGTGCAGCGCAATCTCAGCCGCAAGCTGCACGTGACCTTCGCCGGTGACGGACCCGATCGCGCAGCTTGGCAACATCGCGCCGAGCAAGTACGCACAGATGCAATCAGTTTCGACTTCCCAGGCTGGCTTTCAGCTTCCGAACTCAAGAAGCGACTGTCAGAATTGCACCTGTTCGTTTTCCCCAGCATCTGGCCTGAACCGTTCGGGCTCTCCGGACTCGAAGCTGGACTCCTCAGCGTCCCCACGGTCGCCTTCTCTGTTGGCGGTATTCCGGAGTGGCTTAAAGAGGGCGTTAACGGTCATCTTGCATCGGTACCTCCGAGTTCCTCCAGGCTCGCCGATGCCATCGTGAAGGCGCTCTCTTCGGCGGAACACTACAACCAACTCCGTTCAGGAGCCCATCGCGAGGCCCGCCGCTATTGTCTCAACGATCACATCACGCAACTCGTCCGCATCTTCGAAAGGTGCATCGCGTGAGCCCCCCGCGATTGTTGTTCGTTGTCGAAAGCGGAACCGACGTACGCCTCGTCGATGGACTCGCC
>CAYWSM010000227.1:0-4184 GCA_964460935.1 uncultured Terriglobales bacterium | reverse complement strand
GACGGCTGAGTATTACCGCATCATCAATCAGGAAACCAAGCGGCGTCTCGGCGGACATCACAACGCCAAGAGCGTGCTTGTCACCGTTGATTTCGCCGATATCGATCGCTATCAGGCTGTCGATGATTGGAACTCGCTCGGTGACATGATGGTCTCAGCCGCGAAACAACTGTTTGCCGCCGGAGCCGGGTTCATCGTCATCTGTGCAAACACCATGCACAAGGTCGCGCCTGCCGTGGAGTCCGCCGTTCCAATACCACTGTTGCACATCGCTGACGTAGCTGGGACCGCGATCCAGGCGCAAGGATTCCGGAAGGTAGGACTTCTTGGTACGCGCTTCACCATGACCGAGGACTTCTATCGGGGACGCCTGCTGGAGAAGTTTGGAATCGAAGCGATCGTTCCAGATGCGCCCGCACGTGCAGAGATCCATCGAGTCATCCTGGAAGAACTCTGTCACGGCAAAGTGACTGAACCATCTCGCCGGTTTTATCAAGACGCCATCCGAGAGCTCGGCCGTCGTGGCGCTCAGGGCATCATTCTCGGATGCACGGAGATTCCCATGCTGATCAAGCCGGAACACTCCGAATTGCCGTTATTCGATACCACGACTTTGCATGCGCAGGCGGCAGTCACACGGGCACTCGAAAAAGTGCAACTCGAATCAGCTAGTGTGGGCGTTGGGTAAAGCAGAATAGCTGAACGCTATCTGCTGGTAGGCGCAAGTTAAGCTTCCAGAGCTTCCAGCAGGTCCTTGCGAAGGGACTTCGCCTGTCCTGACGACAACTTTTTCCCGCTTTTGGTCACGTAGAAAACGTCGATTGCGGTCTCGCCCTCCGTATCGATCAGCGCCAGCTCGATGTTGTAGCCGTCTTCAGAAATTTCTGATGCGATCTGGTACAGCAGCCCCGTCTTATCCTGAGCCACGACCTCCATCACTGTGCTGTGCGAAGACGCATCCTGATCGATAGTGACTTTCGGCGTGACCGCGACTTTTGGCTGTCCCGGCTCACCGGTGCGCCGCAGCAAAAGTTGCTGCAGGTCAGCTTTTTCGGTGATCACGTCGGCAATGCTTCGCTTGAAACGATCTCGTTCCGGCGGATTCAGTTCCAGCGTGCGGAACCGGTCTTTGAACAGGAACGAGTCTACAACCACTCCGGAGGCATTCGAGAATGCATTCGTCTTGACGATATTCATTCCCCAAGCCGTTAGTGTGCCCGCAATTTTGGCAAATGTGAACGGACGGTCGCTGGTAACCACGCTCAATTCGTATAGGTCCTGCCCAAGCTTTAGCCCTACGACGACCGGCTCTCGGTTCAGCCGAAGCGACATGTCGAAGTGAACCGCGATCTGGTCCGACGTGTGCGACAAAAGATAACGCCGCGGCAAGCCTTCAAGGAATGCCTGCAGTTGGTCCGTACGGTTTGCCAGCAGCTTCTGTAAACGTTGTACCTGTGCGCTGTCACCGTGGATGACATCATCATCGACACCCCGATCCAACTGGTTATTTGCCGCTACAAATAGCCGCCACAGGTTCTCGGCCTTCCAGGGTGTTAGCGCTTCAGGATTCACGGCGCGAATATCCGCGTACGTCATCAGGCACAACATGCGCAGCCGTTCATGGGTACCGACTTTTGCGGCGAAAGTCCTGACATTCTCCGGATCGAAAATGTCACGCCGCATCGCTGCCGCCATTTCCAGATGAATACCGATCAGGAACAGCGTTGTTTCGCGTGTTTCCGTATCGAGCCCCAACCGCTCCATGGCCGCACTTGCTAGTTCCACACTCTCGCGGTCATGCTGCCGCGACGGAGTGCCCTTTCCAAGATCGTGAAAGAGCATCGCGTAGTACAGCGCCTCGGGATGCTCGATCTGGTGCAGCAATTCCGTGAGATGCTTCTCCCACTGGCTCTCACGAGACGGCAGCCGATGCAGATTGTCGATCGCCGTGAAGGTATGTTCATCGACTGTGTAGCGGTGGTAGAAATCGCGAACCACCAGCGCATCGATGAGTTTGAACTCCGGCACAATGAAATTCAGAACGCTTAGCGCATGCATGGACCTGAGGGCTTGTCCGGCGTGCGGCGACTTCAAAACTGATGTAAGCGATGCTCCCGCGATACCTGCCTCAGCAAGCTTCTGCCCTGCCTCGGGAAACGCCTTCTGAATGCGCAATTCAGCATCAGCACTAAGCTGTAGTCCGTGTTGTCCAACAAACTCGAATGCCTTCAGGAACAATCCAGGGTCGTTCTTTAGTTGGCTGGCATTCTGAAAATAAATCCGGCCGTTACTGACGCTGAAGTCCGGATTAGAGATCCGCGACCGCCAGTTCACGAACTGCTTATAAATCGACGATCGGCGCGCCGGAACCTCGTGCATGAGTTGCGTGGTCAGCCGATTGATCACCCGCGCGTGCCGGAAGTACTCCCTCATCCACTCGGTGGCATTGCCGATTGCTCCATTGGGGCTGCCGATCGACTTCGCCGCCGCTTGATCCTGCGCCTCCCAACTTAAGGTATTGTCGTCGCGCCCGGCCCGCCAATGCAGGAACGTCCGTGTGGCCATCAGGAAGTTGAGCGAGCGTTGCAGTTCCGGCTTGGTCGCGCTGCCCTCCGGCCACGGACCACCTCCCTCCATGGTCGCCAACAATGACAGCCAGCACGAAACGTTGTAGTCGCGTACTCCGCCGGGAACTTCCTTGATATTCGGCTCAAGATGAAAGATGGTTCGCCCGAACTTGTCGTAACGCGATTGCGTCCGTTCGACGAGCAATTGCACCAGCGTTTGCCATTCGCGGTTTACCAGCCCAGGAAACGACTGTTCCCGAAGCTTGCGATAGACCTCGGCGTCGCCCGCGACAAATCGCGAGTCCATCAACGAGATGGTGAACTCGATGTTATCGGGATCGAGCCGGTCGCACTCGGCCAGGGTACGTGTCGCCGGACTCAGTTTCAGGCGAACGTCCCATAGATCCTGCGAAGCATTACGAATCAGATCCCGGCAGGCTTGTTTCGTGGATTCGTCAGCGCAGAGGAAGAGAAGATCAATGTCGGAATAAGGAAACAGCGTTCGCCGACCATAGCCTCCAATGGCGACGATCGCGACATTGTAGGCGCCCGAATGAGTGATGCGTTCCGTGCATTGCAGTACCAGGCTATCCACCAAGGCGGATCGGGCTGCCACCACGGCAGCACCGTCGCCCGTAGCTTCAAACAACTGTCGAATGCGCGCCGACTCCGCCGCGTAGTGCTCGCGCAAACCGTTGACTGCGAGTGTCAGCGCCATACTGCAGGCCTAGAGAGCCGCCACGCCTCTTTCTTCGTTGCGGATGCGGATCGCCTCATTGATTTTGGTCAGGAATATCTTGCCATCACCGATCTTTCCCGTCTGAGCATTCTTGATGATCGCCTGCACCGCTTTATCGACCAGGCTGTCGTCAATCACAATCTCCAGCTTAATCTTCGGCAGAAGATCGACAGTGTATTCGCGTCCGCGATAAAACTCCGTATGTCCCTTTTGACGACCGTGTCCACGCACCTCAAGCACGGTCATTCCCTCTACGCCGACTTCGATGAGAGCGCCTTTCACTGTTTCCAGCTTCGAAGGTTGTATCACTGCTTCCAGTTTCGTCATTATGTAGTCCTGTACAGAATTAATTGTCGTCGTTAAATGGTCGACGCCTCCCAAGAGTAGCCCTCTTCGCCGTGCTGTGTCAGGTCGAGTCCCTGGATCTCGTGCTCGACCGGAACGCGCAAGCCGATGGTCACATCAACCAGCTTCAGAATGATTAGCGTGCCAACAATCGCCAACACCCACGCAATGGCAACTCCAATGGCCTGGTTCAGCAGTTGCCGGACGTTGCCCTCGACGACTCCGAGCGACAGGGCGGTTCCGGAAGGGTCGTGCAGAATCGGGTTCACGAGCTTCGTGGCAAAGACTCCGGTCAGCAAAGCGCCAATCGTGCCACCAGCGCCGTGAACACCGAAGGCATCCAGCGAATCGTCATAGCCGAAGCGCGCCTTCACTTTTGCGACCATGAAGAAGCAGAACGCTCCAGCGATGAACCCGATAATCAGCGACGACGTCGGTGTGACAAATCCCGCCGCCGGTGTGATGGCGACCAGTCCGGCAACTGCTCCCGAAATTCCACCGAGTACGCTTGGCTTGCCATTGTGCAACCACTC
>CAYWSM010000226.1:0-3552 GCA_964460935.1 uncultured Terriglobales bacterium | reverse complement strand
AGCTTTCGCGCGCGCGACAGTACAAACACGCGTTGGCGGCGAGGCTGGTGAAACATTTCCGTCCAGAAGTCGGCTTTACTCTCAAAACGAAATGTGACTCACCCGTCGGTGGGGGACTTGCCGGTTCCTCGGCGCTGACGATCGCCGTAGCCGGAGCATTGTGCCGTTTGGTGGGCCGTGATATGCCCTACGAGCAATTACGTGTCATGGCGCAAAACGTCGAAGCGCAGACGATGCACGTGCCCACCGGATGCCAGGACTACTACCCCGCCCTGTATGGCGGAATCAACGCCATTCACCTCAAGGTAGATGGCGTTGCACGCGAGGCAATGCCGTATGTCACCCGCGACGTGGACGATCGATTCCTGCTGGCATACACCGGCGTGCCGCGCAAATCAGGAATCAACAACTGGGAAGTCTTTAAGGCGTACGTCAGCAACGACAAGCGGGTGGTAAAAAACTTCGATCACATCGCCGAAATTTCGAAAGCAATGTATGCGGCCATCCGCAAACCGGACTGGAGTGAGGTCGCGCGCCTGATTCGCGAGGAGTGGAAGTTCCGCCGCAGCAACAACGCAAATATTTCGACTCCGCTGATCGATCGTCTGATTACGGTCGCGTCAAAGGCTGGTGGCCGCGCCGCGAAGGTTTGCGGCGCCGGTGGTGGCGGCTGCGTTGTCTTCATGGTGAAAGATGGCGCCAAGGAACGTGTGGCGCAAGCCATTCGCATGAACGGCGGTGAGGTACTGAACTGCAATGTCGCTTCGACAGGACTGCTGGTCGAGAAAGTTCTGCAGTCTAGTCGGGCGGCTACCGGACACGCGTAGAGATAAGTTCTTTGTTTTCTATTGTGAGCTTGTAAGTCGTTGATTTCAGGGTATGGTGCGGAAAAATCTCTGGAACACGGTTAAGTTCTTTGATTTCAATGACGAGCTCGTAAGCGATTGATTCTATGGGACGGTGCGCGGAAATTCTTGGCCTCCGTGCAAGTCCTTTGTTTCTGCTTATGTAGCCGTAAATTATTGATTCTGTTCGTATGCGTGCGGAAAAGCTTTTCCGGCGACAATCGCGGTCCAAAGCCGCGTGAAATCACGAGATTCATGACACAAAGTAAAAATACTTCCGAACATCGCATGCACGCGGAGATCTATGAACAGCCGCGCGCCATCCGCGACACAGTTGCGCACGCCATCGCCGACAACAACATCTTTCGCGATGAATTGTTGAACGTCGAAGAAGCGCTGCGCACTTTCAGAAAGCTCATCATTGCCGCCAGCGGTTCGAGCCGGCACGCCGGACTGGCGGGCGAGATCATGATCGAGGATCTTTCCGGCACGCCCGTGGACGTCGAGTACGCCAGCGAATACTGCTATCGCTCGACGCACGCCGAAACCGATCCAATCGTCATTGTGATTACGCAATCGGGCGAGACCGCCGACACGATTGCCGCCCAGCGTGAAGCTCTCGCGCGTGGCGCCAGGACGCTGGCGATCTGTAACGTTGCCGGTTCGACCATCGCACGCGAAGCCAGCGCGAACTTGATCACGCAGGCGGGCCCTGAGTTGGCAGTCCCAGCCACAAAGAGTTTCACGACGCAGGTCACGGCTCTGTACCTGTTCGCACTGTATCTGGCTCGCCGTCGTGGACGCATGACTTCCGAATGGATTCGCGCCCGCCTTGAACCGCTGCTGCAGCTTCCCGATCAGATTAACAACAGCTTGCCGCAGTGGGACAAACTTGCAGCAGAAAGCGCCGATCATTACAAAAAAGCGCCAAGCTATTTATTCCTCGGGCGCGGAGTTCACTACGCGATCGCCCGCGAAGGAGCGTTGAAGTTGAAAGAAATTTCCTACGCGCATGCGGAAGCTTACCCAACCGGCGAAGTGCGCCACGGTCCCGAAGCGCTGGTATCGGGCGGAATGCCCATCGTAGTTGTGGCAACGCGCGACGACAACGATCCTGACTCGGTGCTGCGTTACAAGAAATCGTTGCTAACGCTGACCAGCCTGAAATCGCACGGTGCAAATATATTTGCCATCGCGACGGAAGGTGACCGTGAAATCGGAGCGCGGGCAGACCACACAATCTTCGTTCCGCCATTGCCGGAGTTGCTGCTGCCCATCGCAGAAGTGATTCCACTTCAGTTGTTCGCGTATCACGTTGCGCGGCTGAACGGATACGACATCGACAATCCGCGGAATCTGACGAAGGCGGTGGTGAGTGAGTAGCTATTGCTGATTGCGAGCACGAAACGGACTTGTAACTGGGGTGTGGTGACCTTTATCGCATCTATCCCGAAACTCTGAAACTACGATGTAGACTAACGTACAGGGGGGCTGAATGAAGCGGCTATTGTTTTTGGCATTTATTGTTGCCCTCGTGAGTGCGAGACCTCTGCAATCTCAATCAAAACAGCAGACGTTCGATGTACATCAACCGACGATTCTGGCCTTCTTCCCACCAGTGACTCAAGCGGAACTGTCGAAAGACGCGGATACAAACGCTGCTCTTGATGATTTCCAATTCTACGCTGGTAAAGTTGGTCAAACACTCGCGAGTCGAGGAATTGATTTCCAGCAAGTCTATGCACGTAGTTTCTCTATTCGCACTGGGAAGTCATTGACGACCTTCAAACCTACCAAAGTGCAGGTCGGCTACTACCTAATTTCGCCTGGGAAGGAGCCGCGTGTTGAGTACGGCGTCTTGACGGACGCAGACCTAATGAAAGTAGCCGACGAGTACTTTGACGCAGCTCCGCCTGCTCAAAAGACTGAGCCAATCAGGCTCTTCGTTGAACCGCTGGGAGCAAATATCAAAACTTCGATTCAACCGCCCGTTACCGTCGAGGGCGGCTACCCTGTGCTGCCTCCTCGCCCTGTAAGTACTCCCGACCCCAAAATGCCGGAGGGTGGCCTCAAAGGAACAGTGCTCATAGAGTGCATAGTCGATACGGATGGGCGAGTTCAAGAACCCCGTATAACTCAATCGTTGTCACCAAAAAATGACTCCACCGCCTTGCTGACCGTGAAACATTGGAAGTTCTTGCCGACAGAAAGAGATGGAAAACCTGTCGCAGTCCGCACGACAATTGGGGTTGTGTTTTGATAACTGGCGATGAATCCGGATACCACTCACGACCATGACGAGAAAACAAATATCCGGGAGCAGTTGGCGAAAGGCGGAGTTGCGGCTGGCGAGATAGTGGCCTCAAAGTCTGGTACTTGCCGCGAGCGGGTGGATCTTCATCCCTAGCCGACGTAAGTCGGCTAGGGATCCGCTTTCCCCGTGCTTAAAACCAGATGCCTCGCTTCGCTCGTCATGACAATCGAGGCGTTTTGAAGCTCGTGACGGTCAGCGCTGGATATCGACTGCTGAATGACTGAATGCTGACTGCTGTCTGCTGAGCGCTGCTTTTTTCGAGTCATATTGCCCGGCACACTCATCCATTCTTTTGTAAGAATCTTCTGCACCGGCTAAGATTTTCGGTTTCCCTTTGACGCGGAGGCACTGTAGTCTCGGCGTCCCGTTTTGCTCCATTTCATCTTGATAGGA
>CAYWSM010000225.1:0-13912 GCA_964460935.1 uncultured Terriglobales bacterium | reverse complement strand
GAAGCTGGGCGATGATCGCTTCTACAAGTACATTCGCGATTTCGGATTCGGCCAGCAGACAGGCATCGAGCTTCCCGGGGAAACACGAGGTCTCTCCAAACCACCGAATCGCTGGTCGAAAGTGTCGATCGGCGCCATGTCCATCGGCCAGGAAATCGGCGTAACGCCCGTGCAGGTCGTCTCGATGATTTCGAGCATCGCCAACGATGGCGTGTACACCCCTCCGCGCATCGTCGCCGGCATCACAAAGGCCAATCCAAGCGCGCCGCAAACCATCGCGTTTAGGCCGCCTGCCTCGCATCGCGTCATCTCCACCATGACGGCCGCGCAGATGAGGCAGATGATGGAGCAGGTGGTACTCTTCGGCACCGCACGGCGGGCCATCCTCGACGGCTACACATCGGCGGGAAAAACGGGAACCGCGCAGAAAGTCGATCCGGCGACAGGCCGCTATTCGAAAACGAAATACGTGGCTTCCTTTGCGGGATTCGCGCCCGTGAACAATCCGGCGATCAGTGTGGTAGTGGTGCTCGATTCCGCCGTCGGACTGCACCAGGGAGGCCAGGTGTCAGCGCCGGTATTCGCCCGCATCGCACAGCAGGTGCTCGCCTATATGCACGTTCCGCACGATGCTGATCTCAAGCGCGATCAGTTAAAGATATTGCGGGCCAAAGTCAGAGACGAAGACCTGGAAGAGAGTGTCCAGGAGCACATGGGCGACGCGCTGGAAGTGGCGCAGGATCAGCCCGCCGCTTCGCCCGCTCCGGCGGCTCAGTCACCAGCGATGACACAGCGAGATAAGCAACTCGTGGCCAAAGCGAACAGGCCTGCTGTGCCCGTCGAGCAGAAACCGCTGCCCGCTCCGGCGAGTAATGTCCAGCCGAATGGAACGGTGGTCCTCGATGTTGGTGGTGGTCCAACTGTGCCCTCGTTCATCGGCAAGTCTTTGCGCGGAGCGATTGAGACGGCACAGAGTAACGGCATCGAGTTGAACGTGATCGGATCGGGAACGGCCCGCGAACAGTCCCCGCCACCAGGCGCGCCGATGCCGCCGGGCGGAAGGGTGGCAGTGAGATTTGTGCGGTAGTTTTAACCACAAAGGACACGAAGGGACACCAAGGTTCTTTGGGTTTTTTATCTCTCAATTCCTTGGTGATCCTTCGCGTCCTTGGTGGTTATGACGGCTTTATAATCAGCTCAGATGAACTTCCTCCAACTTCTTGATGGCGCTGAGGTTCTCGCGCAGAGCGGCGATGCCGATATCGCCGGACTCGATTACGACTCGCGCCGTATCAAGCCCGGTTTCTGTTTCGTCGCGATGAAGGGCGAAACCACCGACGGCAACAGGTTCATCGACAAAGCGATAGCCCAGGGAGCTGTAGCAGTCGTCAGCGATTCAGACACCGAACCCGAGCGAGAGCAGGTCGCCTGGGCTCGCGTGCCGCACGGACGCCGTGCCCTCGCCCGCCTGAGTGCGAACTTCTATCATCGTCCGGCGGAGAAGCTGGCTAACACTGGAGTTACAGGCACCAACGGCAAGACCACGACCAGCTTTCTGATTGAGTCGATCCTGAACGTTCCGCGCAAGCGCACCGTTTTGGTGGGAACAATCGAGTATCACGTTCTCGGCAAGGTGATCCCCGCGCCGCACACCACTCCCGAGTCGCTCGAACTCAATCAGATGTTCGCCGAGGCGCTGAAGAATGGTGCGACTGAAACCGTAATGGAAGTAAGCTCGCATGCGCTCGAACAGCAGCGGGTTTACGGGATCCCCTACGACGTAGCAGTCTTCACTAATCTCACTCGCGACCATCTCGATTACCACAAGACGATGGAAAGCTACTTCGCCTCGAAGAAGGTTCTCTTCGAGGGTTGCGGCACCGACCGGCCCCGCGTGGTTGTCATCAATGTTGACGACGACTACGGCTGCGAACTGGTGAAGTTCAGCAGGAAGAAAGGTTCCGAAGTCATCATCTATGGCCTCGCACAAGGAGACTTTCACGCCGAGAATATTGATATCGGCCTGAAGGGCACGCGTTTCGACATGATTACGCCCATGGGCACGCTGCCGATCTGGTCTCCGCTGATCGGTCGCGTCAACGTCTATAACATCATGGCTGCGAGTGCGGCGGCGTGGGCGCGCGGCTGCACCGAAGATCTCATCACCGCAGGAGTGGCGGCACTGCAGAACGTTCCCGGACGCTTTCAGCCAGTCATCGCTGGACAGCCATTCTCGGTCGTCGTCGATTATGCCCACACCGATGACGCACTGAAAAACCTGACGGCTCTCGCCCGCGAATTTGTTACCGGTAATGGAGGCCGTTCGCCCTCGACCGGCAAGGTGATCACCGTTTTCGGCTGCGGCGGCGACCGCGATCGCGCCAAGCGTCCGCTGATGGGCGAGGCCGCCGGGCGCGGCAGCGATTACGTCATCATCACCTCCGATAATCCACGCAGCGAAGATCCGATGGCCATCATCAGTGATGCGAAGCCCGGAGTCGAGAAGACCGATACCGAGTTCACCATCGAGCCTGACCGCCGTCGCGCCATTGATCTCGCGCTCCACAAGGCGCGTCCGGGAGACATCGTCCTTCTCGCCGGTAAAGGTCACGAGAAGACACAAACCACACGCGATGGCGTGCTCCCGTTCGACGACGTCGAGGTTGCGCGCGAACTGCTCAATAACATGGGGTTCACCGCCACCTCCGATCAATTGACCAACGCATGAACCTGACCCTACGACAAATTGCGGACTACATCTCCGCCACTGGCGAATTCGACGGGTCACGAATCGCGACCGGCTACTCGATCGATTCCCGCACCATCAGCGAAGGCCAGCTCTTCTGTGCTATCAAAGGCGATCGCTTCGACGCCCACGACTTCGTTGCTGACGTGATGAAACGCGGAGCCGCCGCAGCCATCGTCAGCCGCGCTCGCCTGCACGAATTCGCCGACAAGCAGAACCTGCTCGCCGTTGACGATCCGCTCATTGCCCTTCAGACTCTCGCTCGCTCAGTCCGCCGCCAATGGGGCAAAACGGTTATCGGCGTGACCGGATCGGCAGGGAAGACGACGACCAAGGAAGCTATCGCCCAAGTTCTCTCGACGCGATATAACGTTCTCAAATCCGAAGGCAACTTCAACAACCACATTGGCCTTCCGTTGCAGTTGCTTCGTATCCAGCCGGAAACTGAGTTCTACGTCAGCGAAATGGGGATGAACCACGCGGGCGAGATCGCGGCGCTGGCGAAGATCGCCGAACCAGATATTGGTGTCGTCACGATGGTCGCACCAGTCCACCTCGAGTTCTTCGATTCGATTGCCGGGATCGCGAAGGCGAAAGAGGAGCTGATCGACGCCCTGCCGGAAGATGGTGTAGCTGTTCTGAACGCGGATGATCCTTTCGTTTCAAAGTTCGGCACGAATCGCGAAAACAGAGTCACATTCGGACTCGGTCCGACCGCCGACATACGTGCAGTCAACATCGTTGAGCACGGGAGTGATGGCGTCGAATTCGACGTTGTCGCTGAAAAGCACAAGACCCATTTTCACCTTCCACTCGTCGGGAAGCACAACATCTACAATGCGCTGGCTGCAATCGTGGTGGGCACAGGCTACGGTTTAGGATTGGATTTACCCGCAGAAGCGTTAGCTTCCCTTCGCCCTTCCGACAAGCGCGGGCAACTCGTAGAAATAGGCGGCGCAACGGTAATCAACGATTGTTACAATTCCAATCCGAAAGCTCTTGAATCGATGGTTGATGCGCTGATGGGCATGCCTGCCGACCGCCACATCGTGGTCGCCGGCGAGATGCTCGAGCTTGGATCTGCAGGCGAAGAACTGCATCGTGAATGCGGGCGTTACATGGCCGAACGAGGTGTCTCGCAGTTGATTGGCGTTCGCGGACTTGCCAAGCCTATGGTCGAAGCCGCGCGTCAGGCCGGACTCAAGGCTGAATTCTTCGCCACGCCCGAAGAAGCCGGCGAATGGCTCGCCGCGAACGTCGTGAAAAGCGACGCAGTGTTACTCAAAGCTTCGCGCGGAGTGAAATTGGAGAAGGCGATCGACGAGTGGAAACGACATCTTTTGAAGTAGGTAGTTTTCGAAGCAAGTAAGTTCCGGAGTAAGTAAGTTTTGTTTGGAGTAACTAAGTTCTTGATTGTCATCACGAGGCGCGATAGCGCCGAGGGATCTGCTTTTTGTCCACGCCACAGGGAAGGGAGATAGCTTGCTTTATTGGCTGCTGTACCAGGTTCTTTATCATTATTACAGTCCCTTCCGCATCTTCCGCTATCTCACGTTCCGGACGGCATTCGCCTCGCTGACTGCGCTGTTTATGGGACTGATCATCGGTCCCGCCATCATCCGCCGCCTGCGCGAATTCCAGATCGGCCAGTACATCCGCGAAGAAGGCCCTGCGGCGCACCAGAAGAAAGCCGGCACACCAACCATGGGCGGCGTGCTCATCGTCGTGTCGTTCATCATTCCAACGCTTCTCTGGGCCGACCTCAGCAATAAGTACGTCTGGCTGGTGATGCTTTCGACGATCGCGTTCGCCTCCATCGGTTTTGCCGACGATTACCTGAAGATGAAGCATCGCCGCAATCTCGGCCTCACCGGCCGCAGCAAGCTGATGCTGCAGATCCTTACGGCCGTGGTGGTCGCCGTTGTGCTCATCCTCTTCCAGGCTTCGGGCGACTACTCCACACACCTGATGGTGCCGTTCTTCAAGAAATTCCGGCCTGACCTGGTGATCGGATATTTCTTCAAATATCCGCCACTCTGGCCGATTGCCTTTGCGCCCTTTATCGGATTTGTCGCTCTCGTCCTCGTTGGATCGACCAACGCCGTCAATCTCACCGACGGTCTTGACGGACTCGCCATCGGTTGCACCGTCGTCGCCGCGGGCGCACTAACCATACTGACCTACGTCTCCGGACACGCTGTATTCGCCGACTATCTCGAATTGCAGAAAATGCCTCAAGTGGCTGAGTTGACCGTCTTTTGCGGAGCCATGGTCGGATCGTCCATCGGATTCCTGTGGTATAACGCGCACCCGGCGGAAGTGTTCATGGGCGACGTGGGTTCGCTCGGCCTCGGCGGCGCCATCGGCACGCTGGCCGTCGTGATCAAGCAGGAACTGCTTCTGCCGTTCATCGGTGGCGTGTTCGTTATCGAGGCGCTCTCGGTCATGCTTCAGGTTGGTTCGTACAAGCTGCGCAAAAAGCGCATCTTCAAGATGGCCCCCATCCACCACCACTTCGAGCTGATGGGCTGGTCGGAATCGAAGGTCATCGTCCGCTTCTGGATCGCATCACTGATCTTCGCGCTGTTTGCCTTGACCACACTGAAACTGAGATAGTTCATCAGTATCTCAGTTCATCAGTGCATCATTTTTTTGGTAAATCAGTTTTTTCTGATGTACTGACAAACTGATGAACTGATGAACTAAGATTGATGTACTGACGAACTATGAAAGACTCCCTCGAAGTTTCCGGCAAGCGCGTTCTCGTCGTCGGACTCGGTAAATCCGGCGTTGCCTCCGCCCTTTTCCTGCAACAACAGGGCGCGCGCGTGACTGTCTCCGATTCCAAGCAGGAAGACCAGCTCCGCAACGAAATTCCTGTTCTGCTCGACAAAGGCATCACCGTCGAATCCGGCGGCCACGGCGAGCGTACCTTCCGCCAGCAGGATCTGATCGTCATCAGCCCCGGCGTTCCGGTGAATGCCCCGGTGCTTGAACCGGCGCGCAAGCTGGGTATTCCGATCATTGGGGAAGTCGAGCTCGCCACGCGTTACCTGAAGGGCGAACTCATCGCGATCACCGGCTCGAACGGCAAGACCACCACCACCGCTCTCGCCGGAGAAGTCGTCAAAGCCGGAGGTTTCCCCACGCTCGTCGGCGGCAACATTGGCACTCCCGCCATCTCGCTGGTCCCCGAAAGCACGGACCAGACTTACACCGTTCTCGAAATCTCCAGCTTCCAGCTTGAAACCATTGAGCAGTTCCACGCCAAGATTGCGGTTGTGCTCAACGTCACGCCCGACCACCTCGACCGCCACGGCACCTTCGATGCCTATTGGGCGGCCAAGAGGCGGATTTTTGAGAACCAGACCAGCGATGATTTTGCCGTATTGAACGCCGATGACCGTGCGGCTGCCCGTATGGGCGCCGGATTGAAAGCGCAGCTTCGCTGGTTCAGCCGGAAAGAAGAGCAAGAAAATGGCGCTTACGTTCGCGGCGAAAAAATCTACTGCCGCGATGTGGCGGGCGAACGCGAGATTATGTCGCTCCACGACATGCAGCTCAAAGGCGCGCACAACGTAGAGAATGTCCTTGCCGCCGTTGTCATTGGCAGCATTCTCGGCATTGCGCCGGCGAAGATCCGCGATTCCGTTCGCAACTTCAAGGCCGTTGAGCATCGCCTCGAGTTCGTCGCCAACGTCAACGGTGTCGATTACTACAACGACTCGAAAGCCACCAATGTTGACGCAACCGTCAAGGCGCTCGAGTCCTTCCCGAGGAACATCCACATCATTCTCGGCGGCAAGGACAAGGGCAGCGACTACACCGTCCTGAAGCCACTTTTACAAGAGCGCGCGAAGCGCGTGTACACCATCGGCGCTGCCGCCGAAAAAATCGAATCCCACCTCGGCGACGTCGTCCCGCTTACCCGCGCCATCACTCTCGATGTAGCTGTGCGCAAAGCCGCCGAAGCTGCTACTCCAGGAGACGTCGTCGTCCTCGCACCCGCCTGTGCCAGCTTCGACCAGTTCACCAGCTATGAACATCGCGGAAAGGTGTTCAAGGAACTGGTTCAGCAACTGGCTAAAAAGCAGATGGTCACTTCCTGAACGCTTCACAAGCGTTTCAGGTGGTCACCTTGATTCGTGACCCAGGTCCTTCAGCGCCTCATTTCAGGTGCGAAACAATGACCCACTGAATCTCTCGGCCTTTTTGCAAAGTTCTGGAGAAGGAGCACTCGATGTCCGCATCGGCAGTCCAACCGCGTCTTCAACCAAGCGGCATTCCAGGGTTGAAGTGGGTGTTGGCGCTGGCGTTGCTGAAGCTTCTCTTCCTCGTCGCGTACTCCTCCGGCTTCGGCTACATGAGCGACGAACTCTATTTCCTCGCTTGCGCCCAGCATCCGGCTTGGGGCTATGCCGACCTGCCTCCACTACTGCCTTGGCTGACGTGGATCGTGACGCACACGCTCGGCTCCTCGCTTTTTGCGATCCGCCTCTACCCCGCGATCGCTTCGGCGATTACTGTAGTTCTGGCTGGATGGCTTGCCTTCGAGTTCGGCGGGGGCAAGCGCGCCGTGCTTCTGGCCTCCGTGTTTGTTTGTATCGATCCCGTTACTTTCGCCTTCGGGCACATTCTCAGCACCAATGCGCTCGATCTTCCCCTGTGGCTCGTTTGCGTTCTGCTGATGGTGAAGATTGAAAAGGGTGCGTCCACGAAGCTTTGGCTCGCATGGGGCGCGACCGCCGGCATTGTATTGCTTCACAAGTACACGCTGGCTTTCCTTCTCGCAGCCTTGGTCGTGGGCTTCCTGCTGACTTCCTGGCGTCGCTGGCTGGCGAACGGTTGGTTCTGGGGCGGGGTTGTTTTGCTTCTCGTGATGGTCCTGTCCAACGTGCTTTGGCAAGTTGTGCACGATTTCCCCTTCCTGCAACTACAGCATTACAACCGGGTTCATAACCATAACGTTAACTTGCCGCCGCTGCCTTTCCTGGAAGCGCAAGTGGTGCTGCACAACCCGCTGGTATTTTTCTTCGCCATCGCTGGACTGGTGTTTCTTTTTCTGCCTGTCATGCGCCGTTTCCGGGCCTTGGCGTGGACATTCGTCGCGTTTCTTCTGCTGATGTTCGCGCTCCATGCCAGGGACTACTATCTTGCGCTGGCGTATCCTCCTCTGATTGCCGCCGGAGGCGTTGCCGTGGAGCGCTGGCTACCGGGTCGTTGGCCCCAGCGCTCTGTATACGCTTATGCCTTCGTAGCTGCCGTGCTCACTACACTCGGCCTGCCATCGTTCCTGCCCATCTTTTCCCCAGCGTACACAGCGGAATACTGCAACAGGATGTTCATGAAGCGGAAAGATCCGGAGAACGGGTTACACACACCGTTGCCGGATTGGGTCGCCGACCAGTTTGGCTGGAGAGATCCCGTTGTCATGGTGGCAAAGTACTACAACGCCCTGCCTCCGGAAGAGCGCGCTCATACCGCGATTCTCGGTAATTTCTACGGACAGGCTGGAGCAATCGACTTTTTCGGTCCCGCGCTGGGACTGCCGAAAGCCATCAGCGGACACCACTCCTACTGGCTGTGGGGCTCTCACGGCTACCGAGGTGAGAGCATCATCATCATGGACCCGTGGCCGGACACGTTCAAACATTGCGCCTCGGTCACGCTGGTCGGGAAGCCCGAGATTCCATTCGCGCGCCCCGACATGCATCCGGCGATCTATCACTGCCGGGGACTGGACTTTGACCTCACCCAACACTGGGACTACCTTCGACATTACGACTGAGCAATGGATTCTTACCTTCATGCCTACTTCAGTTGCTCGCGCATGACGATCATCAAAGCTTCAGCTTCTTATTTCGCCTGCGTCAGCCCCGCAATAACCGCAGCAAGCTTTTCGAGTATCTGGTTCCAGCCCTCTAATTGACCACTATTTTTCGCGCTCTCCATGGGTTCATTTCCAATGAAGGTGAGTTTCGTCTGGCCGTTTCCTAGATCCTCAAAGATGGTCACGTCGTACGCACCCTCTATGGCCTCATGTTCTATTCCTAGCTGAGCAGGATCAATCTTGTTTCCCTTCGAGTCCGAAAAGTACATCAAGGAAACGATCTTCTCGTACGGAATAATCTCGTGGTATTCAACCGCATTCCAGAACTCCTGCCCATCCGGCGCCTTCATGCAGCAGAGAAGTTTCCCCCCAACGCGAAAATCCATCTGGCAAACGGGCGCGGTAAAGTCCTTCGGCCCCCACCACTGCATCACGTACTTCGGGTCTGTCCAAGCCTTCCAAACCAATTCGCGTGGGGCATCGAAAACCCTGGTGACAACCATCCGCTCCGTCTCATGCACCGTGTTTTTTGTCATCTCTGACCTCCGCTTTTTTCATTTGATTCACAACCACATCCAGCTTGTCGAAACTCTCTTCCCAGAATTGGCGATAGCTGATCGCCCAGTCGCTGACTGTCTTGATGGCCTCTGGCCTAAGCGTGCAGATACTCTCTCGTCCACGCTTCGTCTTGATCACAATCCGCGCCCGCACCAGGTAGGCAATATGTTTTGAAATCATCTGCTGCGAGAGTGCAAACCGTTCCGTCAAGCCATGCACAGAGGCAGGCCCACGGGAGAGCCGCTCGATCATTGCCCGCCGGGTTGGATCAGACAAAGCCGCAAATGTTGTACCTAGCCTATCCACAACCATATGGTAGTGGATTTCTCTTGAATGTCAATTGATATTGTCGCGAGCCAGATTTCCATTCCTGGTCTCTGAACCTTACGAGCCTCTGAGGCGATGATGCCGATGAAGAAGATCGATGTCGCTACAATCGACGCAGATGAGAACGGAGAAGTGGACGAGAACTCGCTTATGGATGATGCGAGATCAGCGACGGACGGGCATGCCTCACGGCTTTTTGATGGCCCAAAACAAAATCGGCGGCCATAGCCGCCGACTCCTAAACCCTGAAGCTCGAAACTGTGTTTCTACTCCGCTCGCACAGCGGTACTCGTGGATGTCGGAAGGCCATCCGACTTCACGCCGCCGCCCGGCAGATACGGGCTTGTCGCCGCTGTTTCCGGATTCAGCACATCCTTATGATCCGGTCCCAGACCCAGCTTGATGAGCGCGCGAGAATCCGGCAGAACCTTGGTCTGCCATCCGTTGTCGGCCTGAAGCTTGCGGCAGGCCTCCTGCGTCTTCGTATCCCACACGCCTGTGGCATCGGAAGAATCGAGATAGTGCTGCTGGATCAGCGCGTCCTGGATTTCCTTTGCCCGGCTGGAACTGATGCCTTGCTGGCCGTGCGACTTCCACGATTTCTTGGCTGTCTTCTTAAGTTTGCCTTTATGCGAGTGAGAGCTCTTGGCGCTGGTTTTCTTCGCCGTAGCGTGGCTCTTGCTGCTGGTGGCTTTGGTGGAACTGGACTTCGTCGCCGTGTGGTGCCTGGTAGTACTCGCGGAAGCGATTGGCGTAATCGCTAGCAGCGCGAGGAGAAAAAATGCGATTTGGGCCGATACGGTTTTAACAGCTTGCAAATAACACCTCAGCCGGAACACCGGCTACATCACAGGATGCGGCTTCGGGTACACCGGTTTGCCAATATCAATACCGGATGAATTCCCGGACATGGTACACAAACGGGCACCGGCTTGCCACTATTACACTGCCGGTGCCCCAAAGTGGGAAAGGTTACGGAAGGGTTCCGCCCAGGAACGCTGTCCCACCGGTGCGCCCAGCCCTCGCCGGGTGTACCAGGAAGACTACGTCCTGTCCGCTCTTATACTGGCTGGCGATCCGGTTGAAGTCATCCACCGTATTCACCGCCTGTTTGTTGATCTCCAGGATCACATCGCCGCGCGACAGACCTACGTCGTCGCCAAACGAACCTGGCTTCACGTCGGTAACCACCACGCCCTTGGCGGACGGCAGTTCCAGCCGTTGCGCCATCTCCGGCGTAATCGTATCGACGGTGATGCCCAGTTTGCTTTCCTGCGGTTCGCCCTGTTCTCCCTGTTCGTCTTCGAGTCCCAACCGGCTGCCGAACAGCTTGCTGCGGCTGCCAATCGTCACCGTGGTCTGGCCCTTGTTGCCGTTCCGGAGATACCCGAGAGCTGCCTTCGTTCCGGGCTTGCGGTTCGAGATTTCATTCACCAGTTCGTCGCCACTGGAAATGGGCTTGCCATCGATCGACGTGATCGTGTCGCCCACCTTCAAGCCGGCCGCGGCTGCCGGCGATCCCGAGATAACGTTGCTGAGCGTCACGCCGCTACCGCCACCGTAAACGCGAGCTACGGCCGGGTTCGGCTGTGCCTGGAATTCGACGCCGATCGAGCCGCGCAGAACCTTGTGTTCCGGACCGATCAGGTCGTTATAAACCTTCGCTACAAGGTTCGAAGGCAGCGCAAATCCGACGCCTTCGTAGCCCTGGCCGCCGGTGAGAATCGCGGTGTTGATGCCGATTACTTCGCCCGACATGTCAACCAGCGGACCACCCGAGTTCCCAGGATTGATCGCCGCGTCCGTCTGAATGAACGACTGGAACTGACGCTGCGGCACGATGCTGGAGCGGCCCTTGGCCGAGATGATGCCCGCCGTCACGGTGTTCTCCAGACCAAACGGGCTGCCGACCGCCATCACCCAGTCTCCAACTTCGGCGCCGTCCGAATTACCGAGCTTCGCCGCCGGAAGTGGTTTGTTGACGTCGATCTTGATTACAGCCAGATCGCTTTCTTCATCGACACCGATGACTTTTGCGTCATGTCCCTGATAGCCCAATGGATCGTCCTTCAGTTTCACGCGAATGTGATCAGCCTTGGCTACCACGTGCCGGTTGGTGATGATGTATCCCTTCGGATCGACGATTACGCCCGATCCCAGCGCACGCTGCGGAATGTTGTCGGGCATGCCCTGGCCGCCAAAGAAGCGGTCGAAGAAATCCTGAAACGGATTGTCCTCGCCGCCGGAGCCGTTGTCCTGATCATCGTCAGGTCCCTGTGGCATCGGCGCGACCTGGCCGCGGCGTCCTCCGCGTGAATGCGGGTTCTTGATCACCGATTCGGTATTGATATTCACTACCGCCGGCTCAAGCTGCTTGGCGATCTGCGTGAACGTCGTGGAAAGCTGCTTGGGGGCGGGTACCGTCAACGGCGTCGCGTCAGACGAAATGTTCTGTTTATTCTGTCCCTTCACGCCGTACGAAATGACGGTCCCAATCAAAATGCCGACGGCCAGCGTCAGCAACACCAGCAACACCGACCCCGGTTGTTGTGATCTAAGACGCTGCCAAAAAGCGCTTACGCGCGCATTCATATCTTTCCTCCACTTAATCGAACGAACGGAACTCTAAAATATTGCGGAAAACCGGCCGCCGAAGCTGGAACGTGCAGTCAATACGGAGATAAACCCTGCCAGCTTAGACGCAAAAACCTGACAATTCGTTTCGGTCACTAACAACAATTCTACTAATTAATTGAGAATTCGGCACTGTTGGCTTGTTCGTTCCCGCCCTGCGCGCCTTGGGGCCGGTTCTTTTCATCCTGCGGCGAATCGGAATTCGGTTCCACCGATGATCCCTTCAACTCCGAAACCAGAATACCGCTCAGGATGAGCAATGCGCCAACTGTCCCTCGGGCACCCAGCCTCTCGCCCAATAGTACGTAGGACGTTAGCGCCGCAAACACCGGTTCTAAGGCGAAAATCAACGCCGTATGCGTTGGCGGCGTAAACTGCTGCGCCCACGCCTGGATGGAAAACGCCGCCGCCGTACAAATCAGACTCGTGAACAGGATCGCGAACACAGCCTGCGCCGTAAAAACCAGCCGTGGCGTCTCCAGCGGAATCGTCGCCGCCATCAGCACCGTCGCAACCACGATCTGCAAAACCGAAATCACCTTGAACGGATACCGCTGCATCAGCCTGCCCATCGTGTAAATATGCAGCGCAAACGTGATCGGCGCTCCCAGGGTGATCAAATCACCGGCGTTAATGCCACTGATGAAATTCCCGATGGTACCCCATTCAAGCCATCTGTTGGCTTGAGTGGGATTATTCGGCGTGATCGTCATGAAATACAGGCCCACGAACGCGCACGCCACGCCTACTAATGTCCACCGGTTCGGCATCCTGCGCCCGCTGATGGCCACCATGAGCGGCACCAGCACCACGGCCATTCCGGTGATGAATGCCGATTTCGACGGCGTGGTCATGCCCAGCCCAACCGTCTGACACGAATACCCGGCCCACAGAAAAACGCCGAGTAGCGTGCCACCAAGCAGGGATCCCTTGTTGAGTTGCTTCAATTCCTTCCAGAAGAAGACCACCAGCGCCGCTGAAGCGCATGCCATGCGCAGAGCATTGAACGTCAGCGGAGACACCGCTCCCAGCGCGTTCTTGACGGAGACGAACGTCGCCCCCCACGCGAGCGTCACCAGCACCAGAAGGATGTGAGCTTTCAGCGACCGCGACACCCTCGTAGGGTAACAAACTCAAAATTGGAATGTGGAAATTGGAGACTATGGGTTAGAGAATGTGGGACCGGGTGCCTCGCCCGGGCAGGCAATGCGCAGCATCGCTATTCGGCCTTTTCTCTGTGGTGCCCGCCGCAATCTGCCGACGTAACACGAACTGATCAGGGATATTCCTTCCCATTTTCTGAACTCCTACAGGTGATTAACGCTGCCGTTCCCGTTTCGGGAATTTTTGTCAAGCATGACGAAGGTAACAAATCCCACATAACCTACTCGTTACAAAGAATATATAAGTTTCCCGATTTTGGCAGTAAACCTTTCTCCACACGCTACCTTTAACAATAGAAAAGAAATTCTTTAACCGATTACCGACAACCGAAAACCGCGAACCACTGATGAACTGAAAAACTGACGAACTGATGAACTAAGTTCTTTCTTTTCAAATATGGACGTATTGAACCGCCCGTAAGTCGTTGATTCGACGACTACAGGCCTTTTTCTTAAGGAGAAAATCGCAATGAAAAATGAGATTTCAACTTGTGCTCACATCAAAGACGACGGTTCACTCTGTCAGGCGATTCCGGTCCACAACACGCCCTACTGCTATTTCCACCGCAAGTTCTACAACCCACCGGCTCTCCCCGGAGACAAGAATTACCAGGCGCCGCTTCTCGAATCCCACCAGTCGATCCAGTTAGCCGT
>CAYWSM010000224.1:0-9639 GCA_964460935.1 uncultured Terriglobales bacterium | reverse complement strand
CGCTGATCAAGTTCGGCGCGAATCCTCTTGGCTATCGCTAGCGTTACATCCTTTTCGAAGAGACCTTCGCCGAGAGTTGCGCCGGGATCGTCGCCCCCGTGTGCCGGATCGATGATGACGAAGAACCTGGGAGCAGGCGGCGCTTGCGCTGTTGTTGTCGCGGGCGTACCGGCGGTCGAGGTCGGCGGTTGTGCGCCCGTCGGCAGTGTCGGCACAGGTCCGGGCTGGGGTGTTCCCTGTGCGGCCTGATTGATCGCTGGCGTAGCCGTAATGGTGATGGTGCGTCCGTTGTCACTGAAGGTGGCCAGTGCCGGCGCCGTGGTAGCGATGGTCAAGTCGGCGGTGCCATTGCTTTCCGAGAAGCCGACGGACCGGATTGTGGAACTTTCAAAGCTCTGCGGGTTTGTCCCGCTCGGAACCACAGGATCACGGCTAAATGTCAGGCGGACCTTCCCGGGCTCGGTTGAAACCGCCGGATTCACCTGAGAAGAGAAGTGCAGCACCAGCTTGTTCGGCGCATTCTTCGATATCTCGGCAGTGTATGTTGTCGACACGTCGCCAATGAACAACCGCCGCGAATTCTCGCGCAGATTGGAGCTCTGGTGTGTGAGCTGCACCATCAGGATCGGTGCGGAACTCACCGGTATGTATCCGCGCTGACTGTCCGCCCAGAACGGATACGTCAGTTGAACTTTTTTCCCGCGAATTTTCGCGTCAGGGCTTCCATCGGCGAATTCGGCCTCGAGTGCCGACCCGGAACTGGGTGAAAGCCGCAGCTTCCAGCGATCGCCCTTATGCGTCAGTGTGACATTGCCAAACGGTTCGACGAGATCCGTCACGCTGACGTACTCCTGACCTTCATGATCGGTGACGGAAATCGTGAAACTGGTTTGCGCGGAATAGACCGCCAACCGCTTCTCCTCCGCTGCCTGCGAGAAGCCGAGCAGAAGAAGCGCAAACAACAAGAGTTTTAAGTGTCCGCGCAAGGCCGTTAGCAGCAGGATAGCAAAGGAGTGGCTGGAGGCTCGCTACATCTTTTTTCTCACGTCAACCTGCTTCGCCGTTCTCCCTTGCGACGGATCCGCCTGCACCGCCACTTCTACATCGACATGCAGCTTACTCGCCGGATCGACATTCGGCGGATAACAGTTGCCGTCCGCGTTATACGTTTGCGCGCACGAGTTCGTGTACTCCGGCCTGCGCGGAGATTGCACATACTGCCAGACATCCGCGTACTCAATGCCACTCTGGGACGGAAGCGGAGGCTTCGTCAGCACGCACCCCGGCGATGGAGGACACAGGTCATTCGCAATAAAGTACGAGACGTGGCGATCCCCGGCATTCTGCCGAATATCGGCTGCCGTCGTGATCGTGTTGCCCGTATTCTCAGTTACCGGAATCCCCGAACAATACACTCCGGTGCGAAAACCTCCCGAACTGACGGCATCAATCCACGCGAACAGGTAATCCTTCTGCGGTTCGAGCAGCCGCCCGCCTTCTTCCTGATCGAGAAAGATGACTGTCTGCGCTGGAAACCCCTCGCGCTTCGCCGCTGCCACTGCGGCCTGTCCATCAGCAGCTCCAACCTCCTCCGCCTCATTGCCCTTTAGCTGTGCGTACGTCTTCCCGTTGAACAAGACGAGAAACCCGAATCCCGCTTTTTCGATGAGCACGCGCTTTCCCGCCCAAGAGTTTGAGGTTGCGCCAGGAGGATTGTTCAGCCAGTAGCCTGTGAACGCGAATGTCTGATGTAGAGTCGCAAGTTGCGCATCGCCCGGATAATCGTTGCGATCGAATCCGAGATGCTGCGCGTACAGCGGCAAGGCCGGCTGAACCAAAGAAAGCACAAGTAGGCCGAAAGCAATAGGCAAATGAACTCTCATCTGACATTGTCCTAACTGCCACATCATCTTAGAATCTCGGTTATCCATGGACTCCCGATTCAGATGCGTCTTGTTGGTCGTGCTTTGCACCGTCATTTCTTGCGCAGCGCAGACGTCATCAGGTCCCGAGGCCGAAGCGTCGCAACTGCAATTTACTGTTAGTGCGGTCGACAATCATGGGAGGCCGGTGCCAATACTGAAATCAGATCTAACAGTCTTGGTTGATGGTAAACCAGCGCAGGTCACCGATCTCAAGGAGACTAAAGGAAGTCCTCTCGATTTTGTAGTTGTAGTCGATCTGAGTAATTCCGATCGCAACAAGATGGCATTCATCAGGAACGCCACAATCGACATTTTTCAAGGTTTACTGACTGGCGATAGTCAGGGCCTGCTCGTAATGTTCAGCACGACAAGTGTGGTGAGCAAAAGACCAGTCACATTGGAGGAAGTGAAGCAAACAATGCAAGCCGTCGGCCCAGAAGGCGGAACAGCTTTCTACGACGCGGTGCAGATGGGAAGTGATGCGGTAGCCAAGATTTTTCGTTCGTCTCCACACCGCCGAGCTATGATTGTCATCAGCGACGGTGAAGACAACCAGAGCCGAGTTACTTGGAAGGAAGCGGCAGTGGCGGCTTTAAGGGAAAGGCTGCCGATTTTCAGCATATATGTTTCTGACAACAGAGGTCTCCTGCTGAAGGGTGGATCTGTTCTAAAGAGCATGAGCAAGAGTACCGGAGGCCACATGTTCGAATTGGATCACCCATCGGAAATCGTGCCGAAACTAGCAGATGTTCTGATGAAACAGTACATCGTGACCCTCGCCCCTGAGGGCCTGAAGGCAGGTGAATGGCACGAACTCCACATCAAAACCGTTGTGAAGCATGTTGAAATCGCTGCGCCAACCGGATTCCTGGCGCCAAAGCAGGAACCGGATACTGCGACCAAGTAGTTATTGCTTCACATCGGTGTCATCTCATCCCGTACCGACGTCACTCCACCGCGTACACCGTCAGCCCGCTGAGCATCTTCGGATAGAAATCCGTCGACTTCTGTGGCAACACGCCACCCGCGAATGTGATCTCCCGCAGTTGCTCCATCTTAATCGGATTCATCAGGAACGCGATATTCGCGCCTTCCTTCACTTTCTTCAGAGCCTCTTCGGGCTCGCGGTGATACGAGATGTTCTCCTGGTTGCGAATCGATTCCTCCGACAGTCCCAGCACATTCTCGAGCACCACTTTGTGCAACGCGACCACGTCGAGTTTCCGCTGCAACTCAGGAACGCTCTTCAACACATCGCTCGCCGATTCCGACCGGAAGTGCATCAGGAAGCATTCATCTCCCGATGCCGCCACCAGCGTCGTTCCATGATTACTTGCATCATGCAGCCGTGACATTTTCTGTTCGCACGTACCCGTGAGCGGCAACACCTCAAAATACTTGCGCGCGCGCTCCAGGAATTTTTCGCGTTCGAAATTTTTCAGCCCATGCACCACCCGATGCGTCGGCAGAATCACCAGCCCCCGCGAATCCATATTCACGAAGGTCATCATCACCCGCTCGTACGGCGCATCCTGCGGTGCCCCATTCAAGCCCTCTTCTGGCTTGAGTGGGGTAGTGACTGCCGCTCTCCGCTCGTTACGATAGGTCAGCGCCGTCTCATACCGATGGTGACCGTCTGCGATGATTAGCTTTTTGTCTGCCATCTTTTTCTGTACGGCTGTCACAATCTTGGGATCGGAAATACACCACACACGATGGAGCACACCATACTCGTCCGTAACGGCGATGTCAGGCTCGACCGAAAGGGCAGCATCGGCCGTCGATTGCCTCGTACCTCCGGGACTTACTTCCAGAACTGAGTTCTCCAGCAGCATGCCGACTTCGTCATGCGGATCGCTATACAACATGAAAATCTGCCCAAAATGGGCCTGCGTCGCGCGCAGCAAATTCAGCCTGTCCGACTTCGGCTTGGCCAGCGTTTGCTCATGACGGAAGACCACCCCGTCCTCGTAATCATGGATACGCCCCGCCGCGATGAACCCGCGACGCTCGAATTCCACTGGCGATCCCTGCGTCCCAATCGCCGACGCTGGAACCGTAAACCGTTGTGTGTAGTAGTAGATAGCGGGCTTTCGGTCTTGTTTTAGGACGCCTTCCTGACGCCACTGCTTCAGGCTGGCAGCGGCGCGCGTGTAAACGTTTTCCGCGTCGTTATCGCCTGCGGTTGGCTTTCCCAGAATGATCCGAACCAAGTTATAGGGGCTGGCTTCGTAGTAACGCTCCTGCATCGCAGGGGTTATTTTGTCGTAAGGCTGGGTAACCACCGCGCTCGGGGACACACGGCTGGAATCGTAACGTAATGCGCGAAATGGAGAGATATCTGCCATCTTTTTGATTTAACGCGGGCTCGACAATTCTGTGACACCTCCGCCTCCGACGAGGTCAACAATCCACTTCGCAGGCGTTGCACGAATTGTAGCAACTCACATTTTGGGAAACCCTAATTTCAGGGTCAACATCACAAAAGGTGAACGTCAGCTCGTCTGCTGGAAACTCCAAATTCTTGCGGTTCACCGGCAATACGGCTGTGGTACTATCTCGCTCATAAGAGGAAACCTATGGCCCGCACCAGCAGGGGAATTGGCGGGTCGCTCCGCCATCGGTTATTCCCATCCTTGCCGCCTCATGGGGGAAATGGTCGGATCGGTTCGCACCTTCGCGTCCGTCATCACCGAGCGGCTTTGGCCAGCCTCTTAGTCGCGCTGTTCGCGTTCATTTCCACGGTTGCGTTCGCTCAATCGACCAACGACGTTCACATCACTCCGCACACACCGGCGCCTTCTGAGGCCACCATGCTGCCGGGAGGCAGCGCGTCCAGCGAAGAGAATCCCGCGTTACGCACGCATACCCGGCCGATGAAGGTCGATGTCAACCTGGTGTTGGTCCCGGTCACCATTACCGATCCTATGAATCGGCTGGTCACCGGCCTTGAACAGGACAATTTTGAAGTTTTCGAAGGCACCGAAAAACAAGAAATCAAGCACTTCTCGAGCGAGGATGTCCCAATCTCGCTGGGCGTGATCTTCGACCTCAGCGGCAGCATGTCGAACAAGATCGAAAAGTCGCGCGAGGCCGTAGTCGAATTCTTCCGAACCGCCAATCCGGAAGATGAGTTTTTCATGGTGTCGTTCAACGACAAGCCGGAACTGCTGTCGGACTTTACCTCCTCCGTGGAAGATATCCAGGCCAAGCTGGTCTACCTGCAGCCCAAAGGCCGGACGGCCTTGATGGACGCTATCTACATGGGATTGCACCAGATGCGTAAGGCGCATCGCGAGAAGAAGGCGCTGCTGATTATCTCCGATGGTGGTGACAACCACAGCCGCTACACCGAGAACGAAATCAAGTCGATGGTCAAGGAAGCCGATGTCCAGATCTATGGCATCGGGATCTTTGATAGCGCTCCCACAACTCCTGAGGAGAGATCGGGTCCAATTACATTGTCGGAAATTACCGATGTAACTGGCGGCCGGACCTTTACCATCGATAATCCGAACGAACTGGCGGATGTAGCCACGAAGATTGGAATAGAGCTGCGCAACCAATATGTAATTGGTTACCGTCCAACCAGACCAGCACGTGACGGAAAATGGCGGAAGATTAAAGTAAAGCTGAATCCGCCCAAAGGACTACCGCCACTGCACGTCTATGCCAAAACGGGCTACTATGCGCCTACGGAATAAAACCCTGGATTCCTTTACCTTGAAAAGCTTAGAAAAGTTGTTCATGGGGGCTGGAGTTCTGGCTCTCATCCTGTTCTTGTCCTTTGGGTCGTGGGCGCAGGAGGTTCCTGCCGCGGCTCCGCCCTCCAATACGCAACAGCAATCACAACCGGCGCAAACGCCACCGGCGCAACCGCAGGCAACTGCCCCGGCGCAGGATACCCCGGTTCAGCCGGGTAGCGCACCTCCGTCCCAACCTCCAACGCAGCAGGGAACCGCGCCTCAGCCGGGAAATGCACAGCAGTCGCAGCCACAGCTAGGTACCGCTCCCAGCCGGCAGGAAGGCGACGTGTTCGTCTTCCGCAAAGAGGTTGAAGAAGTCCAGTTGCATGCCACGGTCATTGACGACAAGCACCGCCTCGTGACCGACCTGGCTCGCAACGATTTTGCGGTATTCGAGAACGGATCTCCTCAGAAGATCACCTCTTTCCGTCGCGAAGACATTCCGGTGTCGATTGGCATCATCATCGACAATTCGGGATCCATGCGCGACAAACGTCCCGCCGTGAATCAGGCCGCCATCAATCTGGTAAAGGCCAGCAATCCGCAGGACGAAGTCTTCATCGTCAATTTCAACGATGAGTACTACCTCGACCAGGACTTCACGGCCAACATCAAGATGTTGCAGGAAGGTCTTGAGAAGATCGATTCTCGCGGTGGCACGGCCCTGTACGACGCCGTAGTCGCGTCGGCCGATCACCTCGAAAAGAACGCCAAACTGGATAAGCGCGTGATCCTGGTCGTGACCGATGGTGAGGACAATGCCAGCCGCGAGTCGTTAGAGCAGGCGATTCGCCGTCTCGATGTCGAGAATGGACCGACCGTGTACACCATCGGCATTCTCGGCGACGATCATCAGAAACGCGCGAAGCGGGCGCTACAAGCCTTGGCCGACCGCACCGGTGGCGTTGCGTTTTTCCCCAAGGACATCCGTGAGGTCGATTCGATTTCCCGTGAAGTCGCACACGACATCCGCAACCAGTACACCATCGGTTACAAGCCGGAGATAGCCAAGAGCGAAGGTGGCTATCGAACCGTGAAGGTCGAGGCCAAATCTCCGGGCCACGGCAAGCTCTTCGTTCGCACCCGCACCGGCTACTACGCCGGTACCGAACGCGCCAGCAGCCAGGGCGGAAAGTGAATTTGTAATTGGGTAATTTGTAATTGGTAATTTAGAGCCGAGAGTTCGTTCGCGACTTGGAAGTGTAATGTGCAGCGGTGAAGATGGCAGTTAGTTCTGTTGCTTCTTTCGTCAGGGGTTCGAGCCTCGAAGCTTTTATCAGTCCGGAGTCAGCGCAGGATACGCAGGGCAAAAGCTTTGGTCCGATCTCTGAGTTGTTGCTCCTGCAGCGCCATTCGGAAGAGCCTACGGGGGATTTTCAATGACACTTGTGTGATGCCCCTCACGATCCTACGTGCTTTCATTGCTTCACCAATGCCGAAACCCTCTGGTTTTCAATTACCAATTACAAATTCCCCAATTACCAATTGAACATTGAACAAGGTTTGCCAAACCCTCCATCGGTCTCTTACCCTAGAGCCGTGTCCATGAAACTCCAGGAAGCGACCCGGCTTCGCACGGCTGAAAGCGTCATCGAACTTGTCGGCGAAACCCCACTCCTCCATCTCAATCGCCTTGTTCCCTCTGACTCGGCTGACGTTTACGCCAAGCTTGAGTATCTGAATCCCGGCGGAAGTATCAAAGATCGCGCCGCCATCGGCATGATCCGCCGCGCCGAAGAGACCGGCGAACTCAAGGAAGGCTCGACCATCATCGAAGCCACGGCAGGAAACACCGGCATCGGACTTGCGTTGATCGGCGTGAATAAGGGCTATCGCGTCATCTTCTGCGTGCCGCAAAAATTCTCGAAAGAGAAAGTAATGATCATGCAGGCCCTTGGCGCTGAGGTTATCCGCACGCCCGATTCCGAAGGCATGGGCGGAGCCATTAAGCGCGCGAGGGAACTGGCGGCCAAGATTCCGAATTCCTATCTGCCGCTTCAGTTCGAGAACCAGGCCAATCCCGACTATCACTACGAAACCACCGGACGCGAACTCGTCGAACAGATGGGCGGACGTGTGGATGCCGTGGTCATCGGCGCTGGTACCGGCGGCACCTTCAGCGGTGTTGCACGCTACGTGAAAGAACACTGCAAAGGCGCAATCGCCATCGCCGTCGAAACCGTCGGCTCCATTCTCGGCGGAGGTCCTCCGGGGGACCATAAGATCGAAGGTATCGGCTCGAGTTTCATCCCGAAAACGTTCCATGGCGATCTTGCCGACCAAATCATCGCCGTCAAAGATGCCGATGCTTTCGAGATGGTGCGCCAATTAGCACGTCAGGAAGGTGTAATGGCCGGATCCAGCGGCGGGGCGAACACGTGGGTCGCTCTCCAGATCGCGAAACGTTTAGGCCCCGGCAAGCGCGTCGCAACCGTGATCCCCGATTCCGCCGAACGCTACCTGTCGAAGAACATCTTCGAAACGTACTGAGAATTAATAAGTGAGTAAATTGGTAAGTGGGTAATTTAAGAGCGTGCAGTTGCCGAAGCCATTATTGGTGTGAATGTCTTGTTTTAATTACCCAATTACCAAATTACCCAATTACGAAATTTACTCACTTATTAATTAACCCAATTACCAATTCCTTGAGGATTCATGCCCAAGAGCTCTAAGAAATTTGGCTTTTCCACCACCGCCATCCACGCCGGCGGCGAACCTGACGAACTCACCGGCGCTGTTAGCCCCGCGATCTTCCTGACTTCCACCTACGTTCAGGACGAACTCGGCAAACCGCGTCGCGGATACGAATACGCCCGCGTTACTAATCCCACACGCGATCGTGTGCAGGAAAATCTCGCCGCATTAGAAGGCGGTGTAGCGGCTCGTGTCTTCGCCAGCGGCATGGCCTCCATCACCGCCGTCTGCATGACCATGAAGAAGGGCGACCACCTGCTTTGTGGCGACAACGTGTACGGCGGCACTCCGCGTCTGTTCAATCAGGTGATGGCCAATCTCGGACTCGAGTTCTCCTACGTCGATACCTCCAATCTCGACGCCACGCGCAAAGCCATGCGCAAGAACACCAAGTACGTCTGGCTCGAGACGCCAACGAATCCGCTGATGACCGTCAGCGACATCGCCGCCGTGGCCGAAATCGCGCATCGCGGTGGAGCCGAACTGGTCGTCGATAACACGTTCATGTCACCCTACTTCCAGCGCCCGCTGAAACTCGGTGCTGACATGGTGATGCACTCGACTACAAAATTCCTCAACGGCCACAGCGACGGACTCGGCGGCGTCATCGTTTGCAGCACCGACGAGCAAGCTGAAAAACTCGCCTTCCTGCAAAAAGCTTCCGGCGGAATTCTCTCGCCCTTCGAATCATGGCTGATCTTGCGCGGCGTGAAAACGCTCGGCGTCCGCATGGAGCGCCACAACCAGAACGGCATGGAAGTTGCTCGTTTCCTCGATGGCCACAAAAAGGTGAAGAAAGTCTTCTACCCAGGACTACCGAGCCATCCGCAACACCAGCTAGCTAAAAAGCAGATGTCCGGCTTCGGCGCTCTGGTCACCTTCGAAACCGGATCGCTTTCCAACGCCAAGAAAATGCTCAAGCGTGTCGGACCCGTCTGTTCGTTGGGGGAATCGCTCGGCGGAGTCGAAACGCTGATTTCCCACCCCGCGACAATGACCCACGCCGCCATCGGCGCTGAAGGCCGCAAAAAGATCGGCCTCACCGACGGCATGGTCCGCATCTCGGTGGGAATCGAGAACGTGGAAGACATTATTGGGGATCTGGATCAGGCGCTGTCGGCGATTTAAAAACTTTTATTCACCACGGATTAGACTGATTTTACGGATTTTTTTCTGAATTGATTTATCTGCTCGATCCGTCTAATCCGTGAAATCCGTGGTTAATAAATGCCTAACGCTAATACTGAGTGGAACTCGCAAGCCTACCACCAGGT
>CAYWSM010000223.1:0-9784 GCA_964460935.1 uncultured Terriglobales bacterium | reverse complement strand
GAGTCCCAGAATGCTACTTCGATTGAGTTGGTTATTCCGGCAGAGCAGCCGATGGCAAGACTAGCGGGCGATTGGGGGAACTCGCCAAAAGCGGAATCCAGTGATTGGAAGGTGCTGCTGGCTGCGGAAGCCGACGGCATGCGGGTCACGATCTTGGCGCCCGAATCGTTCGCAGCCAATCTCAAGCGACTCTGTGAGTAACTGATGGCCGGTGTACGATTTGCGCGCTGTGATGGCGGCCATCGAAACGAACGTAGTACTTCTGGCAGCACCCGTCGCAGAGCCACATTACCTTCTGTTTTACATCCGGAGGCAGGCCCCATGCTTTGTGATCATGGACCGGGAAAACAAACAGTTCGCCGTCTCCCAGGCGGACAAATTTGGACTTGCACTCCGGGTTGGCGCACCGGGACACGTTCGAACTGGCATTCATAGCAAAGGCTCCCAAGCAAGAACGAATCTTCTGCTTGAGATGCTCAAATGGCGCGGAACGTAACGGCTGTGTCGTATTTACGCCAAGACAAAAGCCTTTCCCGGAGAGAGGCTTGCCTTAGAACGCCAGCGGAACTTTATTCGAAAATCATGATGGCAGCGGCAATTACAGTCGTCCACTTGCCCTTTTTGTCTCCCACCGCCGACTGGGTGATGTTCATAGTGCGGACGATCTTATTCGACAGGCGGTAAATCTGCTTCTTCTCGTCCCAGCTCTTATCAGGATCGAATTCTACGTCCAGCGTGGTCGCCAGCATCTCAGCCGCAAGTTCCTCCGCGTAGTCACCGGCCACGTCATCCGTTTCGCCGAACGAATGGTGCTCGCTGAGGTATCCGTAGGTGCCGCGATCGGCGGGAATGGCTACTCCGATGCTCGACGCGACCAGGCGATGCGCTTCACGGGTGGAGTTTTCTGCCACCACGGCAAATACAACTTCACCAGGATTCAGGAATTTCAGGCCGTCTTTGCGGGGAATGATCTTGCAGTTTGGGGGGAAGATAGATGAAACGCGAACCAGGTTCTGCGCGGCAATTCCGGCGTCCCTGAGCGCCAATTCAAATGAAGTTAACCGTTCTTTGTGTTTCCCCACGCCCTTTGTGAGAAACAGGCGCTTCGGAACCATGTCTTTGCCCAATTCAGGTGTCCTCCGATGTTCAGCTGGGAATCACAATAAATAACACGTGCAAGGCCCGTGCAACATGAAAAAATTGTTAATGCGATAGTTTTTTCACTGAAAGCGGTGAATCGGAAAGTGCAGCAAAGCTTAATGTGCGGATGGCTTGGTTAGTTCTGCATCAGAAACCCGCAAAAAGATGCCGGGATCATCGTGGAGAGCATTTGCTCACAAAGGTGGCGAACCTCAAAAATTAGATTTGCGAGTTGTCTTATCTATGAGTAAGATATGTCTTACTCTTGAGGTAAGAAATGTTATATCGAAGCGTAATGAGCTCGAGAGGTCAGTTGGTGATCCCCTCTGAGTTACGGCGGCAATTACGAATGGAAGCCGGGACTGGTGTCACTCTGGAATTGCAGGGTGATCGCATCCTGGTGGTTCCCGATTCCAGTGTTGATTGGAGAAGTATGCACGGATGTTTGAAGGGCAAACCATCCGCACTTGAATACCTCCAGGCCGAGCGCAAAAAAGAGCGGGAGCGGGAAGACAAGCTATGAAAGTATATGTTCTCGATGCCAACGCCTTGATGACTTACTGGGAAAAGCGGGAAGGCAGTGAGCGCGTCGCCAAAATCCTGGACTATGCCGACGAGGGAAGTGCTAGCGTCAGTATGTCCGTAATCAACGTGGGAGAAGCGTTCTATTCCGTTTGGAAGAGGAATGGAGAAGCGGAGGCGATGCTCCGCATAAAGCAGCTCATTAGCTCTCCCTTGGATCTGATCCCCATTGATTTCACCGCAGCAATGAAAGCAGCCGAACTTAAGGCAAAGTTTCGATGTGCTTACGCTGATTCGTTCGCCGCGGCGTTAGCGCTCGCTAAACACGCCACACTCATCACCGCCGATCCGGACCTGAAGCGCTTCGCCGATCATTTCAAAATCCTCTGGCTTCCGAGCCACAAGTCCATTAACTAGCCACTAACAATTAGCCACCAGCCACTTGCTTTTCTTGGTTCCCCTGATTTCCACATTGACACCCAACAACTCCGCCATAAAATGTTTCAAACATTTTGTGCTGTTTTTGTTTTGATGTAGCACAGGCATTCTTGGCTGTGCTCTGAAGATAAAAGAATGCAAGCTCTCTTTACATCGGCGGAGGTGATGGCCCGAACCGGAATCACGGCGCGCCAGTTGCAATGGTGGGACGAGCGGGGAATTGTCGTCCCGGCGCGCGAGGGCCATCGGCGGTTGTATTCATTGGACGATCTGGCTGAAGTTGCGGTGATCTGCGATCTGCGCCGGCGGGGATTTTCTCTGCAGCGTGTGCGCAAGGTAATGCGCCTGCTGCAGAAGGAATTCAAAAAGCGCCTGGTCGATACGGTCACCGCTCATTCGGAGTATCACCTGCTCACCGACGGCAGCAGGATTTATCTGGAAACCTCGGCGGCGCAGGTGATCGACATTCTCAAGAACTCTCGTCAACCCATGTTGACTCTGTGCTTGAGCGACACCGTTCGGCAGATTCAAGCCGAATTAACGGAACCAGCCTCAGCACGCGATGGTCGGCGCAAGGGTGTTCAAGGCGCCCGAACGCAGCCCAAGCGAGCTGTCATCTAAGTGTCAGATCGATTCTCGGTTCGGAGGTGGGGGAAATGGTCGGGGAAATAACATTACTCAGCGAATGGATTCCGGAGCAGATGGGACCGGGAACGGTCTTCGTTCTCGAAAATGCCGGCGATATGGGCGATGCCAACGATCCGTATTGGGCCGTGCTCGCGTGCCCGGAATGCGCGACGCTCGGCCTGGTTACGCGTAAACAAATTAATGGACTGTTACCGATTCTGTGCGGTTCAGACAAATGCTCGGCGCAGTTTTTCCTGCGCGAAGACAATATCGAAGTCAGACGGCCTTCCTGATCGATTTTCTCGATTGCGCACTGGACAGTGCTGTCCAGTGCGCACTAAAACCGTGAGCACCAGCGCAACGCTACCCTGTCGCGGAACATCCTAGACCGCACCAAACCCATGAATTCCTGACCTGAGTTCCGCTGTTCGCGGAGGGTGGAGGTGTTCCGTGCTGTCTCGTTTCGCGATCACTTTGATTCTCTGTGCCGCCATCCCTTCGTTCGCGGCAACCAACATCGTTCCCACGACAACTTTGCAGGCGCAGACGGCGGCGAACACCAGTTCGAACATCGCCGGACTTCCCAACGGCAACATCGGCGGATACAACGTGAGCAAACTTCCGATTCGCAACCTGTTGTATCCGGGATCGACCACCAAAATCTACGCGGCCTTTCAGTCATGGTTCGGCACGCAGAGCCACATTTCCGTCGGATATAACTCCGCCGATCCAGCGCAAGTGAAGCGTCAGGTGGAAGACATGATCAGCCGCGGCATTCAGGGTGCGATTGTCGATTGGTACGGCATGTCGGATCCGTTCATCAACTCGGCCACGCAACAGATGCGCGCGCAAGCCGAAGCGCATTCGGGATTCGAGTTTGCTCTCATGTATGACGGTGGAGCGCTCTTCAACGCGGCACGGCAGAATAACTGCGACGTTACGACGCAAGCGATTCGCGATCTTACGCAAGGCTACAACCAGTACATGAACTCACCGGCGTACTCCAAGATCGATGGTCGTCCTGTGGTTTTCATGTTCGGCACGGAAACTTGGTATATCGACTGGGATCAAGTTCGTGCCTCCGTTCCGGGAAATCCGATCTTCTTGTTCCAAGGTCCGGGCGGATTTACCGAAACGCCACAATCGAATGGAGCCTATCAGTGGATACAAATCGCCAGCCTGAATCCATTCGACGAACAACTGTCAGCGCAGCAGCAGTTTTACGCTGCAGCAGTTGGGAAGGCGCAACAGCCGTCGTTTGGATCGACATATAAAGGCTTCAACGATGTCTCCGCGATCTGGAGCACGAATCGCGTCATCAGCCAGCACTGCGGACAGACCTGGCTCGACACCTTCGGCCAAATCGACCAGTTCTATTCCGCGGGCAATCAGCTTCCTGCGGTTCAGATTGTTACCTGGAACGACTATGAAGAGGGAACGGAGATCGAGAGCGGAGTGGATGACTGCGTTTCGGTTTCTCCGGCGATGGTCGGTGGCTGGCTGACATGGAATGTCACCGGGAACGAAAATGCTGTCGATCATTACACGGTTTATATCTCCACGGACGGCCAGAACTTGATGGATCTGGCCGATTTGCCGGTTACGCAACATGCGATCAACATGGGCACGTTCGGACTTAATCCCGGCAATTACGTTCTGTACGTTCAGGCCGTTGGAAAGCCGTCGATCATCAACCACATTTCGCCGGCTATGGGTTATCGAACAAGCGACCAGAGTCCAACGCTGGTCACCAACGTTGACACCAGCGGCGGAATGACCGTAAGTGTCAACCTCAGCGGATCCACCGATCCCGACGGCGTCGTGACCGGAACGCAGATCGATTTCGGCGATGGAACGGTCGTAACTGGACCCAACGCAACGCACACGTACCAGAACATCGGCGAGTACCGCATTCGGACAACCGCGTGGGACAACCTCGGCGCGTTCAACTCGTCGGAACGGCTGATCACGGCCAAGCCGAGCGCGCAGGGAATTACCGTAACTACGCCGAGCAATGGCGCAGTGCAGAACTATCCGAATCCATTTGTGATCAGCGCCAACTCGTCCGCCCCGATCTCGGCGATGGCGGTTTACATCAACGACCAGTTGGCGTATCTGACGGATCGCGATTTCATCAACACGCCGCTCAAGGTCTTCAAAGGCAATCCGCGAATCACCGTGGTCGCGTGGGACGCGCGCGGCGCAGAGCAGAGCACGCAGTTTGCGGTCAACGCGGAACCACAGGATATTCCTCCGACGGCGGTGTTGACTGTCGTGCCGTTCCCGAAGGTTTCGCCGCTGGCGGTGCTGGCGTGCACAGCGAATTCGTTCTCACCGAATGGGTTCATCCTTGAGGAGAACATCGGGTTCGGAGACGGATTCAGCAGCAAAACGTTCGGCGCGGTACACATTCTGCCGCATGCCGGAACATGGACCGTTGACGCAGCGGTTATCGACCAGCTTGGAGCGGGAGCGAGCACGCAGACAACTGTAACGGTGCCGTGATCGAACGCCTTACTTGACGACCGAAACGCTCGGCGTTCGCAGCGAAATCTGCTCGAAAATCTCGATGTTGAAGCCCTCAAGGCCAGCAACGCGGCGCGGATGATTCGTCAGCAGACGGATGCGATGTAGTCCGAGATCGCTGAGAATCTGCGCGCCAATGCCGACTTCGCGCTGGATCGCACGCTGGTTGGAAGGAATTGCCGGCAGGCGGCGTTCCTTGTGGAACGTGAGCACGTCGCGCTCACCCAGTTTTTCAACGCTGAAACCCTTCGATCCCTGGTGGAGGTAGATGATTGCGCCGCGATCTTTTTCCGCGATCATCCTCATTGCGCGATCGAGCGATTCGTGGCACTCGCACCAGGTAGCGCCGAAGACGTCGCCAACGAGGCAGTGGGAGTGCATACGGACGAGCACCGGCTCTTCGCCGGTGATGTCGCCGCGGACCATGGCGACGTGTCGCTCTTCGCCATTGATGTCGCTCTGGTAGGCAATCATGCGGAACTCGCCGTACTTGGTTGGCAGCATCGCTTCGCCGATCCGCCGAATGTAGCGCTCGTGCGCCATGCGGTAGCGGATCAGTTCGGCGACCGTCAGCATTTTCAGGCTGTGCTGTTCGCAAAACTTGATCAGATCCGGCACGCGGGCCATGGTGCCATCTTCGTTCATGACTTCGCAGATGATTCCGGCGGGGACCATGCCGGCAAGGCGCGCGAGATCGACGGCGCCTTCGGTTTGTCCGGCGCGAACGAGCACGCCGCCTTTTTTCGCTCGGAGAGGGAAGACGTGGCCGGGACGAGCGAGGTCGCTGGGCCGTGTCGCCGGGTCGATTGCAACCTCGATCGTGTGCGCGCGGTCGTAAGCGGAGATGCCGGTGGTGACGCCTTCGCGGGCGTCGATGGCCTCGCAGAAGGCGGTGCCAAAAGTGGCCGTGTTCTCGGCCGACATGGGGCCGAGGCGGAGCTGGTCGCAGCGCTCTTCGGTCAGAGGCAGGCAGATGAGGCCCCGGCCGTACTTAGCCATGAAGTTGATCAGCTCGGGCGTGACCTTTTCGGCGGCCATGGTCAGGTCGCCTTCATTCTCGCGGTCCTCGTCATCGACGAGGACGATCATGCGTCCGGCGCGAATTTCTTCGAGCGCGGTAGGGACATCGGTAAAAGCGCTAGATGGTGACATAGGGTCGGCCAAAAGTGATTCTAGCAATTTGTGATTTGAGAGTTGGAATATGTCAGTGAGGATGATTCTCAGATTCGCAGTTTTGACATACCCCCTATCCCCCCTCGATCCATGGAATCAAGCACTTAGACCCATATTTTGGGGCAATCATCGTGAAAACAAACGAGTTATCACTCAAAATATTGAGCCTGTGGCACTTAGTCGAAATCTGGCTTGCTCAAAGAGTGCCAAGCAACGACCGTGAGTGGCTGCCGCTCCAATCTCACGGATGCCCTCCCATGGGTGTAACTGATCTATGAAAACAAAATAGTTACGAGGCACTCATCCAACCGACCTAACAAAACAAGTAATTTAGCTTTATCTCGATTGTTACGCTTTTTATTTCAGCTACTTACAATGAAAAGTTAAAGGGCAATAACTATTACTCCTCTTTCTGAATTTCTGAGGCGTGAACGTACGGGAAGCGGACAAGTGTCCGCACCACACAAGATTCGGCTTCTATCCCACTATCTTAATTATGTGCGCGGGGAAGAGGTTTCACTGCCAAAAACACGAAATTTATATTTTCTTTGTAACGAATAATTTAGGTGAAGTTTTGACACTTTGCGGCAGTTGACAGAAATTCTCGAAAAAATCAGGTTATCTGGATAGCTGAATATCTGAGTATCTGACTGGGCAATCCAGTTGCTGATTTGGACAGCTTGACGGGAAATGGTCTCAAGCCGGACTAACACAGAGATCGCAGAGGTGGGGAGAATACACGTGTCTCCACATTCGGCAATGTAGTGGCAACGTCGAATGTATAGCCTACTTCCTATTCGGTATCGATTCATTCGTTAACAAAAGAGGCGTGCTTGCATAAAGCGACCTCCGGACATGGACGATAATACAAGCAGCAGGCTGCCCCGGCGGTGACGGTTTGGTCCGATCTCGCAGGGTTCGTGCCGGTCGATCGTGATGCATAGGGCGAAGAATTCGAAGGCGCTGGGCCAGCCGGAATCACCCAAAAGCGTGATTTCAGTCACATGGAAATTCCCGGCGCGCCGCCATAATGAAAATGACATTCATAATCATTTTCAATGCGGAGTCCTGATGGGGAGTTTTCTTCGAACCGTGGTTTTCGTTGGGGTGGTAATTTCGGCAATCGTGGCGGATTGTGCGGCGCAGAGCGGGCCGATCCAGGACAACAGCTTTTTGGTGGAAGAAGCATACAACCAGGAAGACGGGGTGATTCAGCACATCAGTTTCGTGCAGAAACTGAGCACGGGCGACCTGCTGTACACGCAGACAGACGAATGGCCGCTGCGCACGCTAAGGCATCAGTTGAGCGTAACGGCAGCGCTATCACATTCGGGGGCGTATCTGGGGTCGGGAACAAGTTGGGGAGATACGGCACTCAACTACCGCTATCAACTGGTTGGAGATGGCGAGGCACACGTCGCGGTAGCGCCGCGGCTCAGCATGCTGTTGCCAACAGGAGACAGCACTCTGGGGCGGGGATTTGGCGGCTGGGGGTTGCAGACGAACGTGCCGGTCAGCATTACGCACGGGAAAAGGTTCGTGACGCACTGGAATGCAGGGCTGACATGGATTCCGTCGGCTCAGAACGATGCGCATCAGAAGGCGGCAGTGGTGAATCCGAACCTGGGGCAATCGACGGTGTTCCTGGCGAATCCGCGATTCAATGTGTTGTGCGAGTGGGTATGGAGTTCGAACACAATCGTTACAGGACCGGGAATGACGGAAAGGGAGCAGACATTTTTCGTTAATCCGGGCGTGCGGTGGGCATACAACTTCAAATCAGGCTTACAGATTGTGCCGGGAGTTGGAGTGCCGGTGGGCGTGGGCCCGTCGGCGGGCGATAAGGGGATGATCTTCTATTTGAGCTTCGAGCATGGATTCCGGGGGGCGAAGTCGAGGTAAAGAAAATACGGAGGACGAAGGCACGGAGATCACGGAGGGAAGAAGTAGAAAAGGATACGACGCCGGTCGAGGGCGACCGGACTCCACAACTGTCCTGCTGCCATCACGGTATGAAATAAAAAGGGTTCGGCAGTTTTACTGAGTGATCCGCCTGCGGAGCTCCTGCCAAGTCACTTAGTTGGTCTCCCACATTGAGAACGATTCGGTAGCCGTTTGCGACAATCCTGGCGCGATCGCCTGACTTGAATTCTGTGACGGTCTGCATCTTGGGGTGATCCTCGGGCCGCAAATACAATCCTGCCCATTGGTCGTATCCCTCAGCTTTCAAATTGGCTTCGGTGTCGGCGCGTTGCGACTCCGGGCGTCCGGTAATGAAAAATACCGCCACGTTGTTCTTCTCGGCTTCGTGGAATATTCGCAACGTTGAGGCGATCACCTTTCCACAGCGAAGCGCGACACACCAGTTGGAGTCGGAGGGAATATAGGCGAAGTCATCGTGCATCTCCACCGCCCAGTTGGAAAGGGAAGTCTCATCGATGTCCAGCACAATGGCGAGCTTGTCTCCAGGTTTGGAACTAGCCACGCTCTGTCGCAGGAAGTTGATTGCGACATCCGCTTGCCGTTGTAGTTGCGGCTCATAGCAATTTGACTCCTGGCAGGACTGGTAGTGCTTCATCTGCTGCTTGATTTGGTCCAGATTGGCCGGCTCATCCGGCACCGTTACTACCGTTTGCTGCGCTAGCAGCGTGTGGCAGAAGAGAATCAGGAGCAGGCATAAGCGCTGAATTGTCATGTTTCCTCTGTTGGGATCGGGTGAAAGAGCCATCAATGCAATGTATTGCATTACTGAAGGGACATTCGAGGGTATTTGTGAGCTACGATCCCAACTGTTCTGTCTGGTCCTCTTCTTCGACCCACCGTGCACCGCAGGAGTTACAAACCCACTTCTCGGAGCGGAGGGGAAGAGGAAATCCGAGCCACATCGTCAAATAGGCGAATGGCTTATTTAAGGATTCAAAGGAGATGTCGAGAGAGTTGCAACGAGGACACTTGGGCTGCTCGAAGCGGGATGTCTCGTCGTAGGTGAATTCCGCAGGAATTGATTCCTGCAGAACTTGCAGCGCGTCGGCGGAATCCTCGGGTTTGACCTTCAGCTTCACGCCACCAATAGCATTGGAATAAAACCAGTCCATGCGGAGGATATTGTCGTCCACGAGCATGGAGGTGATGCCGGCAGACTCCAGCGCACTCCTGGCGATGTCAGCTTGTGCGAGATCGCGATAGTGCTGAAGGTGTACCCACTCCTGGAATTCGGGTTCGATAAATACCTGGGGCTGCGGCTGAGAACCTTCGATCTTTGGATCGCGCAGATTGCGCTTCGAGATCTCGCGGTGCAGAACGCTTAGGGCTTCCTCTGTCAGTTCGCCGGATTCAGAAGCAATCTTTTCCAGTTCGC
>CAYWSM010000222.1:0-1978 GCA_964460935.1 uncultured Terriglobales bacterium | reverse complement strand
CACCTCAACTGCAGATTCAACAAATGAGAGTAGGAGCAGAGCAATAATGGCGAAACGAGTACTGATTACCGGGGGCGCGGGATTTGTTGGGTCGCATCTTGCCGACGCGCTCCTCGCTCGCGGGCACGAAGTTCGCATCTTCGACAACCTGACTCCGCAGGTCCACACGAACGGCCTGCCGTCTTATCTGCCCGGGGAAGTGAATTTCATTCACGGCGATCTGCGCGACCATGACGCGGTGCGCGACGCCATTCGCGACATTGACGTGATCTTCCATTTTGGCGCAGCCGTCGGCGTCGGACAGTCCATGTACGAGATCAGCCAGTACATGGGCAGCAACACCCAGGGCACCGCGAACTTGCTCCAGGCCATACTCGACGACAACCTGAAAATCGAGAAGTTGATCGTTGCTTCGTCGATGTCGATTTACGGCGAAGGCAAATATCTGTGCGTAAATTGTGGTGATGTGGCTCCGCGCGAGCGCACGCAGCAGCAACTGAAAGACAAGCGCTGGGAGCCGGAATGCCCAAAGTGTCACCGGGACCTTGCACCCATTCCAACCGATGAATCGAAGCCGCTGCAGTGCAGTTCGTACTACGCGCTTTCCAAGAAAAATCAGGAGGAGATGGTTCTCCTCTTCGGGCGCACTTACGATATTCCAGCTGTCGCGCTGCGATTCTTCAACATCTATGGCACGCGCCAGGCGCTGTCCAATCCCTACACGGGAGTTGCGGCTATCTTTGCCTCGCGCTTGTTGAATGACCGCCCTCCGATGGTGTTCGAGGACGGGCAGCAGATGCGCGATTTCGTCAGCGTACACGACATTGTGCAGGCGAACGTGTTGGCGATGGAACGCGACGAGGCCAACGGCATGGCGCTCAATGTCGGTTCCGGCGAGCCGATTTCGATTAAGGAAGTTGGCAGCATTCTCGCGCAGGCGCTGGAAAAAGATATCGAGCCGGAAATCACGGACAAGTTTCGCGCGGGGGATATCCGCCATTGTTTTGCGGATATTTCCGCAGCGAAAAGGGTACTTGGCTATGAGCCGAAACTGAGTTTTGCCGAAGGCATGCGCGAGCTTGTGGCATGGCTTCGCGAACAGAGAGCAGAAGATCGTGCGGCAGAAGCGGTTCAGAAACTGACGGTATACGGCCTGACTGCCTAAGAACTGCAGGCCCTCAGTGAGGACAATGAAAAGGAACGAAACGACCAGATCCGTTTTGATATTCGGCGGCGCTGGCTTTATCGGCTCCAATTGGGCCCAGTGGCTGTTAGAGAACACGAGCGCCGACGTGCACGTGTTCGACAATCTCTCGCGTCGAGGAGTGCGGTACAACCTGGAGGCTCTTCGGAATGTGGCGAATGGTTCGGGGCGTTTGAAAGTCACGGTCGCGGACGTACGCGACGCCAATGATGTCGAACGTGCCGTTTGGCAGGCGACCGAGATCTATCACTTTGCGGCGCAAGTGGCGGTCACCACGTCGGTAGTGGATCCCCGCACCGACTTCGACATCAATTTGCGCGGGACGTTCAATATCCTGGAGGCAATTCGCAAGGCGGGCCACAAACCTTTTCTACTCTTTACTTCCACCAACAAGGTCTACGGAGAGCTGTCGGAACACACGCTGGTGACGAATAAGACCCGCTATGCCTTCCGCGATATTGACGGCATTTCGGAGACGCAGCCGCTTGACTTTCATTCCCCTTACGGTTGCTCGAAAGGCGCAGCCGACCAGTACATCCACGATTACGCGCGCATTTACGGAATTCCGTCGGTTGTATTCCGCATGTCCTGCATTGCGGGGCCGCACCAGTTCGGCAATGAAGACCAGGGGTGGGTAGCGCACTTCATGTACTCGGCGATTCAGAAGTTGCCGCTGGTGATTTACGGCGATGGCAAGCAGGTCCGCGACGTTCTTTGCGTTGACGATCTGGTTCGCGCCTTCGAAGCGGTTCGCAAGAACGTCAGCATCACGCG
>CAYWSM010000221.1:0-6678 GCA_964460935.1 uncultured Terriglobales bacterium | reverse complement strand
GGCAGATGCCGTGTCTCAATCACAGAACCTTCGCAGACGATGATCGCGCGCTCCAGCACGTTCCGAAGTTCACGCACATTTCCTGGCCACGAGTAGCTGTGGAACACATTCATCACCGCCTCGCTGACCATCGCCACATTGCGTCCGTGCTTGGCGTCGATCTCGCCAATCAGGTTCTTCACCAGATCCGGAAGGTCCTCTTTATGCTCACGCAATGGCGGCATGTGGATGCTGAAAACGTTTAGCCGGTAGTACAGGTCGTTTCGCAGTTCGCCGCGCGCCACCGCTTCTTCGGGCTGCTTATTCGTGGCCGCGACAACTCGAACATCCACCGTCGTTTCCATCTTGCTGCCCAAGCGGCGCAGCTTACGATCCTCCAGCACGCGTAGCAGCTTGGCTTGTGTTCCAATCGGCATTTCGCCGATTTCATCCAGCAATAACGTGCCGCCTTCGGCCAGCTCGAAGCAGCCTACCCGGCGCTCGAGTGCTCCGGTGAATGCGCCTTTTTCATGGCCGAAAATTTCGCTCTCGATCAGAGTTTCCGGAATTGCAGCGCAATTGATCGCCACAAATGGTTTTTCATTTCGAGCGCTATTCGTATGGATCGTTCGCGCCACCAACTCTTTTCCGGTGCCGCTCTCTCCCGTGATCAACACTGATGCCGTGCTAGGCGCCACCATTTCGATCAGCCGGAATACCTCCTGCATCTTCCGCGACGATCCCACCAGCGGGCCGAGTATGCCCGTGTCGCGCAGCTTGCGCTTGGTGACTTCCAGCTGCAGATCGGTATTGTGCTGGCGCGCCGCATTCTGCAACACCGCCCGAAGCCGGCTGCGATCGACTGGCTTGGTGATGTAGTCGTAAGCTCCCATTTTCATGAGCTCCACGACATTCGTGATTTCCTGGTTAGCGGTCACCACAATCACCTTGAACTCGTGTTGTGACTCAGCCAGGTGCGACATCACCTCGGCGCCGCTCATGTTTGGCATCTGCAGATCGAGGAGAATCACCGACGGCCGCCAGCTTTCGGCTTTTGCTAAACCCTCCACTCCATCCTGAGCTGTCTGTGTGGTGTAGCCCCATACCTGCAGCAGTTCTGCCATGGCGCTACGGGCATTTTCCTCGTCTTCGATGATCAGTACTTTTTCCTTGGTGCTCATACCCAACCCTATTATTTCAGACGAACTGCCTCTCTGTTGTCATGGCCCTGAATCTGAGTGCCTGAATGTACGATGCAGACTTTCTCCGGAACGTCACTTTGGGTATCAACTTTGGTAAAAGTTGCAGTGTAACTCTCATCGTGACGTCGAGACATTGCGGTCACGATATCTGCCTCGCTTTTTCAAATTGGGAAATGAATAAGAAGCTGGCCAAATGTGTCGCATGAGATAAACAGTCGCTTCTAGGACTCATCAATGCGGCCTTTACAAGCACTCATTGAAGGAAGATACTTTCTGTCGCGTCAAGTCGTGCATGCGATTTGCGCTAGCATTAGAAAAATCACAACTGCACTTTTGGTTTTTGCGTCGCTCCTGCGTTACAATTCAAACGCACGTACTTAGTTTTATCGTGCCAGGTCCTTCAGTATCCCGCAGTAATCACGTTCCAGTACTTAGGTTGTACCGGAGGATTTACATGTCACTTCGCTCGCGCGCTTTTAGCTCAGTGCTGATGGCGCTGGCTCTCTTCGTTATCGCCTTTACCTCCTCCGCCTTGTTTGCGCAAGAGCCACCCACTCCGAAAGTGGATGTGTTCGCCGGATACTCGTGGTATCACCCGGGTCTCCGTCTGGGCGGCATCAATTTGGGTGACGACGCGAAGGGGTTTGGAATCGCGCCGACCTACAATTTCAATAAGAATGTCGGTCTCACCATCGACGGAGGCGGTCACTTTGGCAGTGACGGTCTGGGTCAGAATCAAGCAGGAACCATCATGATTGGCCCGCGGTTTATGTGGCGCCAGGAACACTTCGCGCCATTCCTGCACGCTATGACCGGTTTGCACATGCTCACCATTGACAGTGCTGTTCCGGGCGGCGTTTACAACGACAAGGGAATCGGCGTGAAGGTGGGCGGTGGTTTTGATATCCCGCTCGTGAAGCGTGTGTCGTTGCGCTTGTTCGAGGCAGACTACCTCTGGGCGCACCACAATTTCTATCCCAAGACTCCAACCCGCAACAACGACACCTCGGGTGCCGAACTCCGTAGCGGCTTGGTGTTCAACTTTGGTGGCGCGCCGCCGCTTCCGCCGATGGCCATGAGTTGCAGCGCCGCCAATCCTCCCGCTGTGATGGCCGGCGAGCCTGTCTCGGTCACTGCGAATGTCACCAACATTCCGCCCAAGAAGACCTTGACCTACGACTGGAAGTCCACGGGTGGGAAGGTGACGGCCAATGGAACCTCCGCTCAGATCGACACCACTGGTCTGGCGCCAGGGAACTATACTGTTACAGCCACGGGCAACGATCCCAAGCCTCGCAAGGATCAAGGGCCGCTGACCTGCTCCGCCAACTTTACGATCAACGAGCCGCCGAAGCATCCGCCAACAGCGAGCTGCTCCGCCAATCCGACCACCGTGCGTGCGGGTGATCCGTCCACGATCACGGTGACCGCCGGCAATCCCGACAATCGTCCGCTGACTTACAACTACACGACGTCCGCTGGACGGGTTGCCGGAAACGGTGCAACCGCCACGCTAGACACCGCTGGTGCCAATGCAGGGCCGATCACAGTTACCTCTACGGTCAGCGATGATCGCGGGCTGAACGCGACCTGCGACGCTACGGTTAACGTTGAAGTCCCACCGCCGCCGCCGCAGGCCAGCAACATCGGTAGCTGCAGCTTCGATAAGGACAAGCGGCGTCCGTGGCGCGTCGACAATGCTTGCAAGGCTGTGCTCGACGAAGTCGCTCTGCGCTTGCAGCGTGAAGCCGACTCCAAGCTGGTGATCGTCGGACATAGTGACCCGGCAACCGATAAGAAGAACGCTGATAAGTACGCTGCGCAACGCGCCGTCAACTCGAAGGATTACCTGTCGGGTGGCGAAGCGAAGCAGCAGATCGACCCGAGCCGCATCGAAGTCCGGACTGGCCCGCCTGCCGGTCAGACTACCGATTACTGGCTCGTACCTGCCGGCGCCACCTTCAACCAGGCTGATACTCAGCCGGTTGACGAAAACGCCGTCAAGGCTCCTGCGAAGAAGAAGGCTCCGGCTCACAAAAAGGCCGCTGCCAATCCAGGTGCTTAATAGTCAGTACGAACTTTTGGGGCACGGCCACGGCCGTGCCCCTTTCGTTTTCTGTCAAGACTGAGTTCTTTCGAAATTCGTGTAAGTTGCTGATTTAGAAGAGAATCTAGTTCTCTGCGATTTGGCACAAGTGCAGCTCTGTGTCGCTACAATGAATAATAGAGAGGTATGGGAACCTTCGCGAAAGTCGCGGAATTCCTGCCGGTGTTCAGAATGAGAGTTTGTTATGTTGCGTGATTTGCGCTAAGTGCTTAGCTATCACGATCTTGGCTGCATCGCATTGAAAACAGCGAAGTTATAAAACTATACCCCCTTAAGTAATTGATTCCAATGGATCGCTCCTGGAGGGGGAGGGGTAGCAAAACTAAATCTTCTGCTTTTCGTCTCATGCTGAGCAGGCAAGCAGGATGCAGGATTACAGGTACCGGCTTGCCGATGTGGAGGAAATTTTGTTTCGGGCTAGATTCGTTGTCGTTTTCGTCTTGCTAGCGGCGATTGCCGCGTTCGGTGGCTCATGGGTGACTCTTGGTCCGGAAGGTGGCGACGCCCGCAGTCTCGCCTACGATCCTTCCTCGCCGGACCGCGTTTATCTGGGTACCAGTTCGGGCGAACTTTTTCTTTCCACGGATAGCGGAGCGAGTTGGTCGCGATTAGCCCATCTTGGCGATGGCTTCGATTATGTGCTCGACAGTATCAGCATCGATCCGACCGATCCGAAAGTGATTTACATCGGTGCGTGGAGAGTGGAGAACTCCGACGGCGAGGTTTTCAAATCCACTGATCGCGGACAGACGTGGCAAGCGTTGCCCGGAATTCATGGCAAGTCGGTTCGGGCGCTCGCCATTGCTCCCTCCGATTCGCATGTTCTTGTAGCTGGCGCGCTCGATGGCGTTTACCGCAGTGCCGATGCCGGCCGGACCTGGACGAAGCTAACTCCCGCCGATAATCCCGAACTCAAGAATTTCGAATCCATCGCAGTCGATCCGCGCAGCTCCGAGGTCATTTACGCAGGTACGTGGCACCTGCCGTGGAAGACGGATGACGGCGGCAAGACCTGGAGCAACATCAAAACCGGCATCATCGATGACTCCGACGTCTTCTCCATCATCATCGACGGTAACAGTCCCAACACCGTGTACGTCAGCGCCTGCTCTGGGATCTACAAAAGTGACACTGCCGGTTCGAGTTTCCGCAAGGTTCAAGGCATTCCGTTCTCGGCACGTCGTACTCGCAAGTTGCATCAGGACCCAGTTGATCGGTCCGTCGTTTATGCCGGAACCACCGAAGGACTTTGGCGCACGAAGGATTCGGGAACCAATTGGGCTCGCATCAGTCCTGCCAGTTTCATCGTGAATGATGTGATGGTGGATCCCCGCGATCCGAAGCACGTGCTCGTGGCTACGGATCGTACGGGGATTCTTGTCAGTCGCGATGCTGGAATTACCTTTCAGCCCTCTAACCGTGGATTCTCCCACCGGCAAGTCACTGCTCTAGTGGCTGATCGCGAAGAACATGGGCGCCTCTATGCTGCGCTGATCAACAATCGCGAATACGGTGGCGTCTATCGTTCCGAGGATGGCGGCAGCAGTTGGATGCAACTCGATAAAGGACTTGGGACTCGCGACATCTTCAGTCTCGATCAGGCTTCTTCCGGGCTACTGATTGCCGGAACGAACCAGGGCATCTTCGCCTTCGAGAAAAAGAGCGCTGTGTGGAAGCCGATCAATGTCGTATTGACCGAGAAGATCACTACTGTTCGCAATCCACGTCGCCGCAAGAAGACCGATCCAAAGACAATCGAGAAGCACGAATGGAAGAAATCGGAAATCACGGGACGCATCTTCCAGGTCCGAGTCGATTCCAATTCATGGTTTGCTGCTACTTCGCAGGGGCTGTATCGCAGCCTCGATGAAGGGAAGAGTTGGACCGGAGGTCCAGTCCTGGGCCAGAAGGTGTTCTTATCGGTTGCCGTCGAAGGCGATTCCGTTCTCGCGGGCAGTCCTGATGCCGTGCTGTTGTCCCGCGATGGCGGCAAGGCTTGGGAATCCCTCACACTGCCTCCATTCGTGAACCGGATTTATCGCGTCGAGTTTGGCCCTGACAGTTCGAGTATCTGGATCTCAACTCACATGGGGACGTTTCACAGCAAGGATACCGGCAAGACCTGGGAACATGTAATGGCGGGACAGCCGCTCAGCAACGTGTCCTATATCAGTTATGACCGGCGGAATGCGCGCCTGCTTGCACTGGCCGACTCTCGGCGTCGCATTTACGAGAGCCGTGATGGTGATGGTTGGACACTCGCCGCCGATTCCCTGTGGCCGATCCGTAACCTTGTAGTTACAAGCGGACACCTTTATGCCGTAACCGATTTCAGTGGCATTGTGGCTCAACCGCTGGCCGTGGAGACATCGAAGTCAACCTCCTCCGGTGGAGGAAATCGGCCCTGACAGCCGCTTCGCATGAAGTCCTTCAACTTGCAGCGGCTGCTGGCGCGGCTTTCCTCGCGGGAGCAATCAATTCTGTAGCGGGTGGCGGAACGCTCGTCACCTTCCCGACACTGCTTTGGCTCGGACTGCCGTCCGTAATCGCGAACGCCACGAATACGGTCGCCATCTGGCCCGGTTCGTTGGGAAGCATCTGGGGCTTCCGTCGTGAATTGTCGCAGACCGATCCCATCATGCTTTGGCTCGTGTTGCCGAGTCTTGTCGGTGGAATTGCGGGAGCTATGTTGCTCCGCCTGACCCCGACGCACACGTTCGATCGCATTATTCCTTTCCTCATTCTCTTTGCGACCATCCTGTTTACGGCGCAGAAGCCCATTCAGAAATGGCTCGGCACGCCGCACCCGGATCGACAGCATTCGTCGCGCTGGCTAGCTTCGGCGATGTGCATTCAATTGTTCGTCGGCGTGTACGGCGGCTACTTCGGTGCGGGAATGGGAATCATGATGCTCACCGTTCTGACCGTTCTCGGGATGACCGACATCCTGAAGATGAATGCGCTCACCAGCCTCTACGCTCTGTGCATCAACGGCATTGCCGCCGGCCTGTTCATCTACGCGCATATGGTCGTTTGGCACTATGTTCTGGTGATGGCCATCGCAGCTATTGCTGGAGGTTACGGAGCTGCCGGTGTCGCACGCCGCATCGGACGAACCGCTGTTCGCCGCTTCGTGATTGCCGTCGGATATGCGATCACGGTTGTGCTTTTCATTCGCATCATGTGAGCGGGTTCGCAGTCGTTTCCTCTCCATGCAATTTCTACACATGCATGACACCTTACGAGCGCTCTAAGTGATTGGAAACAGAGACTCTTAACAATGGCATTCACCGTGCCTACTCTGCTTATGAGTTTGGAGGAAGTAAATGCGAGTCCATGTACTTACGTCAGCGCTTGCTGTAGCGGTCTTGAGTCTGTCGTTGAGCGCCT
>CAYWSM010000220.1:0-5710 GCA_964460935.1 uncultured Terriglobales bacterium | reverse complement strand
AAAGCCCTGTCCGCCACCGAACAACTTGCGGAACGTAACCTGGAAGTTCTCGTTGATCTTGTGGAACGCCTCGGTGAATTTTTCGCGTGAAATTTGCTCGATCTCCTTGATCGTCTTGTGCGTGTTTTCGATCGAGTCGAGGAGGTCCTTGCGCTGCGTGTCGAGGAAAGCGTGACGCTCGCTGGTCTCTTTGTATTCCTCAAGAGCCATCATGTTGACGGGGCCCATGGCATCAAGCTTGGACTTCATCTCTTTGACCAGCTCGTCTTCGGTGTGTAGCTGTTCGCCTTCGATGACCAGTAACGTTTCGTCCGCAAGGAGATCCGCCGGCGTGACTCCGAGTTCGTTGACCGTATTCTCGGCCATGTGAGCGGCATCAGATTCAAGCTTTGCAGCGTGGGTTGAGATTTCACCCCGACGTTCGCGAACGGCATCGAGTTGCGTGCGAGCTGCCTTCAGCTCTTCATCGATCTGGGTGACGCGAGCGCGGACCGATTCGGATTCCGTCTGCAGTTCGGCGATCCGTTGATCGAGCTGTTCCTTCTCAGCGGCGAAAGTGACGAGTTGTTCGCCGATCTGGATGTTCTCGAGTTCACGCTGGCACTTTTCTGCTTTCGCGGACTCGGCTTGGGCGGCAATCGATTCCAGCCGTGTGATGATTTCGGTGATCAGCGATTCGACGCGTTGCAGGGTGGAAGCGGCGGAACGGCGACGCTCTTCGAGGGTGGCAACCTTTGCCATCATCTCGGAGGAGATTTGGGCGGCCTGATCGCGAGCGGTGCGGAGATTAGCAAGGTTCTCCTGGGCTGCCGCAATCTGTGTTTCGATTTCGCCGCGAAGCTGCTCCTTTGCAGTCAGCTCAGTCTGCTTCTCGGCGATGAACTGCTCGCGGGCAGAGCGTGCGGTCGCGACCTGCTGCAGTTCGCGCTCGTAGGTGGAGAGACGCTCGCGGGTCTTCGCCATTTCAGTGTCGAGCTGGCGGAGAGCGTGCCCGCTGGTCATCTGCTGCTTGTCGGCGTCGCGCTTCTCGTCTTCGAGGCGCTGGAGCAGGGAAGTCAGCTCAGTAATTTCCTTGGCCAGCAGTCCTGCACGGCGCTCCTGATCGCGAAGAGCTATCTCGAGTTCATTGACGACCTTCACGATGTCGCGAAGTTCACGCTTCATCGCCAGCGGACCTTCGGCGCGCTGCTTGCCACCCGTAACGGTAACGTTATGGAATGACTCGCCGTTTTGGGCGAGGAAGAAGGCATCTGGATTTTCCAGCGCCAGCTCGCGGGCGACGTTCGGGTCAGGCACGATGTAGCCGTTGCCCAATTTCGGCAGGATCACTTCCAGCGACTTGCCGAAGCCATTCAGTACGCGAACGCAGTTCTTGAGCGGCACGATGGTATCGTGGCGCGGAGCAGCGGCCGCCTGCGCGATCTCGTCAACGGTGAACGAGAACTTCGCCTGCGAGTCATTGGGATGAACGAGGAAGGTTGCACGGCCATCGACATCATTACGCAGCAGGTTGATGCCGTGATCGGCGGCATCCCAGGACTTTACGACCACGTAGTTGAGTTCTTCGCGGAGAAAATCGTCGACAACGTGCTCGTACTGGCCTTCGACTTCGAGGAAGTCAGCCAGCACTCCGACGGGGGCACGAGTGCCATCGAGTGCGCCTGACTGAAAGAGACGGCGGACCGAATCGGTGGAGTAGCCATGTTCGTTGATGACCGATTCGAGTGAAGCCTTCTTGCCGATCGCGGTGGCGTATTCAGCGCGCAGCGTATCAAGCTGACGCTTCACTTCCACTTCTTCGCGCCGCTTGGCTTCGAGCGTATCGCGAGTGTTCTGGATCTGCGTAGTGAGCGAAGTTACGCGATCGGAAGCGCCTTCGAATTCCATCGAGATCTGGCCGCGCTGTCCGCCGAAAGCTTCGATCTGGGAAGTCGCGCTGGCGATTTCGGCGCTGAGACGTGTCGACTCGCGATCGTGTCCGGCGATCTGTTCGGTTGCCTTAGCGATCTCGTTGCGGACGGCATTTTCGTTGGCGATAGCCTGCATCACCTGAACACGGCGCTGTTCCTGCTCGCGTTCCAACTGCTGCAGGGCACCGGCGGCATTACGTGCTTCTTCCTGGCGAGCGGTGGCTTCCTGCTGCGCGGCGGAGACATCGGCCTGTGCGGTTTCGAGGATCTGGCGATTGCTGCTCAGCTCTTCCTCGAGTTGGGTGCGGCGCTCGGAGGCGGCATTGATGTCGCGCTCGGCGGTTTCCATGCGCGTGGTCAATTCGAGGCAGCGCTCTTCGTTGGTCTTCTGGCGCGACTGCGCACGGTCGGTCTCGCGGTTAATGACGGACAGACGCTCGCGAACCGTGCGGGCGTCGTTTTCAATTTCATATCCGCGCTGCGTGCGCTCGCTGTGCTCCATTTCGAGAACTTGTACTGCCTCGGACTGTGCGCGGATGTCTTCGGCGAGGGCGGCGAGTTGTTCCTCGAGAGAGACGCGCTCGGTCTGAAGAGCCGACCACTTGCTGGCCACTACGACGCGGAGTTTTGCGCGCATCTCGTCGCGCAGTTTCGCGAAACGTTCAGCCTTGGCGGCTTGGCGTTTTAGGGAGTTCATCTGGCGCGTGACTTCCTCGAAGATGTCGTTCAGGCGGCTGAGATTCAGCTTGGCTTCTTCCAGTCGCGCTTCGGCCAATCGCTTCTTCGTCTTGAACTTCGTGATGCCCGCGGCTTCTTCGATGATGGCGCGACGATCGGTCGGCTTGCTGGAAAGGATCTGGCCGATGCGTCCCTGCTCGATGATGGCGTAGGACTCCGGTCCGAGTCCGGTGCCCATGAAGATGTCCTGGATGTCGCGGAGGCGGCAGAGCTTCCCATTCAGGAGATATTCGCTGTCGCCGGTGCGGAATAACCGGCGCGTTACAACGATCTCGCCTTTCTTGAAAGTGCGCTGAAACTTGCGGCGACGAATCTTGAGAACGACTCCGGTGGGAGCGGCGTGTGAAACTTCGAGTTGCGGCTGCTCGGGTGTTTCGGCTGCGGGAGTCCGATCACCTTCGATAGACGCTTCTGACGATGCTTCTGAGATTTCGCCGGTCGAGGGCGACCGGCCTCCATCACCTTGTTCTGCAATTTCGCCTGTCGCGTGGTGAGGACGTACTTCCTCTGTGTATTCTTCGACGTCCTGCTCGTTCCTGGCGCGGACAGCGGCTTCGTCCCAGTCTTCCTCGGGCATCTCGTCGACAACTTCGATCTCAGGCTCGACGACGTTGCCGCCCTCATATACCTCGGGATCCACGAGCGTCAGCGAAACTTCCGCCATCCCGGTGGGCTTGCGGTCGCGTGTGCCGGCGAAGATGACGTCTTCCATGCGGGCGCCACGGAGCGACTTGGCCGATTGCTCGCCAAGCACCCAGGTGATGGCGTCGGAAATGTTCGACTTGCCACAACCGTTGGGGCCGATAATGCCCGCCACGCCGTCGCCATGGAACTTGAGTTCGGTGCGATCGCAGAAAGACTTGAATCCCAGGATTTGCAGCTTCTTCAGTTTGAGCAACTGATACTCCTTCGCGCCGTTCCTCGGTACATACGATTTCGCTTAAATCTAGCCACCAACGCTGCATGGGTCAAGCAGATAAACACCATATCTTGGGGCATATCTGTTGAAAACGCAGTATATTGCACCCATGTTGCAGCAAAATCGCGATACACAAAGACAGACCAAGCGTTTGGGATGAAGACGGAGGAAGAGGAGAGGCAACAGAGCTAGGGAAACTGTAGCGCCGGTGGTGCAGAAAAGCAAGGAATGGACGAAGGACGATGGTCGATGGATGAAGTGAAAATCGGACAGGTTCAAATTCGTCCTTCGTACATCGTCCTTCTTACTTCTTCAGACGGTTGCCGCATTCGCCGAGACACGGCTAATTTCTGTCTCGGCTACCGTAGGGATGATGGTCAACATATCGGTTTGGACCTTATCCCATTCCTGGATGAGCAGGCCCTTGCTTTCGAAGGCGGCGCGGATCTGCATGCGATCCCAACCGACAATTTCTTCGAGGATCGGGATGAGTACGGCCAGGGCGTTGTCGCTCAGGATGGAGCGCTGCGCGATCGGCGCGAGAAACTTGTTCTCCGATACGGCGATGGTGAAGCCGTCGCGACGGTTCACGTGCAACATGACGTGAATATCGCTGCTGCCGTCGCCGACGTAAACAACGCGATCGGGGCCGGTTTTCAGGCGCTCGATCAGGCTGTCCAGGATGGCGACTTTGCCGTACCCGGCTGTAACGTTGGTGATACGGCTGATTTCGCCCGACGGCAGGTACTCAAACTCGGTACCGAAAATGTGGTCCGCCGGGATAATGCCTTCGAGCGCCGAACGAATGATCTCGACGGGTCCGGCAGAGATCACGTAGAAGTCGAAATGGAAACCTTCGACGTCGTTCGAGAGGATCTCGTAAAGCATGTCGATGTTGGGCTTCAGGCGCACGCGCTTGCCGGCCTCGCGGAGGTGCTCAGGTCGCACCTTCGAGCGGAACTCAGGATCGTGCAATAACAGATAAGCTAGTTCGCCGCCCTGCTGCACGAGGTTCAACTTCGCCATGCCCTGGATCTTGCGTTCAAATTCCTGCCCCGGAATGCCGATGAGTTCGGCCAGAACGTAGCCAGAATCGTTGAAGCTCAGAGTCTGGTCGAAATCGCTGGCCAGGATGTAGCGCTTCTTCTGTAGAGGCTGCGTTTTTTCAGTAATCAATTGATTCTTCGTCACTTTCGTAAAATGATTGCTGCTATACATGAGTAGATTCCCCCAGCATCAAAAGGGAGCACAAACCGGATAAATAGTTTGTATTCAATCTATTGGATCAAGTTATGGATAGTCATCCAGCGAACATAGTTGCCAGCCCCGTGGCGCAAACGCGGTCAACAAGCTACGGGAGCGAGGGATGGTTGAGCCGACTGGGCAAGGACGGCGATGTGTTCGACCGAAAGCCGGGAATCGGCCGGGATGACCACGCGGGTCAGAGGACGCTTCACGCCTTGGAGAAGCGTATCGGGGGTATCTTTCAGGGCATGTTCGTGAAGCACCACGATATCGAACTCGCAAGACTGCAACAGTCCGGCGGCTTCGGTTTGATCCCAGGTAGCAGTGGTGTCGAAGCCCTGGTTCTCGAGGATCCACTGCAGGGTGATCAGCGAGTCTTCGTCATGATGTAGAAGAAGGATGCGCTTTTTGTCTGCCATGGTCCACCTCATACTGCTCTATTAGACGATACTTTGTCACCATTGCAGTCACATGAAATTTTGATTGACCGCATTTGAATTCCTTATGAGGAACGTTCCCATTTTGGGATGGTTCATTCATCTCGCTAGATGTGCTATTTACGCGGGTGTGCCTCGCTATAATCGAGTTCAACCTGGCTAGGTACATGTCCGTCTGTAACATGGATGATCAACCCCAAATCGCGTTATCGACGCTTGATCGCTATCGGCTGGTTCGGCAGCAGATTGAGCACGAGGATAATCTCATCAGCCAGCGTTTGAGTTGGTTGCTCGGGTCGCAGTCGTTCCTATTCACCGCATACGCGATTTCGCTGAATGGCCCGGCGCAGATGCACTCGAAAGCCTTTGAGAGCACGGTAACGCTGCTGATTCTGTTGCTGCCGATTGTGGCGATCCTCTCGGCCGGCTTGATCTGGCTCGCCGTGATGGCCGGGATGTGG
>CAYWSM010000219.1:0-5426 GCA_964460935.1 uncultured Terriglobales bacterium | reverse complement strand
ACCGGCAGCGTGCCGCGAGGTGGCGCCTACGGTGAAGCAGGTGCTGCGGAAATAGGAGCTTGCGATGGCAGTGACGGTTAATACCGCTGGTCTGATGAGCAGCTCGGGGTTCGATGTACAAAGTCTCGTGGACACGATGATCCAAGCCGAACAGGCTCCTGAGCAGGTCTGGAAAAATCAGCAGAGCGTGTTGAGCGCACAACAGACAGCGCTTCAATCGCTTGCGTCGCAACTAGGATCTCTCAACAGCAGTGTCGAATCGCTGCATGACATCCTCGGTGTCTTCGCCACACGAACGGCGACATCGTCGGACGAATCGGTGGCTACCGCTACGGTGGGACCAGCAGCAACGGTTGGCCAGCACACAATCACCGTGACCTCACTGGCGACAAAAGGCGCGTATTACTCCACAACGAATGTCGCGACTGCCGATACGGTTCTGTCAGGCGGGAGTATGACTGTTACCGTCGGATCAAACTCACAGCAGATCGACATCAGCGGCGACACGAATACCCTGAATAAGCTGGTCACGGCCATCAATGGGCTGAATATGGGTGTAACGGCATCGGTGGTTACGGATTCGTCCGGAGCACGGCTCTCCGTTGTTTCCAATGCGACCGGAACAGCCAACGACGTTGCCATCACAACGATACCGGACAGCGCAGTGACATTCACCAGGGCGAGCAGCGGCGCGGACGCCGTCGCGGAGGTGGATGGCATTCCCGTCACAAGCACTACAAATATTCTCGAAAACGTCATCCCGGGTATCACGTTCGACCTTATCGGACAGCGGCCGGGCGTGCCGACTACCATCACCGTAGCACCCGACACTGCACGCATCTCGCAAGCGGTCAGCGACTTCGTCAATAGCTACAACGCTATCGTGAAGAGCATTAACGCACAGTTCACGTATGATGCAGATTCAGGAACAGCAGGACCCCTTGCGGGGGATGCGTCGGTTCGAAGCGTTCAGCAGCAGTTGATGCAGACGATCGCCGGCGCAAACGTCTCTTCGAGCAAACTCAGCACACTGCGCAGCATCGGCATCACTATGAACGATGACGGCACGCTGGCGCTTAACTCGGCGACACTTGGCTCTGTCCTGAACTCGCAATTTGCAGACGTCGAGAGCTTCTTTCAGGACGCCTCCGACGGTTTTGCCACTCGGCTCAATACAACGATGGATTCCCTCACCGACTCGGTAAACGGTCCATTTGTCGTGGATCTGAAGGGTATCGGCGACACAGAGAAGTCGTTGACGGATTCGATCAATGACTTCGAAGACCGGCTCGTGCTGCGGCGACAGCAACTGGTGGACCAGATGAGCCAGGTGAACGCATTGCTGCAACAGTTGCCGACAATGCAGGCACAGATCGACGCCATGCTGGGCAGCCTGGATACCAGTTCCAGCAGCAAGAAGTGAGCCGCCGATGAACTATGCTTCGGAATCCGCGACTGGCGTCAGTCCTCTGGGACTGGTGGTGAAGCTCTACGAGAATATCGTCAGCGATCTGGGACGCGCCGTCATCGCGGTACGCGACGGCGATATCGAACGGCGTACATCGCAACTGCAACATGCCCTGCTTCTCGTATCGCATCTGCAAAATGCGCTCGATCTCGAAAACGGCGGCGAGCCTGCCAGGACCTTGGAGAAGTTTTATTGTATTGCCCGTGCACGAATTCTCGAGGCGCAGATCAAGCAATCGGGCAAAATCCTCGAGGAAGTGCTGGCCGACTTCCTGTCGGTTCGAGAAGCATGGGAGAAGGTCGAGGCCCAAGCGACTGCTCCAGCACCGTTACCCAGCGCAACATCCGACTCCAGTTCTTGGGTTGCTTAAAGGTCCGAGTGAGGGTACTCTCACCGCGGTTACTGCCGTAACTGCAAGACTAGCCGCTCTGATCCGTTCTCCTCCCGAAGCACGAGGAAGAACATGAAATCGACGATCTGGGCAGTTCTGTTGTTGGCTACTTCCCTTTCGGCGCAGACCACGCCGTCAACCTCACTCACGGTTTGCAACCAGAACTTCGCGCTTGTCCGCGAGCGGATAGGGCTGGACCTCACCACGGGCATTAACACCATACGATTTAGCGGCGTTACAGCGCATCTGGAACCCGAGTCGGTGGTTCTGCGCGATCCGCTGGGGCAGCGCTCGCTGCAAGTGCTGGAACAGAACTATCGAGCCGATCCGGTCACGCAGGAAGCGCTGCTGTCGTTGTATGAAGGCAAAACGATCGACTTCCAAGTCGATAACAACAAGATCGTTAAGGGAAAGATCATCCGCAGTGGATATGTTCCTCCGCTCATCCATTATGGGCAATATCAGCAACCGGCTTACCAGCAACCGTTGATTGAGGTTGATGGGCAGCTTCGCTTCGGGCTGCCGGGTTTGCCGCTCTTCCCTTCGCTGACGGGCGATACGATCCTGAAGCCGACGCTGAACTGGCTGGTTCGCACCGACAAACCCGGGCATTCCGACGCCGAACTTTCTTATGTCACAAACGGGATGAGTTGGCAGGCCGACTACAACCTGATCGCCCCGGAGAATGGTGATGTACTCGACCTGGTGGGATGGGTCACGATCGACAACCACACCGGCCATGTGTTCGAGAACGCTCGCATCAAGCTGCTTGCCGGTGACGTCAACAAGATCCAGCCGACCGATTACCAGACACTGCAGTATGTAGCGAAGGCGATGGATCGCGCCGAAGCGGCAGCTCCGGCCGTGACCGAGCGCACCTTCGACGAATACCACATGTACAGCATCGCTCGCCCGACAACACTGCATGACCAGGAAGTAAAGCAAGTGGAGTTTGTGCGGGCATCCGGGGTGACCGGCAAACGGTTGTATGTCTATGACGGAGCAAACATTGACTGGAATCAGTACCGGTATTGGTCGCCCGACAGCATCCGCAATAACCGCGACTTCGGAACGCAGTGCAATAAGAAGGTCTGGGTGATGCAGCAGTTTGTGAACTCGGAGAAGAATGGGCTCGGCATTCCGCTGCCCAAGGGCAAACTGCGTTTCTATCGCCGCGATGTGGACGGCAATCTCGAATTCACGGGCGAAAGCTTGATTGACCACACACCAAAGGACGAGACGGTTCGCGTGTACACCGGCAACTCGTTTGACCTGACCGGCGAGCGCAAGAGGACCAACTATGTGATCGACCTAAATAAACAGTTCATCGACGAGTCGTTCGAGATCCGGCTGCGTAATCACAAAAAAGAACCGGTAACGTTTACGGTTGTGGAAAGGCTATACCGCGGCCTAAATTGGCGGATCACGCAGGAGTCATACCAGCACAAGAAGACGGAGGCGCAACAGATGGAGTACCAGGTGTCCGTCGCGCCTAATGGCGAGCAGGTGGTGACGTACACCGTCCGTTATACATGGTAGGGGTGACATCAGGAATTGCTGAGATAGTCGAACAGGTTGTGGGCCGTACTCCGAGAGATCACGTCGAGTAGCGCGTTGCGGGAGGTTTCGGCGCTCACGAGATCAGAGGCGGCCTGCGCCATGTCCACGGCAGCCAGATTGTTGACCTGTTGCTGCAATTGAATGTGGCGGCTGCTCATGATGCCGTCGCTGGTGGTGAGCTGGTTCATGGCATTACCGTACTGCACACGCGCCACCGAGATCTGCTCCATCGCACTCTGGACGGCGGTGTTGGCTGCATCGATTCCCGAATTGTTTTGCACAGCGCTGATTAGATCGGACAGGCATTTGAAGACGCCATTTTGTCCATCTCCGAAAATGGAGTTGCCGGGAACATTGGCGCGAATGAAGTACCCCTGGCCGAGTTCGACCTCATTGGAAGTGTCGTTGCCCTGATAGCTGACTTCGGCAGGCTGCGTGTTGTCGGCAATATAGGGAGGAATCGATACAGCCGTTCCTCCGAATAGATAAACACCTTGCAACGATGAGTTCGCAAGTTGGAGAAGCTGATCTTTGATTCCACTGAGTTCAGCAGCAATCGCCTCGCGATCACTGTCGGAAAGTGTCCCAGTCGCTCCCTCGACACCGAGAGTCATCGCGCGTTCCAGAACCGTGCCAACGGAGTTCAGGGCAGAATCGGCGGCCTGCAACTGCATCTGCACAGTATTGATGTTGCTGGCGTACTGTTCGGTTTGAGCATCGTCAGACTGAATCGTCACCAGCGCGGCGGCAGCGGCAGGATCGTCGGAGGGCGTCTGAACCCGTAATCCAGACGACAACTGCTTCAGGACATCCTGCTGTTTCTGTGTAACCCGGTCGAGGGCGGCCAGTAGCGTAGTGTTGCTGTCAGGATTAACGCGCATGTTTATCTCCCGAGATTGACGCTGACTTCGGTTAGCTCGCTGAGAACGGTCAGGACGCGCGCGGCAGCTTCATACGCACGCTGATAGCGAATAAGATTTGACGCTTCTTCGTCCAGCGAAACGCCGGAGATAGCGCCGCGCTGATCCTGAAGCTGCTGCACCATTGCGTCAGACATGTCCAGATCGCTTTTCGCGTTGGCCAGACTGGATCCCACTTGGAACGTCAGCTTCGAATAGCTGTCAACAAGGCGGTCGCCATTCACGATGGGTTGATTGCGAAGGTCGATCAGCGCGTTGAGATTGGCGTTATCGCCGTCTGTGCCATCGCTGCTGCCGGCGATCTGACTGGCATCGGTAATGTTGAGGGCGAATGCCGCCGCAGCCCCCTTGCCGTCGGTGGGCGCCGGAACAAAGAAATCGACGCCAGGGTCTCCGTTAAGATCGAACCCGTTCTTGTGAACCGTGTTGAAGTTATCGATGAGCGAGGCCGCCAGCGTATCCAGGCCCTGAAGAATGCCGGGAATCACTTGCTCGCGAACCTGCAACAGACCGCCAATCTGCCCGCTCAGAGTGTCGGAGTTCAGTTGGCGGCCACCAGCACTGAGGATCGTATCTCCATTCGCGTCTTTCGAAGCCTGCAGAGTAAATGAATTCGCGCCCACAACAAGCGGAGTTCCATCGGTTGCCGTGATTGTCAGGCCGTCGTCGGCCGTGATGACATGACTTCCCATCAGCGAAGACAAGTTCTGCAGCAGCATGTTTCTCTGATCCACGTAGGCGCCGAGCTGATCTTCCGGGATCGTGCTGCTGGCGATCTTCTGGTTAAGTTGAGCAAGAGCAGTCGTGATCTGATTCACTTGAGCAACCGACTGCTGCACCTGCAAGTCGAGATTAAATTGCCGCTGCGTGAGCATATTGCTCGTGGAGCGAAACTGGTTGGCAAGGTTCTGTGCACTTACCAGCACCGACTGGCGCAGCGACGAATTGGATGGTTGCGCCGCCAGACCGGAGAGGCTATCGAAAAAACTGTTCAGTGCATCGCCGATGTTTGCGTTCTGGGTTGAGAACTGCAGGTCAACGTCGGAGAGGGATTCGACCTGCGCGTTCAACGAGCCTTGCTGTTGCA
>CAYWSM010000218.1:0-9765 GCA_964460935.1 uncultured Terriglobales bacterium | reverse complement strand
TAGCAGAAGTTGATCAAAGGGTAGGGTAGCTCTGCCCTGATCCTCCGCGGGATATTGAGCAGCTGTCTTGAAGGTAAACGTGCCAAGGATCGCCGTGCCGGGTTCACTGCCGACGCCGCCCGAGGTGTGGTGGATCAAATTGGTTCCAAGGCGCACGGAATGCTTGCCATGGGTCCACGACAGGGTGTCCCCAAACTGGTACTGGTAACCGTAGTTGTTCGAGAAACGCGACTGGCCGATGGTGAACGGTGCGGATCCGCTGCGGGTATAGGTCGTAGAGATATTCGGCGCCGTCCAGTAATTGATTGGATCGCCGTGCAGATAGGCAAACCGCACTTCGTTCAGAAGGCTGGGAGTTAACACTGAGTCCAGATTTGCCTGTGTCGTCCATGACCGGCGAGCATATTCGCGAGCAACACTAGGCGCGTTTGAGGCACCTACAGCGTCCTGCGGGTTGTCGTCATGGAAACGGTCGGTGTTTACCCGAATCATCAATGTCTCGTTCGGTGTGAACTTGTGGTCCAACCGTCCATCGAAAAGCGCCTGGCGATAGTGCCCTTCCCAATTAAGGCTTCCGTCTGCCGGCAACAGGTATGCAGGCAGGCTATCCGATAGGAGCGTAGTGCGGTTCTGCCAGGTATAGTCGGCGCTCAGAAAGAAGAAGGTCTTGTCTTTAATGAGCGGGCCGCCAACTGACGCCGATACTTGTTTCAGAGAATCGGGAATATCCACTGGACTGATGCTGGTAAGGTTGTCTGGCGTAACGCAGCTCGGGACCGATGGCGGGCAGTAATTTGTGGTCGAAAAGCTGTCGGCCTGCATGTCGCCTGGGCGGGCCATGAACAGCCCTTCTCCATGCCATTGATTGCTGCCGGACTTCGTGACGATGTTGATCGCCGGACCGGCCGTCCAGCCGTATTCGGACGAAAACGCGTTGGACAGCAAGGTTACTTCCTCAATCGCATTGATCGGAATCTGAGCAATTGCCGTCTGGCGTCCCCACGCTTCGTCGTCGTTGGCACCATCCACCACGAACGTCGTCGTGCGTCGCGAGCCCGCGCCGGTCACGAAGTACGTCTGGTTTACGAAAAGGTCACCCGTTCCCTTCGCCTGACGAAAGGCAGAACTAATAAGCGGAAGGGATGACATCTTGCGGCCGAGAATCGGCAGGTCCTTCACTTCCGGGCTGTCCAAGCGGCGGCCGATCTGCGAATCCGTTCGCACGCCTTCCGCTGTACCGTAAACGGTAATCTCCGATTTCTCGGAGCCTAACAGCAGCTTTACTTTCAGCGTGGCGGTCTCACCTGAACGGAGCGTGATGTCTTTCAGTTGTTCGTTGCCAAATCCTTGCTTCGATACAGTAACGTTATAGGTACCCGTCAGCGAGAGCGACGCAATCGTGGCGCTGCCATCGCCTCCCGACGTGGCTTCGCGGGTGGCGCCGGTTGCGCCATTCACCACCGAAACTTTCGCGTCACTCACTGCTGTGCCGGTTTGGTCTTCCACAACCACGATCATCGATGCCGTGTTCGGAGACTGGGCAGGAACGAGAGTGGATAACAAAAATACGAGGATTACGACAGCGGGCCAGAAACGCAATGTCACAGGAATATCCCCAGAGCTGAATTTGGTGTGGGGAACTTTATCCATGTCGGGCTAGTACTACCAGAACTCGTAGATACAAATTTGTAACATTTGTGCAATCGCGGGTGAGTTTCTTTACGACTAGAATGCGCATGATTTCAGCCGAAAGTTGCGAATCGATTTAACTTTCGTGATAACGCTTTCCCGATGTAATCGTTGATAAAAAGCGTGGCTGCAGACGTCATCCTCGGTTGCTGCCCCCAAAGTCCTAGAATTTGCATAAACATACAAGTTGCCGAGTCCCGCGCCTGTACTATCGTCGGTCGCAGTCACGCGGGGTATTGCACGCCATTACGGACGTCAGCGGAATGTTGGTTCTCCCGGCGCGCAAAGTGTTGCACACTGACCGTCCAGTATCTGGAGTAACTACCTGATTTTCTCGATAACACTTTGGTACCCAGCGTGCATAAATCGATCACATTCCTCAGTGTGAGAGTTTCACAGGAGGAGATGTGGGGTCAGGGCTTTAAAGCGCAAATCCGCTTGCGCTGCTTTGGGGATCTTTCTATTTCAAATCGGAATTACCACTCCCGAGTCGGGCAGCTCGATGTTGCTGGGCAGCGATCTTGTCGGTCTCGCGGGTGTTTTTCGTCGTGAGTTCGTTGCCTGGTAGTGGGGTTCTTCAGAATTTAGCTTGGTTCCTGCTACGGCCGCTTGGCCGTGGTGATTATGTTCAGTGATTCTGCCGCGAGCGGGCTCATTGCCAACTCGTCGCGCGTAGACACAAAAACTTCGCGTCGAGCAGACCTAGAGGAGAGACACAAAAATGAAGCTATGTACAAGATTTGCGATGGTTTCAGCGGTGCTGCTGGCCATGGTTTCACTGGCCGGAGCACAAAGCTGGACAACCTTAACCCATCCTGCCCCAGCCCCTGTTGGCCCGATGCTCCAATTGCGTGACGGCCGCATCCTGTTCCATGAAGATCAAGGTGGAAACGCCCGCAATTGGTGGGTTCTGACACCGGACGCGACCGGCAGCTATGTCAATGGAACATGGAGTTCGGCAGGGTCGATGCCCTCCAACTATTCTCCTTTCTTCTTCAGTTCGCAGGTCATGATGGACGGTCACACCGTCGTCATCGAAGGCGGCGAGTACAACTTTGGCTCAGCCGATTGGACGAATTTGGGCGCCGTGCTGACCTACAACGGCAACGTGTTCACATGGGCTTCCAATACTCCTCCTTCCGGCTGGACCAGCATCGGCGACGCCCAGACCGTGATCCTGCCCAACTCGAAGCTGCTCCAGTCCAACTGCTGCACTAAGCAGACCGCTATTTACGGCGGTCCGAACACCTGGACTCCCTCCGGCAACGTTCTGGCGATCCGTAACGACGAAGCCGGCTACAACCTGCTGTGGAACGACAAGGTGCTCATGGTCGACCTGCAGAGAAACGCGAACTGCTTCGGCGGCAGCTTGAAGAGCTCGGAACTCTACGATTACACGACCGGCACCTGGTCCTGCGCCGCGGAACTCCCGACCCAGCTCTGGCAACAAGCCGACCAGGAACTCGGTGCTGCGATCCAGATGTTCAACGGGAAGGTGTTTCAGCTCGGCGGAAGTGTTTCCGCCAGTGCCGTGTATGACGTCGCCTCGAATACCTGGGCGGCTGGACCGACTCCTCCGAACGGACTCGATCAGGCGGACGGACCGGCGGCGCTCGAGCCGAACGGCCTGGTTCTGGCCCAGCTCAGCCCTGGACTGTTCCAGAGCGGCTGCCAGTTCATGGAATACAATCCCGACACGAACACGCTGGCGAATGCCCCGAATCCTCCGGGAGTCTGCCCGGCTGACTCTTCCTTCGTAGGACACCTGTTTGTTCTGCCAACCGGCCAGATCGCGTACACGGACTTTGACACAACCGTTTACGTGTACACCCCGGCGCCAGGCATCGTTGGGTCCGCCAAACCGTTGATCTTGTCATCGTCAACCCACTTGCACGCTGCTTCCATCAACAACGTGATCTTTGGCAGGAATCTGAACGGTCTCTCCGAAGCGGTTGGCTACGGTGACGACTACCAGGGTTCCGTGAACTTCCCGCTGGTGAAGCTCACCAACATCTCCACTGGCCAGGTCTACTGGACCCTTACGCACGACGACAGCACGCATAGCATTAAGCCGAACACACCGATGTCCACGCTGTTCAACGTTCCGCCGAACGTGCCAAACGGAGCTTACAACCTAACCTTGGTTGCAGCCGGCATCGAATCGAACTCGATCCGCGTTAACGTTCCGTAATCCGGTGACAAGCTGTAAATGGGTGCCATGCTCGAAAGAGCATGGCATTTTTTGTCTAGTTCAGCGACTCTGGACCTCGTTCCGCATGGCATCTCGTTGTGTTCCCGCTTCATCGGAAACACATCGCCCGGCTTCTCGGAACAGCGTAGGCCGGTGATAGACCTTTGCAGGTAGGAGAGTCCATGCGCAAGCTTCTGCTAATAGCTTTGCTTAGCCTCGGCGTGACCATCGCGCTGGGCCAGACCGGCGGTTCCACGAGTGGATCGTCGAGCAGTACTGGCGATCAGACGAATACTCCCGGTACCACGAGCGGCCAGAATACAAGCTCTGGTTCGCCCACCGATCAAGGATCGTCCAACTCGCCGCAAACCGACACCGGAAATAATGGAACCGCCACGGGGGGCACCAGCGGGACCGCGACAGGAAGCCAGAGCGGTAACGCGCAATCCGGCAATACCGGCACGGAAACGAGTAGCGGAAACGTTGGCGAGCCGAGTGGAAACAACAGCACCACAGGAACCTCTTCTGATAAGTCTTCCTCTTCTTCGTCCCCCGGCAACGAATCCAACGGCGCCGGCGGCGGTACGAATGACAAGGGTGGCGGCGAAATCGCTTTCGCGACCCTGCTCGCACTCAGTTTCGGATCTTCCATGATTCGCCGTTTCCGGAAGTAACAACCTCTTTCGATGGCAGCGACTTCCAGCCAGACTTGGACAATTGCGCCCAATCCGCAGCGCGATTGGATTCAGTCTGGCTTTGTTCTTCGTTGTTTTCTCGCCGGTGTTGGCGTGCTGATGTGTTACCAGTTCCGCTGGGATTGGCTTCGCTATGTGACCTCGGAGGCCAACCTTCGCATTGATGCGCTGCTGGGCATAAACATGCAGCGCATCAGCAGCGATACGCTGTTATGGAACGGACACGTATATCGTTACGTGATCGCCTGCACATTTGCGGACGTCTGGTGTGGGGCGCTGGCCTTTCTGTGGATACGATCTCGCAGCATCACTAATAATGTTGTGACGCTGCTGGAATTCACTATCGGCCTATTCGCCTTTGACGTGTTACGCCTGAGCGTTTCTGATTACCTGTGCGCGCATGGAGTGTCGTGGAACCTGGGCCATAATGTCGTGGGCGGTATCTGCTACTTCCTGGTCTGGAAGTGGCTGCAGCGCAACCGAAGCGCGGTGGAAATGAAAAGGGCACAGCCGAATTCCGTGCCCTTGGCGTCGTTATGACGATGACCTGTTACTCGCCTGGCGCGAGCGAAACATGATACGGCCCCAGATACAGGCTCGCTGCCCCGTCGGCCACCTTAACCTGCAACGGACGCACACCCTTCATGTCCTTTTCACGTTCGGTCGGAATCTGGGCTAGTTCCTTTCCCCCAATATCGTAAATGTGGAGCGTGACGACCGCCTGATCCTGCTCGCCGGTTTTAGTCTCGCCGAATCCATATGCGCCGGGCGTGAGTGATGTGGAGCCGAGCTTCACGGTGCCTTGCGTGAGGATCACCCCGGTGTACTTCTGCTGGTAGGCCGAGCTATATCCGCTAGTATCAATCAACGAGATGATGGCCTTCTTGCCACCAGCCTCTACAAGTACAGCATTCCGTTTCTGGGTAGGAACGTTTTCGCCGTCCAGAAATACGGTTGCGGGCAGAAACTTCGCCATCTGATCGGCCGGTTGAACCTTTACCGTAGCCTGTTGACCCCATGCCAACGACGTTGCGAATACCGCGACTGCCACAATTACCAAAGCCCGACGCTTCATGATTCACCTCAATTGGTAAGTGGCGGGAGAATACACGTCTGGCGCGAGTTGCCGCAAGTACAGCCGAACTGCTTCACTTCACAAACTGTGGAGAGTGGCCCGGCGACCAGGCATCGTAATTGGCGGCGAACGGAACCCGGTCGGCGATGGGCGGATGGTCGGCAAACCACCATGTGAAGAATCGGTTGGGATACGGGTACGAGAGCGAATTCTCTCCCAGCACCTGGAACGATTGCGCAGCAGCCTGATTGGAGTCCGGCACTAGGCCATGGATCACTTCCAGACCGTAGATATCGGCGTGATGCTCGATGAGACGGCTGAATCCACTCGACGCGGGGCCGGCCAGAAACGACAACACACCTACGACCAATATCAGAGCCGGTAGTGACGCCAAGTCCCCGATGTTCCAGACACGCCAGGCCGCACCCTTGCTCCGAATCAACCAGATGCCGATTCGGTATCCGAGATAGAAAATCGGCAGCGTGAGCGCCGAAAAGAACAACATTCCTTTCCAGACGTGACCCAGAACGTAGTGGCCCATCTCGTGGCCGAAGACGAAGAGCGTCTGCGGGACAGTCATTTTTTGTTCCGTGGTGTCCCAGACCACGACACGCTTGGTCGCCCCGAAACCGGTGACGTAAGCATTAAGTTCATTGGTCTTCTCGCTGGCCTTCATTTCGAAGATGCGGCTGCGCGGAATGGCGAGGCCGCCACGATGAACGACCTCTTCGATCTTCGTCACCAGTTCGGGGTTGGTCTTATCGAGAGGCTCGAATTTGTTGAACATCGGATCGAGAACCACCGGCGCGATGAACACCACAAACGCCATAATGACCTGCGCGGCTGCCCAAAAGTAGAGCCAGCACCAACGCGGATTCCAACGGATGATCTTATAGAGCAGCCACAAGATCAGCGTAGCGCCAACAACTTCCACTCCCAAGCCCTTTCCCCAGTCTGCAAACCATGACGGCCAGCGTTGGACTGACAATCCGTAACTCAGCGACAAATGATGACTGTAGATCGCACTAGGGAGCTGCAACACCGTTAACGTGACGATGAAGAGCGGCACGAAAACCAATGCCTGTACAAATAGTCGGTCGGAAGCACGCTCGGATAAGTCGCGGAAATAAGCGCTCCAGCGTGCGTACAGAAACAGCAGAAGCAATGCGACGCCGTAGATCGAATCAACGATCAGGACGCGAATCCGCGTAGTGCGCAGGGCAGCGGACTTCGCAAGTTTGTCGGGCGGCAGCGTGTACTGATAAACGGGGCGGGTGAGCTTCGTTTCCTGTCCCGCAGTCTGCACGGGAGCGCAGTTTGCGACTGAACTGAGAAGAGTGACGATTGCGAGCATGACGGCTGCAGTTTGGAGCCGAGTCGCGGCCTTTTGAAATAGTAAAATATATGTTACCATTATGTAAATGCTGGAAATCCGCGAATATGTGGACCAGAAGAATCATAGCCCGTTTCGTGATTGGTTCAATCGTCTGAAGCCGGAAGCTGCAAGAGGTCACGACTGCTCTCTATCGCCTCGGGCTAGGCAATGTGTCCAACGCAAAAGGGGTTGGATCTGGTGTATCTGAACTCAAGATTGATTTCGGTCCAGGATATCGCGTTTATTTCGGCAATGATGGAGACACTTTGGTGATTCTTCTTGGTGGTGGCACCAAGCAAAAGCAACAGCGCGATATCGAGACAGCAATTGAGCGATGGGCAGATTACAAAAATCGCAAGCGATCACAGGGGTGAACAGCATGACATTGACTCGTGATTTTCGAGAAACGATTCAGGCGCGTGTTCGCCGGGATGCCGCCTTCCGCAAGGGCTTACTTCGCGATGCCGTCGAAAGCCTGCTGGCAGGAGAGGTCGCGCTCGGCAAAGAACTACTTCGCGATTACATCAATTCGACGATTGGCTTTCCTGAACTGGCAAAGAAAACGGGGCTTCACGTCAAGACACTACACCAGATGTTCGGACCAAGGGGAAATCCGACGGCGAATAATCTGTTCGAAATTGTTGCCTATCTGCAGCGCAGAGAGGGAGTGCGCCTGCAAGTTCGCGCCACTAAAGCAGTGGCTTAGCTTTTATGCGGTAGCCAGATCCGCCAGTTCTTTCAGTGACATTACCGTCAGGTCGGGTGTTTCCTGCGCAGGGCGTGTTGCTCCCGAGCCTGCGCGTCCCGCTCTCCGATTTACCCAGACATTGGCGATGCTCAACTGCCTGGCCGGCACGATGTCGTGGAAGATGCTTTGCGCACAGTGAAGAATTCTCTCGCGCGGCAGTCCAATTGTTTGCAATGCAAGTTCGAAGTTGTGATGCGATGGCTTATAACTGTGGGCCTGTTGCGCGGTGATCACGAAGTCGAACGGCACCTCCAGCGTTTTCGCGGTTTCCGCGAACAGATCCTCGTCAGTGTTCGAGATGATCGCCAGCTTGTACCGTGACTTCAGCCGTTGCAGTGCCTCGACCGTGTCGGGAAAGGCAGGCCAGCGCGGTAACGAATTGGGCAGGGTATCGATTTCGTTTTCGTGCAGCGCAAATGACAGGCGCGAGCCGATTCGCTGCGTAACAAATCGCAAGATCTGCCGATACGAGCGATACTCGCCAGCCTCGGCTTGCGCTTCGAGATTGCCGTACAGCTCGAGGAGTTTCTGGTCGCCAAGCTCCCGATTGTGCGCGGCGAGAAGCGGCTTCAGCGCCGCCAGAATTCCCGTCTCCCAATTGATCAACGTGCCGTAGCAGTCGAAGGTGAGGCACTCGAATTTCGAGAAGTCATGCATCTCAAACCTCTTCGATGAGTCGTGCTAAAAGCACCGTCCGTGGGATCAGCTGATCGATCATTATCGACTCATTGATTGCATGCGCGCCTTCCCCGACGGCTCCCAGGCCATCCAGAGTTGGAGCACCTACGGCAGCCGTGAAGTTCCCGTCCGATCCTCCGCCCACGGCAGCTTCCTTCAACTTGAGCCCTGACTCTCTTCCGAGTTTTTGCGCCAGAGAAAACAACTTTGCGACTGCGTCCGTTCGCTCCATTGGCGGCCGGTTGATGCATCCTTCAACCTCAACCGTGCAACCTCTGTTTACTGCTTTAAGTGAGCGAAATTTCCTGTCGAGCGCCGCCTCCTGCGCGTACTTCGTAATCCGCGCGTCAATCTCGCAGCTCGCCTCCGCCGGCACAACGTTCGTCCGAGTGCCCCCGTGAATTATTCCCGGATTCACGGTGACGCCCTGTGCAGGATTGCTGAATTTCTCCACCTTCAGCAATTGTCGCGACAACTCCAGGATTGCATTTGCACCCTTCGTGGGATCGAGTCCCGCGTGTGCCGCTTTTCCATGCACACGAATCGTGTAGTCTCCGACACCCTTGCGAGCGGTCTTCAGAGCGCCGTGCGGTCCGAAGGATGGCTCCAAGACAAAGACGGCGGTACACTCTTTCGCAATCTGTTGTGTAATCTTCCGCGACGACTCGCTTCCTACTTCCTCATCGGTCACCAGCAACACCGTGACTGGACGCGGCAATTTACCTCGCGAAGCGCGCAAGGCATCGATCGCAAACAGCATCTGCGCGATTCCGGTTTTCATGTCGAGAATACCCGGACCGAAGAGTTTTCCGTTCTCTTCGCGAAACGGCATCGACTTCAGTGTGCCCACATCCCAGACGGTGTCGAAATGCCCCAGCAACAGTACGCGATCCTGGCCTGCACCTTCGAAGTCGGCTTGCAGGTGATCGCCAAAATTTTCGTCCCGGTGCATGGTGACGCGGGCGTTGGCCGAGCGAAAAATATCCGCGAGGTATTTGCCAAGAATATCAACGGAACTTTTATCGTGGCTGGGCGACTCGCGCTCAACCGTCTCGCGAATCAAATTCACCATCGCGGACAGGCGAGGTTGCAGGTATTCGGTTAGCGCAGCAGAACGATTCGGCGTTGCAAATCCGCCATTCGATCTCTTCGTGGATGGGGCATTCATGCGAATTCGTTATAATGCGCGTTTGGCCGGGTCGCTGTAAACCCAGTGTCATCCAGCGAGATTGTTATGAGTGAAACCACCACAGTTGCGACGGAATCCGCGGCGCCTGCAACGCTCGATATCAACCAGATCATGGCGATCCTGCC
>CAYWSM010000217.1:0-4429 GCA_964460935.1 uncultured Terriglobales bacterium | reverse complement strand
AGTTCGTGGTTACGTCGGCAGATTGCGGGCAACACAGAGATCACGGAAAAACAGAGAGAAAAAGAAAATGGCAACGGCGGCGCCTGATACAAGCTCATGGTGGACAAGAAGCGATTGTCTGATACAGCTACTATCGGAATTACTCTGGCGCCGATACGCGACGTGATCTACTATCCGCTATCGTTGGGTATGTTGATATGTGGAGTGCCTGTCTAATGACGGCGGCGATAGAGGACGCCAACAGCCAGCCAATTTGTTCTGTGCAAACTGCGTGACCTCTTTAGTTGTGCCGAGACTCAACTTATGACAAGCTAATCGCCACTCCGTTCTTAGTAGTTTCCACAGGTTTATTCGAGGAGGAGATCCTTGGCCGGCCCGAAGAGTGCGCTGGAGATCGGCGACGTCGTAGCGTCGAACTACGAGATCATCGGTCTAGCGGGCGCAGGCGGTATGGGCGTCGTTTATAAGGCGCGAGATTGCAAGCTCGGGCGCACCGTGGCATTGAAGTTTCTGCCGTCCGACCTGGGCTATACCGAGATCAGCCGGTCGCGATTCCTGCGCGAGGCGCAGATCGCCTCGATCCTCGATCATCCGAATATTGGCGTCGTACACGGGATTGAAGAGGCCTCGAACGGCCGCAGCTTCATCGTGATGGCGTTCTACGACGGGCACTCGCTGGCGACTCGGCTGGCGAAGGGACCGATGCCGCTCACGGAAGCGCTGGATATCTTTATACAGATCGCGAGCGGACTGGCAGAGGCGCACGCCCGCGGGTTCGTCCATCGCGACATCAAGCCTTCCAACATCATGCTGACCAGCAGCGGGCTGGTGAAGATCGTCGATTTCGGGCTGGCGCGTATCGCCGAAGAGACGGTGACGGTGGGCGTGGGCGCAACCGGGACGGTCAGTTATATGTCGCCCGAGCAGTCGCTGGGAAAGCCAACAGACCAGCGGACGGATATCTGGTCGCTCGGCGTGGTGATGGCGGAGGTGCTGACCGGGGCGAATCCGTTCCTGCGGGAAACGCTGGCGGCAACAGCCGTGGCGATCGTGAACGACTCGCCGGGAGAGTTGGAGGGAGTTCAGCCGGGGCTGAAGGGCGTCATTTATCGCGCGCTGTCGAAAGATCCGGTGAAGCGTTACCAGAGTTGCGGCGAGATGTTACGCGACCTGGAAGAGGTGAGGCTGGCATCGGGCGGCGCACCTGCCACCGAGCCGAGCCGGCGCTGGGAACGCACGGTGTTGAGGTCGGCGATGCAGGAGGCGTCGCGTGCGGCATGGATGCCAGTGAAGCCGAAAAGACGCTGGCGTAAGATCGCCGCCGGGGCTGTGGTCGTCGTGGTACTGGCGCTAGCACCACTGTTGATTCCCGGAAACCGCGATGCGGTGCGCAGTTGGTTTAGCGGCAGCGGCGGCGAAAAGCATGTGGCCGTGCTCCCGTTCGACAACATTCAAGGCAATCCACAGAACGAAGCTTTCGTCGAGGGAATGATGGATTCACTCTCGGGCAAGTTGTCGAACCTGGATGTGGGAAACCAGTCGCTGTGGGTGATTCCCGCTTCGGAGGTACGACGGCTGAACATTACCGATCCGGAGACGGCGCTGCGAAAGCTCGGGGCCAACCTCGTCGTTAAGGGGAGCGTGTCGCGGCAAGGCACAGCGGTAAGGCTGAATGTGAGCTTAATCGACACGACAAATATGCGGCAGCTCGGTTCGGCTGAAGTGGAGGACGCGGCCGGAGATCTGTCGATGGTGCAGAACGAAGCTGTGGCACGGCTGGCACGGCTGATGAACATCAAAGTCACGGCCGAAATGCTGCGCGCCACGGGTGGGTCGGTGAATCCGGCGTCGTATGAGGCCTACCTGAGCGCATTAGGTTACATGCAGCGATATGACAAGGCCGGGAATCTCGACCAGGCCATTCACGCGCTGCAGAACGCGACGAGGGACGATCCGCGATTCGCGCTGGGATACGCGCAACTGGCAGAGGCGTATCGGCTGAAGAACCGCGTGGACCAGGATCCGAAGTGGTTGAATGAGGCACTGGCGAACGCGAAACGGGCCGTGGATCTCGACAACAAAATTCCGGCGGTGCACGTCACGCTGGCACGAATCCACGCGATGCTGGGACATGACAACCTGGCGCTGCAGGAATATCAGCAGGCGCTAAGGCTGAATCCGCGGGAAGGTTCGGCGCTGAGCGGGCTGGCACATGCCTATGAAAGTTCGGGCCGGGTGGCCGATGCAGAGGATGCCTACAAGAAGGCCGCGGCACTGCAGAGCGATTCGTGGGACGCGTATGACGAGTTGGGGAACTTTTACGACCGGCAGGGCAAATATCAGCAGTCGATCGATCAGTACAAGAAAGCGTTGCAGCTTACGCCGGATAACGCCCAGGTTTACATGAACATGGGCGCCACGTATCTGGACTGGGCGAATCCGAACCTGCGCGGCGAGGCGGAGAAGGCACTGCGGAAGTCGATCGAGCTTGGTCCAAGCTATGCGGCGTATGCGAACCTGGGAAATCTTTATCTGAGTGAACAGCGCTATGCGGAATCGGCGGCGATGACGGAGAAAGCGCTGGAATTGAACTCGAATGACTATCAGGTCTGGAACAACCTGTGGCTAGCCTACGGCTGGTTGAAACAGGAGGACAAAGCAGAAAACGCGCGACAGAAGATGCAGTCTCTTATCGAACAGCAGATCCGACTGAAACCAAAGGACGCGTCGGCACAAGCGTTACTGGCGGTGCTGCTGGCGAAAAACAAGCCAGAGCAGGCGAAGAGCTATGTGGGGACGGCGCTGGCGCTGGCTCCGGCCGATCCGAATGTTCTGGTGTTAGTGTCTGAGACATATGAACTTCTCGGCGATCGCAAGCACGCGATCAACTATTTAAAGCAGGGGCTGCAGAAGGGATATCCGATAGAGCAGGTTAAGGGTGATCCGGAAATGCAGTCTGTGCTGGGAGATCCGGGGCTCAAAGGGCTGAAATAGAGTCAAGACCGGGAGCAGATACACAATTGTTGAACGCAGTGAGCCACAAACGCGGAGAAAAATCGGGTGGGAGCGGTGATTCACATCGGTTCGTAGGGCCTTTCATCATGAGGTAAGGAGAAGAACAACATGTATACGGTAAGCATACCTCCGGCATCGAATCAGAACGTTCCGCCGGGGGAGTCGTTGCAGTTCAGTGCCACCGCGGACTGCACACTCTGTACAGGAAGTTGTCCGAGCCTGCCTGTGTATTCGAATCAGACGGTTTCGTTGCGAGCCGGACAAACCTGGCCCACCAATCCGCCGCCGATTCCGAACAACCTAAAGACGGACCTCCCGTACAACGTAGTTAATGGGTTGAACCAACCGTGCGGTCCACAGCCAGATACCCCTTCGGTGATTCATATCGGTTCCTAGGTTTTCTTTGCGTGTGAGGCGCAGCTGCGGCTGCGCCTTTTTTCATGCTCGCTTTTGTTCGCTGGGAGCAGGTTTCGGACGTGTGCCGAAGATGGCGGTGCCGATGCGGATGCAGGTAGAGCCTTCCTCGATGGCGACTTCGAAGTCGTGCGACATGCCCATGGAAAGCGTGTCCATCGACACGGCAGGCAGGTTGCGGCGGGCGATTTCGCCGCGGAGTTCACGAAGCTGGCGAAAGTAGGGGCGCGCTCCCTCGGGGTCGCCGGTAAACGGGGGGACAGTCATGAGGCCCGTAACGCGGAGGTTAGTCCAGGAGGGCGCGGCGGCGAAGACGGGTTCAAGTTCGGTCCAGTCGATGGAGAGTCCGGACTTGGCTTCCTCGCCTCCGGTGTTGATCTCGATGAGGACAGGCAACACTTTGCCGAGTTCGCGGGCGGCAGCGTTGAGTTGATTGCCAAGCTTGACGGAATCGAGGGAATCGACGGCGTGAAAAAGTTCGACGGCCTTCTTCGCCTTGTTGGATTGAAGGTGGCCGATCATGTGGATCTCCAGGTTGGTCAGATCCGCGACGTCTGCCGCTTTCGAGGTAAATTCCTGCACGCGGTTTTCGCCGAAGAGGCGCTGTCCGGCGGAGTGGGCTTCGCGGATGGCGTCGGGAGGGAAGGTTTTGCAGACGGCCATGAGATTTACTTCTTCTGCGGAGCGTTGCGAGCGGCGGCAGGCGGCCGCGATGCGGGAGTGGATGTGTTCTAGGTTTTGGGCAATGGACACGGAGATAGTTTCAAGTTTCGGGTTTCAGGTTTCAAGTGGACCAGTTAGCTCGGTATCTGGGTATCTGGATATCTGGTTAAGAGTGGAGACACGCACTTTCCTATACCTGCAACATCACCAGCAGGTAGTAGTCGTGTCCTTTTAATGCATTCTTAGCATCGTCCCATTGTGAATTTCGACGCGAGTCGTTTTTGTCGTGTTCGTATGCGCGAGACAGCAGGTTGGAGATTTTCTCCTCATACTCGTC
>CAYWSM010000216.1:0-7777 GCA_964460935.1 uncultured Terriglobales bacterium | reverse complement strand
CTCGGTCCCGGATGGCCCGGCATCCTGCTGCACGAAGCCATCGGACACGGCCTTGAAGCCGACTTCAATCGCAAGGGCACCTCGGCGTTCACCGGCATGGTGGGCCGCCGCGTCGCCAGCGACAAATGCACGGTCGTCGATAACGGCACCGTTCCTTCGCGCCGCGGATCGCTGAACGTCGATGACGAAGGCAACCCCACGAACGAAACGGTCCTGATCGAAAACGGCATCCTGAAGGGCTATATCAGCGACAAGCTTTCGTCGAAGCTGATGGGCATCGCCAACACCGGCAATGGACGCCGCGAAAGCTACGAGCATATCCCGATGCCGCGCATGACGAACACCTACATGCTGGCGGGCACCGATTCGCCCGACGACATCATCCGATCGGTGAAGAAGGGCCTCTACGCTGTGAACTTCGGCGGCGGTCAGGTGGACATCACCAACGGCAAGTTTGTGTTCTCCGCCTCCGAGGCCTATATGATCGAGGATGGTAAGATTACCGCTCCCGTTAAGAACGCCACGCTGATTGGCAACGGTCCCGACGTGCTGACGCGCGTCTCGATGGTCGGCAGCGACCTGAAGCTCGACGAGGGCATCGGCACCTGCGGCAAAGACGGCCAGTCCGTCCCGGTAGGCGTCGGCATCCCGACGCTAAAGGTGGACCGCATTACCGTTGGCGGTACGGGAGAGTAAAGCAAAAGATTTACAACGGATTAGACGGATAGTACGGATTCAGACGGATTCTCTTTAGTTTTTTTGCTTCGAGCTTTTTCTCTCAATTCTTGTCCGTCAGGATCCGCAAAATCCGTCCAATCCGTGGTTAATAAAAAGCTGAAAGAAAGCAAATGTCTCTCGATTATTTACATTTACCAATTGGCGAAGATTGCCCCGAACTCGTGAACGCCGTCATCGAAATTCCGTTCGGCGAAAAGAACAAGTACGAATACGACAAGAAGCTGCACGTCTTCCGTCTCGACCGCAGCCTCTATTCATCCGTGCATTATCCCGGCGACTACGGCTTCTTTCCCTCGACGCTCTCCAGCGACGGCGATCCGCTCGACGTGCTCGTGCTCGTCGACGATCCCAGCTTCCCCGGATGCCTCATCGAAGTGCGGCCCATCGGCATGCTGGAGATGATCGACCAGGGAGTGAAGGACGAAAAGGTTCTCGCTGTCCCGCGCCACAATCCGCGCTACCAGGAAGTGCATAACTTCACGCAGATCTACCCGCACGTGATGCGCGAGATCTCGCACTTCTTCTCGATCTACAAAGATCTGGAAGGCAAGCGCACGCAGATGCTCGGCTGGAAAGACGCCGCCGCCGCCCGCGCCGTCATCGTGGACAGCGTGAGACGATTCAAGGAAGAAGCGGCCGCAAAAGAACCAGTGGCCGCGCAGCGGTAAAAAGATTAACTACGGATCGGACGGATTCTGCGGATTTCACTTTGGGAATTTTCAATCAACATTTTTCGTGAAATTCCGTGGCAGGTCACAAGATTCGTAGGCTGCTTTCTGGTAACGCTTGAGCATGCTCAAGCAAGAAGCGCTTACTGAGAAGATCATTGGAATCTTCTACGATGTGTACAACGAGTTAGGCCATGGCTTTCTTGAATCTGTTTACCAGGAAGCCATGCAAATAGCGCTAGTCGAAGCCGGGTTTCGAGTAGAAAGACAGAAACCAGTTCCGGTGTTTTTCAGAAGCAAAAAGGTTGGTGTTTTCTTTGCCGACATTGTCGTTAATGACTTGGTCATCCTGGAACTCAAGGTTGCGAGAACGATTGAGCGTATTCACGAAGCGCAGCTCCGGCATTATTTGAGAGCAACAGACATGGAAGTTGGCCTTTTACTGAACTTCGGAGATCACCCGCAGTTCCGTCGAATTTTTCTTGATAACGAACATAAGAAGTTTCGAGGATTACCACCGGAGCCGATGCCCGAGAATCTCAAAAAAGAGATCCGTAGGAATCTGTAAAATCCGTCGAATCCGTAGTTAATAAACAAAGCTAAAAAAGCAAATGGACCTCAAAGAACTAGCATCCGATGTTGTCTCCCGCGCCATGAAATCCGGCGCTTCCGCTGCTGAAGCAGTTGTCCGTGAGGGCAACGAGTTCTCCACCGTCGTACGTCTCGGCCAGGTCGAGACCCTCAAAGAATCCGGCGCCAAGGTTCTCGGCGTGCGCTACTTCCTCGGCAAGCGCACCGCCAGCACGTACACCAGCGACTTCTCGCCCGCTGGACTCGACCAGCTCGTCAGCTCCGCCGCATCTCTCGCGCGCATCACCTCCGAAGACGAATTCGGCGGACTGCCCGACAAGTCCGAACTCGGCTCCATCTCCGGCGATCTTGATCTCTACCATCGCGACGTTTACTCGCTCTCGAACGAAGACCGCATCGACTACGCCCGCCGCTGCGAAAAGGCCGCCACGTCCGCAGACTCGCGCATTGCCAACTCCGAAGGTGGATCGTTCGACGCTGCCGACGGCCGCAAAGTTTTCGCCAACTCTCTCGGATTCATCGGCGACTACCAGCGTTCCTACTGTTCAGTCTCCGCGGTTCCCGTTGCAAAAGATGAGCAAGGCAACATGCAGCGCGATTACTGGTACTCCGTCGCGCGCTCGATCAAGCTGCTCGAAAATCCTGAGGAAGTCGGCAAAATCGCCGCCCAGCGCACACTTCGCCGCCTCGGCGCTCGCAAGGTGAAGACCGCGAAAGTTCCGGTTATCTTCGATCCACTGGTCGCCCGCGCGCTACTCGAGCATGTCGCTGAAGCCGTTAACGGAGACTCCGTCTATCGCGGCGCTTCGTTCCTCGCCGGCAAGTTGGGCGAAAAGATCGCAGGCAACAACATCACGGTCATCGATGACGGCACCATGAAAGGCGGATTCGGGACTTCACCTTTCGACGGAGAAGGTGTTCCTACCCGCCGCACCGTCGTGATCGAAAAAGGACAGCTCAAGTCGTACCTGCTGAACACCTACACGGCCAAGAAGCTCAAGCTTGCCACCACCGGCAACGCCTCGCGCGGACTCGCCGGCACTCCCGGCATCGGCGTCGGAAATTTCTTCCTCGAGCCTGGCACGCGCACCCGCGAGCAGCTCATCGGCGATGTGAAAGAAGGACTCTACGTCACCGAACTGATGGGCTTCGGCGTGAACCTCGTGACCGGCGACTTCTCCCGCGGAGCCAGCGGCCTCTGGATCTCCGGCGGACAATTGACTTATCCGGTCGAGGAAATCACCGTGGCCGGCAACTTGAAAGACATGTTGTTCAACATCTCGGAAATCGCCAGCGAGCTGGAATTCCGCGGTTCTGTCGCGAGTCCCACGCTGCGCATCGACGGACTCACGGTAGCGGGCGAGTAACAACTCGCCCGTTCCACCGGTTTTCAAATTACAAATTACCCAATTACCAATCTCATTTGACTCGCTTCTCTCCCCTGTTGAGAATCAATCCTGTATGGGGACCCCGTTTTCCACCCCGCAAGTCGAAGAACGCCATAACCGGATGCCGCTCTTCATTGGCGCCGCCGTCATTCTCGTAGGCCTCACTGTTGCCTTTGTGCTCAGCCATAATCAGCAGCCGCAGACCGGGATCGCTCCCGAGGACCCCTATTCCGCCAACCTGAAAGTTATGGATGTCCACGCCAGCGAGGCGAAGAACTTCGCCGGAGTAAGCGTCTATTATCTCGAAGGCCAGATTGCCAACATGGGAAGCAAGACCGTGACCGGCGCGCTGGTTGAGGCCGTGTTCCGTAATGCGCTCGGACAGGTAGTCGATCGCCAGACGCAAAACCTCACCATCCTTCAGCAGCGGCCCGGATACATCGATTCGGTCACTTTGCGCGAACACCCGCTCACGCCGAATATGCAGGACCAGTTCCGCCTCACCTTCGAACACATTTCCGCCGACTGGAACCAGGGTGTCCCCGAATTGCGCTTCATTCGCATCACCACGCAATAATCCGCGAAAGCTTCGGAACGCTCCGCTAATGGCTAAATCAAACCTTTTTGTCAACGCAACTGTCTCGCGCATTCTGGGTAGAATCTCAGTTACGGCCACTCTGATCAGGGAATCTTTGATTCGAATCATCGCAAAACTCTTGTTGCTTCTCATGTTCTCGCTCGCGACTACCGCGTCGAGCCAGGCTCAATCTGTGCCCACCGCCAAAGACGACACCATCACCGGCGCGGGTTTCACCGTGACCTTGCCGCACAACCTGGTGGCCGAAATGGCGAGCACTTCGGAAACGATGCATGGTTTCTACATCGCACTTCCCGCTCGCTATGCCGCGAACGGCGAGTCGGCCCCAAGCGTTTCGGATACGCACGAACCCGGATACCGTTACATCGCGTTCGACACCATGTGGGATGTCGGCGACCTGCCTTCGCTCGGCGCTGTCGTTGACCGCATTACCTCCAATGTTCTCGATCACGTTCCTGATGCGCTCATCGGTTCTGGTTCGGTGATGCTGGAGGGCAACATGCCCGTGCGCCTGGGCACTCTTCCCGCTCGGCGTCTGGTGCTCTCCTACCGTAACAGCCAGAAGAAACCCGCCATTCGCCAGGTCGTCGTCGCTTATCGCACACGCAAAGATGCCGCCGCCATCATTTATCTGCTGACCTTGAACACCACGCGCGATAGTTTCCAGGAAGACGTGGAGGTCTTCAGCAAAATCCTCGCCGGGTTTAAACTGACGGACCAGTAAGGAGGCGCCGTGGCGAACTTCCGTCGTCTTTCTGTGCTGTTAGTTGTTTTATTATTTGCGGGGTTGGCGTCCGCCGATACCAACAAAGCCGCGGACAAGGCGCGCAAAGCCGAAGTCGAGTTTCGCAATCACAACGTGGCCGGCGCGGAAAAGCTTCTTCGTGGCGCCATCAAGGAAGATCCCGACTACATCGACGCCCACGACATGCTCGCCAATCTTCTGAGCGCAACCAACCGGTATTCGCAGGCCGCGGAGGAGTACAACCGCGTCCTCGAACTCGACGCCAAACAGAAGAAACTTTCCGACGAGCACAAGCGCCAGGTCATCGACGGACAGGCAGTCGCCTACGCGGAGAGTGGCGACCTGCAACGCGCGAAATCAATCTATCTCGACGCTCTCAAAACCGATCCCGACTATGCCAGCTTCAACTACAACCTTGCTTGCGTTTACGCCGAATTACACGATCTCGATTCGGCGATTCCTTATCTGAAAAAAGCATGGGAAAAACGCGACAACATGCCGGCGGGTATGCCATTTCCCGATCCCAGCAAAGACAACTCCTTCAAAGCCTACGTGAACGATCCGCGATTCCAGGACACGGTTCGCAACATGGTGCAGTAGTCGTTGGCGCCCCATTCTTTGGTTGAGTGGGGTGGTTAGCCCATAATGGCGGTCCATCCCGCCCCGATCAATGTGATCACCACGTACCATCCCGCAACGATTCCGATCGATGTTGAGCGCTTCACCTTGCTCACGCATGCATAGCCGATACCGAGCAGAATGATCGTCCAGATCGCAAAGATGTCAACTGATGATGCCAGCGAATTCAGCACCGGATGATCCACCCGGCTCAGAAAGAACCCCAAATTCGTAGCGACCGGATTGCGCGGATTGAATGCCTCCGGATCCGCTCCCGCGTACAGTGAAATCACTGCCAGCAGCGTCTTCAGGATCCCCGGCAGGAACCCATACATCACCACCGCCAAGGAGAGGCCAAATTTGATCTCCGTGCCGGTCCCGAAATTGAACGTACCCATCAGGACCGCAGCCACAATTACCGCAAAGATGAGAAACATGATCGGCGACGAATATGAAATGTACTTCGTGAAAGCCGTTCCGACCTCCATCTGCTGTTGGCGTTGTTCCGGCGTGAGTTTTTCGACCCGTTCCGCTGCCTTTGGATTTGAGCTGATTTCGTTCTGCATCATCTGCCCAAATCCGACTTTCTGCTGCATCGCGACCACGAACAGAATCGAAACCACGCTGATCAACAGCCATGCCACCCACCAGCTCGAGTCGCGTTTCAGATCGTTAAAAGTTGATGCCGGAGAAAAGAAAACATTGAAAATTCTCGATACTGTTGAGAGTCCCACCGCTTCCGGAGAAGGGGTTGTTGCTGCAGTGCTCATCGCTTCCTCACTTCGAGAGTAGGCAGATTGTAGTTCGCAGGAATCTTGCAGGCAAACACGTCCAGCCACGGCCAACAATAGTGGTGAATGGTTCCATGCAATGGATCTGTCACACAAGGTGACAGCGTGCGGCAGCAGTCAAGCTGAGTAGAAGAACCATCCATTGATGGGGATTGTCAAAGCATGCCACGCCCTGTATTCTCAAGCTATTATCATCGGTGTTAGTCGGGGATTGTGTTTCCAAAATCTCAAACTCCAGGATTTCGCCGGGAGCTTTGCCGGCGCGAGAAGAGAGTCCTCATCTCGTCGCGATGCCAAATTTGTGGCTTTGAGATTGTGGACAGCGTCACAGAAAATCTGGTGCAGCGCGAAGAAGAACACCGCGAAACTTGTCCCTTCAAGAAACCTGAACAAACCAGCTAATACGGCTGTCCGAAAACAAAAAACACTCACAACTACGCGCAGAATCGAGGTCCGGCGCATTCCGGAGTGGTATAAAACAAGGGAAAGTAGTTTCCCTCCTTTCTCTGCACCGCGATAAGAGATTTGCTTCCAGCAACTTACAGGCAGCCTGGCTGCATCGAGTTTCACTATCCAAAGAACGATCCGTTTCCTTCCAAAGACCAATTGCCGCTTGGATGAGCCCGGTGGGAGCATGCCCATGTTTGGCCCACGTAAGGGATTGGGGAAGAAAGACATGAAACACGTTGCTTCGGTTTTGCTCTTGGGGTTGGTTGCACTGGTCGCGGTATCCGCATCAGCCACTGTGCTGCCTCCCTACACGCCGCCTGCTGGTGTTGCGCCAGATAATTTGGGTTCGTTGCCTACGGGGCAATTGGTCGCTACCACCGGCTGGATGAATTACGCGTTCGGAACACCACAACATCCCAACAAGAACCAGGGCTCGGTCGCGGAGGATGTGTATCGTGACAACGCGGGATTCCTGTTCTTTGTATTTCAGATTGCTGTCACGACCGGTGACATTAAGACCATCAGCTCCGGTGATTGGGACAACTCGATTTGGATAAATATCCAAGAGACCGCCGCCGGTGGAACTGTGCAACCGCTCGGAGTTGACCGCAACGGCTTCGGCACAGTGGGGATTAACTTCTATAACCCGCTCGTGCAGCCAGGACAGAAAAGCTTCGACGTCATCATCTACACCAACGCCACGAACTTTACTTCGGGAGGCATTGGCCTCATCGACTCTGGGTCCAGCCCAACACTGCCCGGATTCGTCGCTGCTACTCCCGAACCGGCAACGCTCTCGCTGCTCGGCGTAGGACTGATCGGACTCGGAACTCTGCGCAGGAAATCCCTCTAGATAGTCGTTATCAACGGCAGAGAGGCCACCCGTTCGGGTGGCCTCTTGGCTTCTCAATTCCATCCTTTCTTTGAATACCCCCTATCCCCCTCGATCAGCCGAATCAACAACTTACGGGTAGATTTTTCGTCATGTACAAGCGAACGAAAGAGTTAGAGGCAAAATATTGAAAGAAAAGAAGTTCCTCAGTTCCTCGGTTCGTCAGTTTCTCAGTACTTCAGTTGGGTTGTCGGTTATCGGTAGTCGGTTTTCGGTAAAGACCTCTAGGTCTGGAGCAGCATAGCAGGGGTCGATGAGCATCATCGACGGCTGCCAAAGGCCGCTTCAGACTGTGTTT